>CACXCJ010000037.1 GCA_902766175.1 uncultured Lachnospiraceae bacterium
ACCGCGCCGCAGGGCGGGACGCAGCGCTTCGCGACCTCGATGCTCTCCGTCTCGAAGAGAATCTGCGGGTGAATCTGCGCGTTCGCGAACAGTCTCTCCTGCGTGATGCGCGTGCTGTGGCCGTTCTTCAGACCGATGAAGGCTTCATCGGCCGCTTCCTTAATAGAGATGGGCGTGCCGTCCGGGATCCGGCGCGCGAGATCCGTGCTCTTTGCTGCGAGAAGCCGCGTCTCCTCGCGGGATGCGAGGATATAGGTCAGGGCATTCGTCTTGGCGGTCGTGGTGACGAGCGCGAGGTCCAGCTGGCGGTTCAGGAGCATGGTCTCGAGGCTGTCGGAGCCGGTCTCCGTGAGCTTCAGCGTGACTTCCGGGTACTTCTCGTGGAGCGCCGGGAAAATCTTCGGCATGAGCTGCAGAGAGCGCTGCAGCGGGACCCCGAGCCGTATGGTTCCGCGGACGCCGGAGCGGATTTCGCTGATTTTCCGGGTCAGATTTTCCTCGATATTCAGGACGGAGCGGGCGGCCTGCATATAGCACTCGCCCGCGGGGGTGAGAACGATCGGGTTTGTGTGGCGCACGAAAAGCTCGGCGTTCAGCTCGGACTCGACCTTCCGCACCATCTGGCTGAGCGACGGCTGCGAGACGTAAAGCACCTCCGCCGCGCGGCTGATGCTGCCCTCCCTGAGAATTGTAAGCATGTACCTGATCTGACGCTCGTTCATTTCCGCACCTCATCCTCTCATGCTTTCAATACTCCCATCATAACATAGTAAAAAAGTTATAGCACCCATAAAACACAAAACACTTGCCCCTGCAAATGCAGAATACTAGAATGAAATCAGATATGCCCCGGACAGCGGGAAATGCAGGAAATGCGCAGATCGCCGGAATAGACGCGCCTTCCGCCTGCGGTTTCCCGGGGTGCCGGGGAGCGGGAGAACGTTTAAGCAGCCGGAAGGAGGACGCTTGATGGAAATCAAAAAGGCCGGAATGGCGGGAACGCTGGAATCCAGCGATGCCCAGGTAACCGTGGAACCGGGAGACGGCAGAATTGATTTCGAGCTGGACAGCGCGGTCATCAATCAGTACGGAAATCACATCCGCGACGTGGCCATGGAGACGCTGGACCGCCTCGGAATCGATAATGTGAAGCTGAAAATCGTGGATCAGGGGGCGCTCGACTGCACGTTAAAGGCGCGTATCGAGGGAGCGGTCTACCGGGCTGTGGATCAGTACGAGAATCTTCCGTGGGGAGGTGCGATTCGATGAACAATCCGAACAAGAAGCGCCTTAGAAGAACCATGATGTTCCTGAACGCGCAGAAGCCGAGCCTGATCAAGGACCCCTACATCTATAAGCCGGATTCCATCATGCTGGACCTGGAGGATGCCGTCGCGGAGAATCAGAAGGACGCGGCGAGATTCTCCCTGTACCACGCGCTGAAGGAAATCGATTACCGGGGATGCGAGCGCGTGGTCCGCATCAACGGCCTTGACACGGACCTCTGGAAGGAGGACATCCGCGTCTCCGTCGCGGGCGGCTGCGACGTGATCCGCATTCCGAAGACCGAGACCGCGGAGCAGGTCCGCGCCGTCGAGGCGGAGGTCGCGAAGGCGGAGAAGGAGTTCGAGCGCCCGGAGGGGAGCACCCTCATCATGGCGGCACTCGAGTCCGCGAAGGGCGTCCTGAACGCGCTCGAGGTCTGTGAGTCCTCCGAGCGGATGATCGGCATTGCGCTCTCCGGCGGCGACTACACGAAGGATCTCCAGACCCACATCACCGGCACCGGCGTGGAGCTCCAGGGCGCCAGGCAGCACATGATCATCGCGGCGCGCGCGGCGGGCGTGCAGTGCTTTGACACCGTGTTCACGAACCTGAACGATATGGAAGCGTTCCGGAAGGAAGTCGAGATGATTCATCTCATGGGCTTCGACGGAAAGTCCATCATCAATCCGCGCCAGATCAACATCGTCCACGAGATCTTCACGCCGTCGCAGAAGGACATCATCTTCGCGGAGAAGGTGGTGCGCGAGATCGATTCCAAGAAGGCACAGGGAATCGGCGTGTTCACGGTGGACGGCAAGATGATCGACATCGCCTTCTATGACGGAGCGAAGAGAACCATTGAGCTCGCCAAGGCATCCGGCGTGTATAAGGGGGACTTATAATATGATCAACGCGGTAGGAAGAGATATCCCGGAGGAGATCCTGAAGCTTACCGGCAAGCAGGTCTTTCAGGGGACCCATCATTTCGACGGAACGGAATTCAGGAAGGACGGCCCGAAGACGAAGGTCGTCATTAACTCAGACGGCTCGAAGCTCGTCGGGAGCATCCGGGAGGTGCTCGAGAAGTGCGGAATCAGGGACGGCATGACGCTCGGCTTCCATCACCACTTCAGAAACGGCGACAAGGTCGTGAACATGGTCATGAAGGAAGTTCATGACATGGGCATAAGGAACATCACGATCTGCGCCTCCTCTCTCGGCTCCCAGAACGACCCGATCCTTCCCTATATCGAGGACGGGACCATCACGAACATCCAGTCCTCGGGCGTCCGCGGGAAGATCGGCGAGGCGATCTCGAACGGGAAGCTCAAGGGTCTCGCGATCATGAGAAGCCACGGCGGCAGAGTCCGCGCGGTCGAGAGCGGCGAGACGCACATCGACATCGCGTTCATCGGCGCACCGACGGCGGATGAGTACGGAAATCTCGCGGCAAATGGCGGCAAGGCGAACTGCGGCGTTCTTTCCTACTCCGCAGTCGATGCGCAGTTTGCGGACCGGGTCGTCGCGGTCACGGACTGCCTGGTTCCGTTCCCGAATCTCCCGGCGCAGATCACGCAGACCTACGTCGACTATGTTGTCGTCGTGGACGAGATCGGCGATCCGTCGAAGATCGCGACCGGCGCGGCGAAGCCCACCACGGACCAGAGAAAGCTCCTCATGGCGCAGTACTGCACCGATTTCGTCGTGCACACACCGTACTTTAAGGAGGGCTTCTCCTATCAGACGGGTGTCGGCGGCGCGTCCATCGCTTCGACGATCTCTCTCGCAAAGATCATGCGCGAGCGGAACATCCATATGGCCTGGGGCTGCGGCGGCATCGCAAAGCCGATGTGCGAGCTCCTGGAGGAGGGCCTCATCGGAAAGCTCGTTGACACGCAGGACTTCGACGAGTACGCGATCGGCAGCATCGAGCGGAACCCGAATCACTTCTACATCACGGCGGGCGAGTACGCGGACCCGTTCAACAAGGGCGCGTACGTGAACAAGCTCGACTTCGTCATCCTGGCGGCGCTCGAGGTGGACGTCCACTTCAACTGCAACGTCGTCGTCGGCAGTGACGGCGTGATCACCGGCGCACAGGGCGGCCACCCGGATACGGCAGCGGGCGCGAAGTGCACGATCGTCATCGCGCCGATCATGCAGGGCAGAATCCCGTCCATCTGCACGGACGTGACGACCGTCACGACGCCGGGCGAGGATGTGGATGTCGTCGTCACCGACTACGGCATCGCGATCAACCCGAAGAGACAGGACCTGATTGACGCGACAAAGGACGCAGGGCTTCCGATCAGGACGATCGAGGAGCTGCGCGACATCGCGTACTCCATTGTCGGCGAGCCGGAGAAGGTTCAGTTCGGGGACCGCGTGGTCGGCATCATCGAGGCGCGCGACGGCACGGTGATGGATGTGGTCCGTCAGGTGAAGCCGTTTGAATTTAAGAAGTGAGACGCGCTCGAGAGACGTGCGCGGGAACAACAGAGAAGTGAGAAAAAAGAGTCCCTGGTCCGCGAGGCCAGGGGCTCTTTTTGAGAGTCCCCTGCCGGATGGCTTCCCGGCTTACGGATTAGGGGAAATCCGTCCTGCCTCAGACGAAATCCGGCCTGCTGTCCGCCGTCAGCTCCGAACAGATGCGCCGGTACTCCTGTGAAAAGATGCTTCCCTTCGCCCACACAAAGTCAAAATCATGGGTCATGGAAAAATCCTGAAGCTCGATAGCTCGCAACGTTCCTTTCTCAAGCTCCCTGCGGGCGGCGATTTCATAGAGAAAGGAGATGCCGCAGTCCTCCTTCAGAAGCTCGATGATGGAGTGCATGTTTTCCACTGTGACGCAGTGAGGAAAATCCGTGACAGCCAGATTTTTGACAGCAAGATTTCTCTCCAGGATATTTCTCGTCCCGGATCCCTTCTCCCGCAGAATCAGCCGCTCCGTCAGCAGATCGCTCAGCTTTTCCGGCGGTCTCGAAAATACGTGGGAGGAAGAGCAGACCGGGATGAATTTTTCGCTCCGGAAGGTCATGTGCTCATAGTTTTTGTACGGATAGTATCCCTCCACAAGGGCAAAATCGATCTCTCCCGCGTCGATTTCCCGCATAAGCCTCGCAGTGTTGCCGTAATGAATATGCATATTGGTTTCGCGGTGTGCCTTCATATACACCGCGGCCGGATGCGGCAGCACGTATTCGCCGATCGTCATGGTGACGCCTATGGAGAGTGTGTGGACGGGATTCTTCAGCGACTTAAGGCGGAGCGCGATCTTGTGCTCATCATTTTTCATGACCGTCATGGTATCGCGGAGCAGTGCTCCCGCAGGCGTCAGGCGGATTCTCCGGCCGGTTTTCGTAAAGAGCTGCACGCCGTACTGGCGCTCAAGGTGTCCGATGTGCTGGGAGACCGCCGGCTGTGTGATGCACAGCTCATCCGCCGCTTTGGTATAATTCATTGTCCTGCAGACACACAGAAATGTCTCGATTCTGAAATCCATGGCACGCCTTCTTTCAAATCATAAGAATTTTTTATGGAATTATCATAATATATAATTATATCTTTTTTAAAGCCCGCTGTATAGTATGGACGAAAAGAACAGATAGACAACTGGCCTGAGAGCGCGCACACCGGCAGGGTGCCGCAGAGCAGGCCGGAAAACACAAGGGGGAGCGGAGAATGAAGAATTTCAGCAGAAAACTGGCAGGCATTCTGGTGTGTCTGGTCATTGCAGTCCCGTCCTGGCTGCTCGGCAAAAAATTCCCGGTGATCGGAGGCGCCGTGACCGCAATTCTCGCGGGGATGATCATCGCGATGTTCTGGCAGTCGAGGGGAAGAGCGGAGGAGGGAATCAAGTGGACCTCCAAGTACATCCTTCAGTCGGCGGTGGTTTTTCTGGGATTCGGAATGAATCTTTCGGTTGTGCTGCAGACGGGAAAGCAGTCTCTTCCGATTATCGTCTGTACGATCTCAACCTCGCTCCTGATCGCCTGGGCCCTGCATAAGGCAATGCATATCCCGGGGAATATTTCCACGCTTGTGGGAGTGGGCTCTTCGATCTGCGGCGGTTCTGCGATTGCTGCCACGGCGCCTGTGATTGGTGCGGATGACAGCGAGGTCGCGCAGGCGATTTCTGTAATCTTTTTCTTCAATGTGCTGGCTGCCATTTTCTTCCCGATTCTCGGGCACGCCATCGGATTCGACACCACGAGCGGCAACGCCTTCGGAATCTTTGCGGGCACAGCGATCAATGACACGTCCTCGGTCACGGCAGCTGCATCGACCTGGGACAGCATGTGGAATCTCGGGAGCGAGACGCTGGACAAGGCAGTGACCGTGAAGCTGACGAGAACGCTTGCCATCATCCCCATTACACTGGTTCTGGCGATGCTCCGCGCGAAAAAAAATACCTCCCAGGACAGCGGATTCAGTCTCCGGAAGGCCTTTCCTCTGTTCGTCCTGTTTTTCGTCCTGGCGTCTGTATTTACGACGATCGCGCTGAGCCTCGGCGTCAGCGCGTCGGTGTTCGCGCCGCTGAAGGAGCTGTCCAAGTTCATGATCATCATGGCGATGGCCGCGATCGGGCTGAACAGCAATATCGTCAAGCTGATCAAGTCAGGCGGGAAACCGATCCTCCTCGGCGCCTGTTGCTGGGCGGGCATCACTGCGGTCAGTCTTCTCACGCAGCATATCATGGGAATCTGGTAATGCGCGGGGAGATCCCTGCGGCGCGGCACCCGGCGCAAGGAATCCTCCGGTGAACGGGTACGCAGAGTTGTCTGTCATGCAAAAGGGCTGGATAAGACAGCAGGCCGGGCGCCTGTCTCTTATCCAGCCTTTTATTTCCGGTCTTTCTCCTTCTGCCGGTGCGGCCCGGTTCTCTGCCGCATCTTGTTCAGCGGCGCTTTTTGGTGTATTCTTTGGCTGAAACGGTTTTCAGACTTTTTTAACAACTTCTGCACTGGCTTCCATACCCGGACCCCTGCCGCCGTATCGAAGAAGGAACATTTATGGATGACGTGACAAGAAGAAAATCTGACAAGAACCCCAGTGAGGACATCCCGAGTCCGCTTCCGGGCGCCGAACCAGAGGCTGCGGACTACGTTGTTTCCCATCTCGAGGAGGCAATTGAGAAGGGATGGATCAGAGTCTTTTACCAGCCTCTGATCCGTTCCATATCCGGAGAGCTCTGCGGGATGGAGGCACTGGCGAGATGGGACGATCCCGAGCGGGGGCTGCTGACCCCGGCAGTCTTCATCCCTCCGCTCGAGAAGAAACAGAAGATCTGGAAACTGGATCTGTGCGTGATCCGGCAGGCGGTGGAAGAACTCGCCGGGCGGAAGAGCAGCGGGAAGCCGATGATTCCCGTTTCCATCAACCTCTCCCGCTCTGACTTTCTGTGCTGCGATATCTTCCGGGAGATTGAGGACATCGTGCGGAGGAACGGCGTCGACTGGAGCCTGATTCATATCGAGATGACGGAGAGCGCCGTGAACCCGGATGCGGAGGCAGAATTCAAGACGCTGGACCGCTTCAAGGAAGCGGGCTATGAGCTGTGGATGGATGACTTCGGCAGAGGCTGCTCCTCCTTGAATCTGCTGAAGGAGTATGCGTTCGATGTGCTGAAGCTGGACATGGAGTTTCTGCGGCGGGAGACAAAGCGCTCCCGGTCCATTGTCCAGTCTATCATCCGCATGAATAAGGGAATCGGACATCAGGTTCTGTCGGAGGGCGTGGAGAACCGCGAGCAGGTGGAATTCTTGAGGAAGAGCGGATGCGATATGCTGCAGGGCTACTACTTCGGCTGCCCCATGCCGCTTGAAAAAATGCTCGACTGCTGTGCGGCCAGGGGAATCGCGATTGAAAGCCGGAAGCAGAGGGCCTGCTGGTCTGCCTTGAGGAACATCGATTTTCTGATGGACGTGCCGCTTGCCCTGCTGGTCTGCGAGAACAAAACGTTCCGCCTTCCGTTTGTGAGTGACAGGGCCATGGATCTGCTCGGGGAGGACACCACCCGGGAAGAACTGGAAAAGTGGATCAATGATCCGCAGGACACCGCCGGCGCGGAGCTCTTCAGGGCGGTGGAATCCGCCATCCGGACCGGAGACAGCGGGGAAATCTGCTGCTCGAGGGGGGATCGGCCGCTTTGATGAGACGTATCTGTTTGCCGTTGAGCTCCGCGACTGCTCCATGCCCGGAAGAGGGAAGTACAGGCGCGGGGGAGATGCAGGAGAGAGGACAGAAAAATGAGCAGGAGAGAAATACCGGGGGATCGGGACACATGAGGTTCTCCGGCAGAAAGAGGAAGCCCGGGGGGACCGGGCTCGCCATTCTCGTGATTTTGGCCGCCGCCGTGGTCCTCGCGCTTGCGTTCTGTGTGCACTACCTCCTGGAGCTCCGCCGGATCAGCACGTACACGGACGTTGAGGTGGACGGGACCGTCACAGCGGCCACGTCAGGGGACGCGGAGGAGCTTCTGAACCGCTTCAGGGAGGCAAGCCCTGCGGAGGCCGTCACGGGAGACGGGGCTTCCGCGGAGAAGACCTCTGTCGCCGTCGTTTTTTCCGGGCTGAACGACGATGTGACGGTAAACGAGGAGATCCTTGAAGCCCTGCAGGAGCAGAGTGCACAGGCGTCGTTTGCGATCCCCGCAATCGGTGCGCGGGAAAACCAGGGGATGGTGCAGAAGATTCTTCTGAGCGGAAACAGCATCCTGAGCGGAGGCCTCGACGGGACCGAGAGCGACAGCCAGGAGATTCAGGAGCTTTGCGGCAGCCTCTTGAAATCGCGGGAGCTCCTCAGCGAGGAGACCGGTGAGGACGTGACGGTGTTATACTGCCCCGGAATGGGGGCCCGTCTCACGAGCTTCAAGGCTGCGGCAGCCGCCGGGTACCAAAAGGAAGTGGTGGCGGACGATGACGATCTGATCGGCGCGGACAAGTTTGCGAGCGGGAATGACGCAGAGCAGTACGTGAGAGGCATAAGAGGGCAGCACATTCTCGTCGTGCGCCTGGGAGGAGAGGAGGAGCCTGTCCACCAGGAGCCGATGGTCGTCGCGGCGAAGCCGGCCATAGACAAGCAGCCGGACCTGGACGATGAAAAGACAGCGGACAGCGGGGAGAAAATCAGCATCTCCGAGGTCACGCGCTGGCTGCTCACGGCGCTGCGGGAGCAGAACGTCGAAATTGTCCCTCTGTCCGAGATCCGGACGCAGGAGCCGGAGGCTCTTATCGACGAAGCGCTCACAGAGGGAACCGGTCAGGCGGTCGTGTATCGCAGCGTCCTGACGGATGAGACGGTGGCAGCGCTCTGTATCCGGAACCTTGAGAGCGCGGAGCAGTATGAGGCCCTGAAGGCTCTTTTAAAAGAGCACAGCGCCTCTGCTTCCTTCTTCGTGACAGCAGATACGGATCCCGCGCTCCTCGGAGAGATTCTGAAGGACGGCTATTCCCTGGAAAATGCGGGCAGAACCGGCCGCTCCTATGCGGATGCGAAGCAGATGTACGAGGAAATTGAATCCGAGAGAAGCCGGCTTCAGGATCTCGGCACGGAAAGCAGGGCGTATCTCGTCCAGGATGAGAGCTGCCTTCCGGCAATCCGGAGCGCCTGCTTTGTGAATGGGCAGACGCCGGTGCTTCCGCAGAATCCGGAGCAGCTCTCCGAGGGAGCGTTCTATCTCTTTGACGCCTCTGATCTGCGTGACATCGGGGCGCTTCTGAAGGAGGCGGACCAGAAGGACTTCCAGATCCTGGACATGCGGGCTGCTCTTTTAAAGCACGGCACCATCCCGGCACTCTCTGCTGAGGAGACGGCCCGGCTGAGAAAAGAAAACCGGGGAGAAAAATCCGTCTGCCTGCAGAGCGTGAGGACCACAGAGAGGGCGCTCGGCCTTACCTTCGGCGGACTCGGAAACGAGGCGGTGGATCTCGATGTCGCCGGCATTCTTCGGAATGCAGGCGGTGCCGGAACCTTTTTCGTGACCTTTGACGAGATGCGGGAGAATGCCTCCGCCATTGAGAAGCTGATCGGCATGGGGGAGGAGATCGGACTTCTTTTCCGGCCCTCCGGCTCCTTCACAGCAGATTTTGACGGGACATCCAGCTATCTTCACGCCTGCATGACCTATATGGAGTGGCGCTATTCCTACACCCCGAAGGTCATCCTGCTGCCCGGTGAGCCGGCGGAGGAAGGGGTGCTTGAGGCTGTCCACGCGTACGGCCTGACAGCAGTCGGAGCGTCCGTCAGGCTGATGCAGGATGGCACGCAGAATATGACGGAGGAAGAAGTCCCGGCGGTGCTGAGCAGCCTGCATGACGCCCATGTCCGCTTTACCCGCGGAGGGCTGGAGTACTTCTCTCTCGACTACTATGAGGGAGATGCCGGCAGGAGAGCGGGCGATCAAACGATCATGGGGAGCATGGTCTCCGGTGCCATCCGGGAGTTTGTGGATTCTATCGCCTTTACGTCCGCCCAGACGGGCGCCATCGAGGACGGAAGCCGGTACAGCCTGAAAACGGTCAGTGACCTTCTGGCATCGGACAAGGTCTACACAATCCGGAGCACCGCGCAGAGCGATGTCACCTCCACAAAGAATGTCCTGACCAGCATGGAAAGCCCGGAGCAGCAGTTTGCTTATATCAGGGACCGGTACATCGGCAGCAATTTCATTATCAACAAGGCGAAGATGCCTGGCTTTTCCGGCCGGGAGATCCGGCAGCTGGATAAAAAGGGAAAGCTTACGCGTGACAAGGTGCTGTTCCTTACGTTTGATGACTGGGGGACAGATGAATCCATCAATAAGCTGCTGTATGTGCTGGATAAATATGGCGTCAAGGCCACCTTTTTCGTCCTCACGGAGCATGTGGAGGCGAACCCGAACCTTCTCCGCTCGATCGCGGAGGCGGGACATGAGATTGCGAGTCACACGAATTCCCATGAGCCGCTGGCAGACGCCAACGAGAATTTCACGCGCTACTCCTCCCTGACCGCGGAGGAACAGGAGGCAGAGCGCCGGGATCTGGTCACGTCCTACGAAAAGCTGAACCAGTACGTCGGGGACATCTCTGTCGACGGGAAAAGAGCACTCTCTCTTGATTTCCGGCCGCCCACACTGGAAGTCAGCAAGGAGGGGCTGTATCAGGTGTTCGATGTGGGATTTCAGTACTCTGTCTCAGGAGATGTTTCAACGAATGACTACGAAAAAACGGATCTGAATAAATTCATCCAGAGCATGATGCATGGTTCACCGTCCTCCGAGGATGGCTATAAGGTCGGCAGCGGCAGCATCATCGTCATGCACATGACAGAGAGCGCGAAATGTACGGCCCAGATGCTCGACACGATGATCCCCTACTGGCAGCAACAGGGATACGCGTTTGCGAGAATCGACGACTACATCGACCGCTTTGAACCGTAAGGGAAACATGCGGCGCGGATGGCAGAAATGCAGAACAGGAAACAAGGGCAGAGCGAAGTAAATGGCATTCAGAGATAGAAAAAACAGAGAGCGGGAGAACCGGCCGGTAAAGCCCGGCAGGTTCCTGTTCTATCCGATCCGCACCCGGAAGGATGAGATCAAGGTCCTGCGCACGTGCCTGGAGGTTGTGATTCTCATCGCCGTGGCTTTCCTGATTGCGGAGAACCTTCTGGTGACTAAGACCTACAGGCCTTACGATCCGGCAGATTCCGGCGTCGTATCCGGGAAGGATCACGGTTTCATCGCGCTCTCCTACTTCGGGGTCGCGCGGACAGGAGACAACTCCCTCATTGCCACAGAGAGGCTGAAGGAGGAGCTCGGCGCCCTCAAGAAGCTCGGGTACGTCACCATCACGCAGAAGGACGTGGAGGACTACTACAATGAGGGAAAGCCGCTCCCGGACAAGTCCCTGTTCCTCTTCTTCGAGGATGGCCGCACGGACACGGTGCTTTTCACTGAAAAGATTCTGGAGAAACTGAACTACAAGGCGTCGATCCTCACCTACGCCGAGAAATTTGAGAACAATGACCAGAAATTCATCTCGCCAGAGCAGCTGAAGGAGCTTGAGAAGGAGGGGTTCTGGGAGCTCGGCACCAACGGCTACCGGCTCTCCTACATCAATGCGTACGACCGCTATCACCGCTTCCTCGGGGAGCTGGATTCGCGTGAATTTGTCGAGATCAACCAGTTCATAGACCGGGACTACAACCACTATCTCATGGACTACATCCGCGACAAGGACCGCGTTCCGACCGAGAGCACGCCGGAGATGGAGCAGAGAATCACAAGGGATTACGACCTGATGGAGAGCATCTACACGGAGAAGGTCGGTTACGTGCCGGATTTCTACTGTCTCATGCACTCCAATACGGGGCGCTACGGGGACAATGCACACGTCTCCGAGGCAAACGCGGCGAATCTGGAGGGCCTGTTCCGGCTGAACATGAACCGGGAGGGGTATTCCTTTGATAAGAAGAGCTCCTCGATCTACGATCTGACCCGCCTGGAGCCGCAGCCGTGGTGGTACACAAATCACCTGCTCATGAGAATACGGGACGATCTGCCGAAGGAGTACCGGGGAAACATCGTATTTGTCGACGGGGATCAGGCCGGGTACTCCCGCTGGAATGTCGAAAAGGGAGCCGCCGAGTTCAAGGGAAACCTCATAGCGCTCACGTCTGAATCGCAGTCCAGGGGGCGCATGACGCTGAAGGACACGGAGGCCGGGGACCTGGCTCTGAGCTGCAGACTTCTCGGGAACAAGATCGGATACCAGACAATCTATCTCCGCACCGGGGGCGGCTCCGGCAGCGGGGAGAGCTTTGACCGGTACATTTCCGTGTCGCTGGAGAACAATGTGCTGTATGTGCGCGAAAAGAGCGGCGGCAGCGAGAAGGTTCTTCTGAAGCAGGACATGTTCAGGCTGCACGATGGACACCCGGTTTCCGTGCCTGAGGACAGCCGGGATGCCTACGAGGCGGAGCTCAAGGTGCGCGGAAAATTTTCAAAAAATAACACGACAGCGGGACTCTATTTCCTGAAGGCGTTCCGGACCTCGAGAGAGAAGGTCGAGAGCGTCGCGGACGGAGCGGAGGAATATATCCCGGAGCTCGAGATCAAGGACGCGGGAAATGTGAAGATCGAGCTCACGCTTAAGGGCAGCAGTCTCTCCCTCCGGGCGGACGGGATTTCGCTCGCGGAGAACCTTGAGGTCTCTGACACGGAGAGCGGCGGCATCGCGCTGGAAAGCTCCTTCGGCGGCTTTAGGAAGAGCCAGAGAAACATCGCGGACGATGTGTACGACGCGGCGTTTCAGGATTTTTCCGTGAAGACGCCGGATGGCAGAAGCATTCTTTACGACTACACCTATCACGGGAGCAGGCTCATGGAACACAGAGTCAGCAGCTTCTGGAACCGGATCGTGAACTGGTTCATCGAGCACACGTGAGGGAGAGAAGCGGAGCAGCGCTGAAATGGAGCGGAGCTGCGCGGAAGAAAAGCGGAGTTACGCGGGAGAGAAGCGGAGCAGCGCGGAGGAGACAGCCGGACACAGACATTTCCACGCAGAAAAGGAGGCATTTTCCATGCAGCTGTACGAGAAATTAATTTCCGGAGAGGAGAGCCTGGCCGTCATCGGCCTGGGATATGTCGGCATGCCGATCGCGCTGGCCTTTGCCAGAAAGGGCCTGAAGGTGATCGGGTACGACCTGAATGCCTCGAAGGTGGATCAGTACAAAAGGGGAATCGACCCCACCCGGGAGGTGGGAGGAGAGGCGCTCTCCCGCTCGACGGTTTTCTTCACCTCGGAGGAGCGTCAGATCGGGGCGGCGCGGTTCTATATTGTCGCGGTTCCGACGCCGGTCAACACAGACCACACCCCGGACCTCACGCCGGTCATCGGCGCGAGCAGAACCGTGGGGCGCAATCTCAGGAAAGGCGCTATTGTGGTGTTTGAGTCCACCGTCTATCCGGGCGTCACGGAGCATGTCTGCGTCCCCATCCTGGAAAAGGAATCGGGTCTGAAATGCGGGGCGGATTTCAAAGTCGGCTACTCCCCGGAGCGCATCAATCCGGGGGACAAGGTGCACCGCCTGGAAAATATCCGGAAAATCGTCTCCGGCATGGATGCAGAGTCCCTGGAAGAAATCAAAAAGGTCTATGACATTGTGATTGACGCCGGTACCTGTCCGGTTTCCAATATCCGCACGGCGGAGGCAGTCAAGGTCGTCGAGAACAGCCAGAGAGACATCAACATCGCGTTCATGAACGAGCTGGCCATGGTCTTTGACCGGATGGGAATCGACACGAACGAGGTGGTCGACGGCATGAACACGAAGTGGAACGCGCTGGGCTTCCGCCCGGGACTGGTCGGCGGCCACTGCATCGGTGTGGACCCGTACTATTTTATCTATGAGGCCGAGCGGCTGGGCTATCACAGCCAGATTATCCTGAACGGGCGCATCGTGAACGACAGCATGGGCGGCTATATCGCGGACACCGCGATCCGCCACATGATCCGGGCCGGGCAGACGCCGAAGAGGAGCAAGGTCGTGATCCTCGGCATCACCTTCAAGGAGAACTGCCCTGACATCCGGAACAGCAAGGTGGCGGACATCATCCGGAAATTAAACACCTATGACATTTCTCCTCTGGTGGTGGACCCGCTCGCCGACAGCGCGGAGACCGAGCGGGAGTACGGCGTGAAGCTCTCCTCCCTTGAGGAGGCGCGGGGGGCGGACTGCGTGATTGCCGCGGTAGCGCACGATGTGTTCCGGAACATGGCTCTCTCTGAGTTAAAGAAGCTGTACCGGAATGGTCCGGATGACGAGAAGGTGCTGATTGATGTGAAGGGAATCTACGGGATCGCGGATCTGAAGGAATCAGGTCTGACCTGGTGGAGACTGTAGCTTGCTGCCGGAAGGCCGGAGCCTTCTGTCATGAGGCAGCCTGGGAGAGACTTGAGCGCGCATGACAAAAATTCTGATTACAAATGATGACGGGATCCGCTCGGACGGCATTCTCCGTCTGGCATCGGCGGCAGCGGAGTTTGGAGAGGTCTGGGTGGTTGCGCCGGAGGATGAGCGGAGCTCCATGTCGCACAGCATCACCCTGCACAAGAGCTTTGAAGTCTGGGATAGTCCGTTCCCGGTGCCGGGAGTGCATGCCTTTTCCTGCAGCGGGACGCCGGGGGACTGCGTGCGGATCGGCGTCCTGAACGTGGTTCCGGGGAAGCCGGATTACATTCTCTCCGGAATTAATTACGGGTACAATGCGGCCACGGACCTGCAGTATTCCGCGACGGCCGGGGCAGCCCTGGAGGGTGCCTTCCAGGGGATTCCCTCTGCGGCGTTCTCGGAGGACGCGGGG
This sequence comes from uncultured Lachnospiraceae bacterium, assembly GCA_902766175.1. GTDB lineage: Bacteria > Bacillota > Clostridia > Lachnospirales > Lachnospiraceae > Moryella. The sequence continues at coordinate 14,612 of CACXCJ010000037.1, forward strand.
CCGGTGCATGAGGTGACGGATCATTCCCTGCGTGAGATTCTGAGAGCGATCCTGCAAAAGCCTCCGGGCGCGGGAAAAATCTGGAATGTGAATTTCCCGGGCTGCTCCCTGAACGAGTGGCGGGGAATTCTCTGGGACAGGAAAGTCTCGACGGACTGCTATTTCCGCGACACCTACAGCCAGGAGCTGCTTCCCTCCGGCCGCTTGAGCTGCCGCGTGATCGGAACCAGGAATTTCAGCGCGGAGGAGGGAACGGACCTCCGCGCGCTCTATGATCACTTCGTCTCGATCGGGACTGTGAAGAATCTCTCGTGAAGACATGACGCGGGAAATGCAGGAAGAGAGCAGGGGGCGATTGAAGGGTGCGGAGAACCCTGGACGTGGAAGAATCAAGACAGAATAAGCTCGGGACATGGCCCGTCGGAAAGCTTCTTTTGAGCATGACCCTTCCGATGATGATTTCCTTCTTTATCCAGGCCATGTACAATGTTGTGGATTCCATCTTTGTGGCACGGATTTCGGAAAATGCTCTGACGGCGGTCTCCCTCGCATTTCCGATGCAGATGCTGATGCATGCGGCCGCGGTCGGAATCGGCGTAGGCGTGAACGCGGGCGCCGCGGGCGCGCTCGGGGTGGGAGACCAGAAAAAGGCCGGAAGAGTGGCGGGCACCGCCATTGCCCTCGATTTCTGCCTCATGCTTCTGTTCATGTTTCTTGGCTTTACGGCGGCGCGCCCGATTTACGCCGCGCAGACGGAGATCCCGGAGATCGTGGACTACGGCGCGAGCTACTTGTCGATCATCTGGATTGTCTGTGCCGGGGAGCTTTTCGGGCAGCTCTTTGAAAAAATGCTGGTTTCGGCCGGAAATGCATTCCTCGCGATGGCGGCGATGGCGAGCGGCGCGGTATTCAACATTGTCTTCGATCCGCTTCTGATCTTCGGCCTCGGGCCGTTTCCGGAGCTCGGAATCGCGGGCGCTGCGCTCGCGACGGTTCTGGGACAGATTCTCGGCGCCGCGGTCTCGCTCTTTCTGAATGTCAGAAAGAATCCGCAGCTTCGCGTCACGGTGCCGGATCTCCGTCTCCGCCGGGAGGAGCTGAAGATCATTCTCTCCGTGGGCTTTCCGAGCATGGTCACGATCGGTTTCGCGGGCTTCTCCAATTTCCTGGTGAACCAGGTCCTTCTCACCTACAGCACGACGGCGGCGGCGGTGTACGGCATCTGGGCGAAGCTCCAGAACTTCTGCTACATGCCGCTTTACGGCATGAACAACGGCATGGTGCCCATTCTCTCCTATAACCTCGCCGCGGGCCGGAAGGACCGCGTGCACCGGACATTCCGCCTCGCCCTGAGCGCGGCGCTCTGCCTGGAGTGCGCGCTGCTCCTGATTCTGGAGCAGATCCCGCGGCCGCTTCTCTACCTCTTTGACGCATCGGACTCCATGCTCTCGATCGGCATCCGGGCACTCTGCGTCTGTATTCTTTCTCTTCCGTTCGGCGGAAGCACGGTGGTCATGACGAGCTCCATGCAGTCGCTCCATCACGAGAGAAATGCGCTTTTTGTCAACGTGCTCCGCCAGTTCGTCCTGATTTACGGGGCGTTCCGGATTCTCTCGGAGGCAACCCAGGAGCTGGAGATGGTCTGGTTTGCGGTTCCCGCCTCAGAGGCCGTCTGCTGCATCATCGCCGCCTGGCTGATGCGGAAACTGTACCGGGATCTCGGACTGAGGAAGGAAGGCAGAAGGAACGGATAGTCTCTTACCATAATTTCGAATTGTCTCTGAGCATAATTGGATTGTGAAATCATTTGAGTAACGGGCAGGGCTGATAAAAACAGCCCTGCCCGTTATTATTAGTGATTGATTCATCAGCGGGCGTGTGTGCAGAGCGTTAAGTGAGCAGAAATAGATCACAATAAAATGATTATATGATAAATAATGCACAATACAACGATGATTTATTTGAAGAAAACAACGAAAATAATCATTTAATGAGATTGTTAATTGATTATTTAATCAATTTGTGATATTTTCACAGCGGAACAAATGATTAACAGATAGGAGATGTTGCACAATGCTTACTACGTTAAAGGATGTCCTCACATTTGCCGAGGAGAAGAATGCCGCTATTCCGCATTTTAACATCGATAATTTGGAGACAATTGAAGCAATTATGGATGGCGTCGAAGCGGAGCAGTGGCCGGTGATTCTTTCGGTCGGACAGGGGGCAATAAAAGCCGGCCAGGTTGTGTACCTGAGCGACCTGGTAAAAAGGATAGCCTCTGAGACAGATATTCCCGTAGTGCTGTTTTTGGATCATGGGATCGGCTATGAACAGGCAAAGATGGTTCTGGATCTCGGCTTTACTTCCGTGATGTTCGACGGTTCCCGCCTTCCGCTCGAAGAGAACATCAGAATCAGCCGCCAGGTAAAGGAGCTGGCGGAAAGCTATGGCGCATCCATAGAATGCGAGCTTGGTTCTATTGGCGGTGTCGAAGACGGAATGAAGGGAGGACATAACCTCGTGGACCTGAGCCAGGTGGAACCCTTTGTTCAGGCAGTCCATCCGGACGCACTCGCTATTGGAATCGGAAATGCGCACGGGATGTATAAGGCGGCGCCTTCCTTTGATTTTGACAGAATCCGGGCGTGCCGCCAAATGAAGGATATCCCGCCTCTGGTTCTTCATGGCGGCTCCGGGACGCCGGATCCGATGATCCGCAAGGCAATTGAACTCGGTATCCGCAAGATTAATGTGGCGACAGAATTGAGAATGGCGTTTATGGAGGGGCTGGAAGAAACCGTCGGAAAGAGGGATTTCTATCCGATGCTTAAGCACGCGAAAGAGAAGGTCACGGCAGTTGTTGTGCAGAAGATCAGACTGTTTCGGGGATCGGCTGTCTGGGAAGGAAAAGAATAAATGGATCACAGAATTATCTGCGTAGGTGAAACCATCGCTGACTTATATGCATACCCGATCAGCCAGGTTGCCCTCAATGCGGATTATCACCTTCTTGAGAGCTTTCAGGTAAGAACCGGCGGGGATGCCCATAACAATGCGGTGGATCTTGCCAGCCTCGGCGAAGAAGTGATTTATGTGGGACCCATAGGGGACGATTTTTTCGCGGAAAACTGCCTGGCGTCAATGAAGGATGTGGGGATCAACACAGATCATGTGATTCGCTGCCCGGGCAAGGAGCAGACAAAATCACTGATCCTTCTAGGAAAGGACGGAGGCCGGACCTTTTATCAGCTTTTTGAGACAAGCCAGGCGTTCAGGGAAGAGGACATTGACCTGTCCGTATTAGATCATGCAGATTTTCTGGAAATAGGCGGAACGTTTCACATGACGCAGTTTGACGGGGAAGGCGCGCGGAAGCTCCTGGAAATATGCAGGAAAAAAGGAATTGTCACAGGCATGGATGTGACAATGGACAGAACGGGAAGGTGGGGAGAGATCATCGAATCCAATTACCCGTATCTGGATTACTTTTTCCCCAGCATAGAACAGGCAGTGGAACTCACTCACCGCAGCAGCATTCCGGATATGGCCGCATTTTTCCTGGAGCGCGGGGTCGGGCATGTCGTGATTAAGGCAGGTGATCAGGGGTCCTTTTACATGGATCATCAGCAGTCCGTTCAGTGTGGATGCTATAAGGTAGCCGTAAAGGACACTACGGGAGCGGGAGATGCTTTTGTGGCCGGGATGATCTATGGAATTGAACATAAATATGATATCCGCAGATGCATGACATTTGCCACAGCCTGCTCCGCCCTGGTGATTCAGGATATAGGTGCAACTGCCGGCATTCGCAGTCTCTCCCAGGTGCAGAGATTCATCGAAGAACATGGGGAGCCTGCTGTATCGGTCTCATAGTGGGAAGACTCTGTGAAGTGATCTGTAAAATGTGGATGCTGTATCAATCCATTTATAAGGAGGAAAATATGAAGAGAAAGAGTTTGGCAATTCTGACAGTCACTGCATTAACGTGTGGAATTATTTCCGGATGTGGCGGAAGTACACAGACAGCGACATCGGCAGCTGCCTCTGCGGAGAGCACAGCGGCTGAAACGAGCGCGGCAGAAAGCGGAGCGTCTGAAACGGCCAAATCTGCGGAAACTTCGGCAGCAGCCTCTTCATCCTGGAAACCCGAGAAGGATCTCAGTGCCATTGTTTACTGGGGAGCAGGCGGGACAACAGATACATGCGTGAGAGGTGTTATCAATTCCATTCCGGAAGGTGAGTTAGAAAAGAATATTATTGTTTCCAATGTGGCAGGCGGTTCCGGACTGGTTGGATTTCAGCAGTTTATGAGTGCGGATGCGGATGGCTATACGATCGGCGTTTATAACTGCGATATGGTTCTGAATTACGTACTGGGAAATACGGACATTGATTCGTCAAAGATTGTTCCGCTGGCATGCATTGAGCAGGATCCTTATCTCCTGATTGTCAAGAAGGATGCGCCATACGACACCTTTGAGGAGTTTGTTGATTACTGCAAGGAACATCCGGGTGAGGTTTCCATCGGGGATACCGGTTCCGGCGCCGTGCCGCATCTGGTTTATACGGCACTGAACAAAGGCCTCGGGCTTGAAACCTCTACCGTAGCATATGATTCTTCGGGAGATAGTGTCATTGCAGTGGTGAGTGGAGAGTGCACGGCAACGGTTGCCGCACCCGGCGTTGCAAAAGGACAGCTGGATGCAGGGGAAGTGAAGGCTCTTGCGTGCTCCGGACAAAAGAGGCTGGATGCGTATCCCGATGTTCCGTGTATGAGTGAGCTCTATGATGAGATCAGCGACATGAATATTCTGAGCTGGATTACCGTCTGCGTCAAGGAAGGAACCCCGGATGGAGCCGTTTCGTATCTGCAGAAAATCTTCCAGGACGGCGCTGCATCGGATTCCTATAAGGAAACGCTGCAGGGATTTGGATTCCAGAGCGTACCCGCAATGGATCATGATGAGATGCTGAAGTTTGTGGCGGATCAGCAGGCCTACTATGAGAGTGTTGCGAAATAACCCGTATTCAGAAGGCAAAAGAACATAGAGTGATTTGTTTTAGGCCGCCATCCCTGGCGGCCTAAAAAAGAATGATTTCTGGGTGAGAACGTGAAAAAGTACAATATCTTATGTGCGGTAATTTTCATTATCATAGCGGTGGGAATATTTGCGAGCGCTTCTACCCTGCCGCCTGGCTCACAGAACAGTATCGGAGCAGGGGACTGGCCAAAGGCTCTGTCAGTGGTTTTGATTCTGCTTTCTGTTGTTTTGATGATTCAGAGTCTGCGATCAGGTGACGTAAAAGAAAATGCCGCGGATTTTTCGATACATACGGAAAATTTCAAAAAAGTCCTGTCAGCGATTGCGATTCTGGCCGGATTCTGCCTGCTGCTGTACCTGTGCGGCTTTGTCATTGCCTCCTGTTTTATGCTTCCATGTGTGATGGTTCTTATGGGAGAACACAGGGCTAAGGTATTTATACCGCTGACGGCATTTGTTGTGATCTTCATTTATGTGGTTTTCTCAATTTTGCTGAAATTAGCGTTACCTAAGGGAATATTATTCTGAGTGTTGAGGAGTTATCAAAATGATGAGTTCGATGATTGCAGCGCTAGGGGTGGTGTTTGCTCCGGGGAATGTGCTTTTGATGATGCTCGGCACGCTTCTTGGCATTTTTATCGGGGCCATGCCTGGATTATCCTCCGTGATGGGGCTCTCGATCATGATGCCGCTGACCCTTACCATGAAGGGCGCATCCGGGATCCTCATGCTCCTTGGGCTGTGGTGTGGTGCAATTTACGGCGGTTCCATAACTGCGATATTGATTAAAACGCCAGGCACTGCCAATTCAGCAGCAACTACATTGGACGGCTATCCCATGGCGACAAAGCTCGGCCAGCCGGGGCGGGCGCTTGGAATTTCCACGATGGCTTCGACCTTTGGAGGAATTTTTTCCGCCATTATGCTTTTGTGGATTTCCCCTATTCTGGGCAGGTTTGCGTTGAAGTTCGGAGCGCCAGAATATTTTGCGCTGGCGGTATTTGGCTTGTCTATGGTTACGAGTATCTCTGCGAAGAACGTGACAAAGGGGCTGATCAGCGCCGTGATTGGTCTTATGATGGCGACAGTGGGAATAGATTCCCTGACCGGGCAGCAGCGGTTTACGTTTGGAACGGTTTATTTTATGGGCGGGATCGCGATGATTCCAGTATTAATTGCCCTGTATGCGTTTTCCCAGGGACTTCAGAACATTGAAGCTGGAAATGATGGAGGGAATAAGCGTACCACACAGAAAATTAAACGCATTCTTCCGACGTGGCAGGATACAAAAACTGTCTTTCCGACGATGCTTCGATCCAGCATTATCGGTACTGTAATTGGCGCGATTCCCGGTACCGGCGGTGACATAGCATGCTGGGTGGGGTATAATGAGGCTAAACGGGTTTCCAAGCATAAGGATCAGTTTGGAAAAGGCGCTCCGGAAGGAATTGCGGCACCGGAAGCGGCAAACAATGCCATTTCCGGAGGAGCACTCATTCCGCTGCTCACTCTGGGAATTCCGGGAGATGCAGGCACCGCAATTATGCTGAGTGCGCTCATGATGCAGGGCATTGTTCCCGGACCGCTGCTTTTTCAGACACAGGGAGAGACCGTTTATACGGTTATCATGGGGATGTTTCTGGCGAATATCTGTATGTGTGTCCTCGGCTTTCTGGGCCTCCGGGGGTTCGCAAAGATCGGAGAAATCTCAAACACATATCTCACGCCGATTGTCTTTGCGTTCTGCGTCGTCGGTACTTATGCGGTGAACAATAACATCGGGGATATCGTCCTGATGATGGTTTTGGGAGTGATCTCGTTCTTTCTGATCAAGCTGGATTTCCCGATGCCTCCCGTTATACTGGGACTGATTCTTGGAAATCTGGCAGAAAAAAATCTTCAGAGATCGCTTGTTTTGTCTCACGGAGATGTTACGATTTTTTTCCGCAGACCGATTTCGTGTATTTTGATCGTAATTTCATTGGTTTCGATTTTCTGGCCGCTATTGAGGAAAATGGCAGAAATGCTGGCGATGAAGAAAAAGTGATTAATTATGAAAAGTTCTGAGCGTCAAAATCTGATTCTTTCTATTTTGAAAGGGCGTGAATCCATTTCTGTCAGCGAACTGATTGAGATGGTACCTGCCTCCCCGGCCACAATCCGCCGAGACATTGTTGAGCTCTCTGATACAGGAGTCATCCGCAGGACGCATGGAAAGGTTTTGCGGGGAGATGGTCACAGGGCGCCGGAATATGAGATGCGTGATACCGTTCAGAACGAAGAGAAACAACTGATAGGAAAATTCGCAGCAAGTCTGGTGAAGGAAAATGACACGATCTTTATTGATGCCGGAACCACCACACTTGCCATGGCGCAGCACTTGAAACCATTAAAGAAATTGTGTGTTATTACAAATTCCATTCCTATTGCCGAAGAATTAAATGGTTCAGATCTTAATGTCTTCATGCCCGGCGGCCTTGTAGAGGACATGTGCGTGGCAGATTTCAATACCGTGCAGTACCTGGCAGAACATATCGCAGACAAGGCATTTATCGGAGCGTCAGGCGTGAGGGGCCTGGAGGGGCTTACGGTTTCTTCGAGCCTGCAGTTTGCAGTAAAGCGCCAGATGGTCGCATCTGCCAGAGAGGTTTATGCCTTGCTGGATTCTGAAAAATTCCATATCACCGGCGTGAGTCTGTTTGCCAGATTTAAGGAGCTGACTGGAATTGTTACGACGTACCCGATCAAAAATCAGGACCTTCTGAAGGTGCTGGAGCAGAACCATGTCAAGGTGTTTTACGCAAATCAATGACAGCATCTGCGCTTTAAAACGCTGTATTGCTTCATCGGCAGTCGGGAGTTCCTGAATGAGTGGTCAATGCTATCTGAGATAAGAGGTAAAAAATGGAAAAGCCAATGGATTCTTTTTCAAAGTCACTGATTGCGGACCGCCGCGAGATTATCTTCAGGCCGGAGGTCTATAAATTTCAGAAATTTTCGGAGATGGCGGAGCAGTTCCGGCTGAACGAGCGGGATCTTGTCATGACGAATGCGCACATCTTCGAGGATTACATGAAGGATGCGGGGCTGAAATGCCAGTTCGTCTTCCGGGAGAAGTTCGGGCCGGGCGAGCCGAGTGAGCAGATGATCCAGGAAATTTTTGACGCGGTTCCCTACGACAGCTATGACCGCGTCATCGCGGCCGGCGGGGGTGCAATTCTGGACCTCTGCAAGCTGATGGGGTGCAGACGGCCGGACACGGTGCACAACCTTTTCTTCAAGCGTTTTCCGGTGCTGCATGAGAAGGAGGTCATTGCGGTTCCAACGACCTGCGGCACCGGCTCGGAGTGCACGAATATTTCCGTCGCGATTGTGCGGGACGAGAAGGACGGCGTGCTGACAGGCGGCGAGACGAAGCTGGGACTGGTGTCCGACGACATGATCCCGGACAAGGTGTGTCTGATCCCGGAGCTTCTCACGACGCTTCCCTACAAGCCGTTCGCCTGCTCGGCGATCGATGCGCTGGTGCACGCCACGGAGTCGTTCCTGAGCCCGCACCGGAAGACCATGACATCCGAGCTTTTCAGCGAGAAGGCGATGGAGCTCATTCTCGAGGGGTTCCAGCGGATCGCCGCCGAGGGCTCGGAGGCGAGATTCGCCTTTCTGGATCCGTTCGTCACGGCGAGCTTTTACGCCGGAATCGCGTTCTTGAAGGCGGGCTGCGGACCGGTGCACGGCATGAGCTTTCCGCTCGGCGGAACCTATCACGTGCCGCACGGGGAGAGCAACTACATGCTTTTCGGCGCCATCCTGGACTACTATGACGCACATAAGCCGGACGGAGAGCTGATGCGCTTCAAGGCGCTTGTGGCGCGGAGCCTGAACTGCAGTCCGCAGGATGCGATCCCGGCGCTCGAGGCCCTTCTGCAGAGGATTCTCCCGCTCAGGGCGCTGCATGAGTGCGGTTTTACCGAGGAGGACTGCAGGACGTTCCCCGTTTCGGTCGAGGCGAACCAGCAGCGGCTCATGACGAACGCCTACTATCCGCTGGATCTTTCGAGCGAGGAGGCAATCTACCGGAAGTGCCTGTGAGCAGCGGCACGTTCCGGAGGAGGCGCGGAGATTCGGAGGAATTCATGGACATTCTGAGAGAGGTGGAAGGTGCAGAGCAGGAGCTGATTGCGCTCCGGCGCAGCTTCCACGAGCATCCGGAGACCGGGTGGCACGAGACCGGAACGCAGAAGATGATCGAGGAGGCGCTCTCTGCTGCCGGCATTCCGTACAGAGAGGTGTGCGGGACCGGCGTCATCGCAGAGATTGCCGGAAGGAATTCCGGGGACAAAATTCTCGGGATCCGGTCGGATATCGATGCCCTCCCGGTTCAGGAGGAGACAGCGCTTCCGTTTTCGTCGGTAAATGACGGCGTGATGCACGCCTGCGGGCACGACGCACACATGGCGGTGCTTCTGGAGACCGGGAAGATCCTGAATGCGCACCGGGAGGACCTGAAGGTCCGCGTCCGCCTCATTTTCCAGCCGGCGGAGGAATTCATTGAGGACAGCGGTGCGTATCACATGAAGGACCTGAAGGAGGTGACGGAGTGCACGAGGCTCATCGGCCTCCACATCTTCTCGGCGATTCCGGCAGGAAAAGCCTCCATCGAGGAGGGGCCGATCATGGCCTCTGCAGACACCTTTGATGTGGAGATCCGGGGAAAGGGCGGACACGGCGCGCATCCGGAGCTGTGCATCGACCCGATCGCGGCGGGCGTCATGTTCCACGAGGGCGTGAGCCGCTTTCTAGCGAGAAGGCATAATCCGATCTCCCCGGCGGTGATCAGCATCACCTCCTTTCAGGCGGGCACGACCAGCAACGTCATACCGGATACGGCGCATCTCTCCGGGACCACGAGAGCGTCCGACCCGGAGCTCCGCGACCGCTTCGCGGAAATTTTAGGGCGGATCGCCTCCGCGGTGGAGGCGGAGACCGGGGCGGGCGTCAAGGTGGACTACCACTGGGGCTGCCCCGTGACGGTGAATGACCCGGCGGCGGCCAGAACCGGAAGAAGGGCCGCGGAGGAGGTGTTCGGGGCGGAAAATGTGATCCACGTCCCGTTCTCGATGATCGGCGAGGATTTCTCCAAGTACCGGAACGAGAAGGCGTTTCTGCTTCTCGGCGGCGGGTACCGCGACCCGTCCAGGGTCTTCGCCCAGCACAGCCCGCACTTTGTGATTGATGAATCGGTGCTGAAATATGGCCCGGCCTATTTTCTTCAATATGTGAGGGACTGGGAGGAGGAGCTCTTCGGAGAGAGCAGACTTTGATTCCCGGAGTGCCCGCATTCTCCCGCATCATTCTCCCACACCATTTTTTCAGGGAATCGGTCAAAAACCGGTTCCTTGCTGTTATACTGGGGGAAAACAGTTTTTATGCAGAGGAAGGCAGCTTTTCGGGAAAGGCGGGAGAAACAGATGTATCAGAAAATGTATGAGCCGTTCAGGATCGGGAATGTGGAGATAAAGAACCGCCTGGTCTGCAGCGCAATCTTTGAGCGCGCTGCGGCGGACGGAAGGATCACAGAGAAAATCGAAGAGCGCTACAGGAAGCTCGCGGAGGGCGGCTCAGGACTGATCTTAACGGGCATGCAGGCAGTCTGCGCCTCCGGCCGGAAGGGGCCCGACATGGTGACGACGGACTATGACGGCTACACCGCCGATATGCGTCGGATCGCGGACGAGGCGCACCGGTCCGGGGCGAAGATCTTCGTCCAGCTGCAGCACTGCGGGGCCCAGACCTCCCCGGAGGAGGGGTACGATCACTTCGCGGTGTGCGGGACCAGGAAGCCGGATGGCACCATCTATCACGAGGCGGCGGGAGAGGAACTGAAGAAGCTGGCGGCGGACTTCGGGGCCGCGGCAGGCCGCTGTAAGGCGGCCGGTGCCGACGGGGTCCAGATTCACTGCACGCACGGATACCTTCTCAATACCTTTCTGTCTCCGTCGACCAATCACAGGACGGACGCGTACGGCGGTCCGATCGAAAACCGCGCGCGGATTCTGTTTGAGGTCTGTGAGGCGGTGCGGGAGAGCGTGGGAGAGGGCTATCCGGTGGCAGTGAAGTTCTCCTTCAGCGATCTGATCGAGAACTCCATCACGCCGGAGGAGTCCCTCTTTGTTTTAAAGCGGCTGGAGGAGCTCGGGATGGACATGGAGGAAATTTCCTCCGGAATGGTGCTGGACGGCAGTCCGCGCTCCTTCTCGCCGTTTGTGAAGGCGGGCGTGAACGAGGCGCCGTTCCTGAGAAGCGCGGAGGCTGTGGCAGAACAGGTCCGGATTCCGGTTGTGAGCGTGTGCGGCTACCGGAGCCCGGAGCTCGTGGAGCGGGTCCTCGAGACCACGAAAATTGCGGCGGTCGCGTTCGGGCGGCCGCTCATCTGCGAGCCGGATCTCCCGAACCGCTGGAAATCGGACCCCGCTCCCTCCCGCTGTCTTTCCTGCAACCAGTGCCGGAAGACGGCGGAGCAGTTCGGAATTGTGACCTGCGCCGTGAGAGGCGCAGGGGCCGTCTGACGGGCGGGAGAGAAGTGCGATGCGGAGTTTTGAAGGCAGATCGGGCAGAAGAAAACTGTGGGTCAGAACATTGGCTGTCTTCGGCGTTCTGGCTGTATTCTGCGCGCTGCATCCTGATCTCACGAGAGCGCTCATAGACGGGAACACAGATCAGATCATACAGGAACTGCGGAGTGAACCGGGGATCAGAACGGTCGTGTTTCTCTGCGTCCTGCAGGTTCTTCAGGTTTTCACGATCGTCTTTCCGGGGATGCCGGTTCATATCGCATCCGGAATTCTCCTGGGACCGGCTGCGGGCTTTGCCGTGTGCTATTTCAGCTTTCTTGCGGCAAATGCCGCTGTTTTTCTGCGCCTCAGATGTGCGGGCGGTACGCCGGAACCCGCCCTCCCGGATGGCGCAATGAAGAATGAAAAGGTGCGGTCAATCGTGCGGCGCCTCACAGACACCAGCAACGGCATGGTCCGAATCGTGATGGTCAGTATTCTTCCGTTTTTTCCGAACGGCATCATCCCCTACTATGCCGCATCCACAAAAATGCGCGGCCGCGATTTCATGGCGGGTGTCGCGATCGGCAGTCCCTTTCCCATCATTTCGGACTGCCTCGCCGGACATCTCTTTGTAAACGGACATCCGGTTCTCGCGATTCTGATCTGCGCCATGCTGTTCGGTGCGGCCGCGCTGATTGGTTTCAATCAGGAAAAAATAACAGCGCTGCTTCAGAAAAACTGTTCAAATAACAGGATCTGAATTACAGGATCTTAATAACAGGGTCTTAATAACAGGATTTCTCACCCCACCTCCTGGATCAGCTTCATGCTCTCCGAGCGGATGATGTCGCTGCAGTGCGCGCGGTAGTTCACGAATTTCTCCGTGTTCCGCACGTGGTAGTCCCGCGGCCGCTCGAGGTCGATGTCGACAATTTCCTTGATGCTGCCCGGCCTTGCGCTCATGACCACCACGCGGTCCGCGAGGAAAATCGCCTCGTCGATATCGTGCGTGACCATGACGATGGTCTTCGGGGAGCTCTGCCAGACGTTCAGGAGAAGCTCCTGCATCACCCCTCTGGTCTGCATGTCCAGCGCGCCGAACGGCTCATCCAGGAGAAGCATGCCGGGATCCGTCGCCAGAGCCCGCGCGATTGCGACACGCTGCTTCATGCCGCCGGAGAGGGACTTCGGATACTGCTTTTCAAAGCCGCGGAGACCGACGAGATCCACGTAGCGGCTCACAATTTCCCGGATCTCTGCGGGCGGATGCTTCTTCATCTGCCGGAGGCCGAAGGCGATATTTTCCTCGACCGTGAGCCACGGGAAGAGGGTGTAGGACTGGAACACCATGCCGATATCCGCGTTCGGTCTCGTGATTTCCTCGCCGTGGAAGTAGATGTGTCCGGTCGAGGGGCGGTCGAAGCCGCCCAGCATGCGGAGAAGCGTGGATTTGCCGCAGCCGCTGGTGCCGAGAATCGAGACGAACTCCTTGTCGCGGATGTGGAGATTGACCGGCTTGAGGGCCTGTACGGTTCTTTCCCTGGTGACGAACTTCTTAGTGACATCAATGATATTCACGCCGTCGGGCATGCTCTCCTCCGAGAAGCCCTCCGCCGGATCTGTTTTCCTTGCTGCGCTGCTCTCTGTCATTAGGCGCCTCCTCATTCTTCTGTTCTGTTTATTCCTCGTTCCACGGGAACAGGGCTTTCTTCAGGTAGAGCATCATCATATCCAGTCCGAGACCGATGAGGCCGATGGTGATGATTCCGACGAAGATCTTCGAGATCATGAACTGACGGCCGGCCTGCGTGATCATGAATCCGACGCCCTGCGAGGCGCCGATCATCTCGGCGACGATGATGTAGGTCCACGCCCATCCGAGAACCATGCGGAGCGTGTCCATGATGTCGGGCATTGCCTTCGGGAGGATCACCTTCCAGAATACTCCGCCTCTGGATACGCCGAGCGTGTAGGAGACCTCAATCAGAGAGACGCTGACGTTCCGGACATTCGTCGCAGTCATGAGGATGATCTGCGCGAGGGATCCGACAATGATGATTGCGATCTTCGAGCTCTCGCCGATTCCGATCCAGAGAATGAAGAGCTGGATGAAGGCGGAGGCGGGAAGGTAGCGGGAGAAAGAGAAGAGCGGCTCAAACCACGCCGCGATGGGCGCGTAGGTGCCGATCAGAAGACCGAGCGGGATTCCGACGAGCGCGGAGATCGCGAAGCCGATCAGAACACGCTGTACGGACATGCGCACATCCAGCGCAAAGTTGTTTACGGTGATCAGAGTGACTGCGGACTTCAGAACCCGCGCGGGAGAGGGCAGGAACATCGAATCCACCTTCAGCACGTAGCAGGCGAAGCACCACAGAAGAAAGATGACACCGAAGGAAGCAATGGCGAGCGTGACGTAGGAGCGGGTGGAGATGCTTCCCTTCGGGATGAATGCGTCCGCAATCCTGCTTTCCCTTGCTCTTGCTGCCGGCTTGATCCGCCCGGCAGCGCTGCCGGTTTTTCTGACAGCGCTGTCTGCGGAGCGATCCTGCTTCAGTGTCTGCGATTCTCCAAGATTCATCGATAAAATACTGTCCTGTGTCATAAGAATTCCCCCTTACTGACTGGCTGAAACTCTGTTTTCCCTGCGGCCTGGTTCTGTGTCCTCGAAAGAAGGATTACTCGGTGCCGCCGATGAAGCTGTCGTTGATGAATGTGGACGGGTCCACCTCGTTCTCGATGAGGCCGTACTCAAGCCACAGGTCGTTCGCGGACTTGCAGATATCCATGATGTCGTTCTTGTAGTAATCCTCGTTTGCCGCCTTGTCGTAGAACGTGACGCCCGCGAGCTCGCCCTCAAGTGCTTCCGTCGTCTCGTCTCCGGTGTACTTCATCATGATCTTGTAGGCGTCCTCCGGGTTCGTCTTGATGTAATCCAGCGCGTCATACCAGCCCTGCACGATCGCCTTCACGGTTCCCGGATACTGCTTCACAAAGTTACTGTCCATTGCGAGCGCGTCGACAATGATGCCCGGATAGTCAGAGGAATCTACAAGCACGGTGCCGTTCTCCGTCTCTTTCGCTCTCGACAGCCACGGCTCCCAGGTCGCTGCTGCATCGACCTGGCCCGCGACGAATGCCGCGCCGGCGTCTCCGGAGGACATGTTCTGGACCGTCACATCCTCGAGCTTCATGTTGTTCTGCTTCATGAGATACAGGGTCCAGAAGTAGGAGGCACCGCCCGTCGTGTCCATTGCGATGGTGTGTCCCTTCAGGGACGGGAAGTCCGGAATACTCTTCAGGGCGCAGATACCGTCGCCGCCGCTGGAGGTGTCCTCTGCGAGGACGACCTGGATATCCATTCCGGAGGAGACGCTCATGACGTGCGCGTCGAGCGTTGTGGACATGCCCTGAATTCTGCCGGCCGCGACTGCTGCGCGGGAGTCCGCCTTCGACTCGAAGGCCTGAATATCGACATCCGCCCCGTGATTGTCAAAGAAGCCCATATCGTCCGCGATGTTCAGCGGCACATATCCGATCCAGGAGGAGTGTCCGAGGATCACCTTGCCGTCGTACATCGCGTCGCCGGAGGCCCCGCTGCTCTCGGAGGCGCTGCTTCCCGCCGCCGTTGTGGCTGCCGCAGTCGTCTCCGCCGCGGTTGTCTCCGCTGCGGCCGATGCTGCCGCCGCTGTGGAACCAGAGGAAGAGCCGCCGCAGCCGCTCATTGCCGCGCATACAAGTGCTCCAGCTGTCAGCAGTGCCAGATTCTTTTTCTTTTTCATATTCTTCCCTCCTGTCTCTGCATCCGCTTTTGCGGAGTCAGCTTAAGATGGACGATCAGGTCCGTCCTGATGTGTAAAAAAAAGCAGACACCACCCGGGAGTACAGCGCCCTTGCTGTGTCTTGCCTGATACAGATCTATGGAAGATCTGTTTCCTTTCAGAGGAATTAATATTCGCTTTTTGAATGAAAAATGATAAATAATACATTTCTCTGAAAGCTGATAGCATTAGTATACACTCTTGCCCGATGAAATAAAACGGATAAAATCACGGTTTTTGCGCAAAAAACTTGGAAGTTATATGCATAATGATGCGAAAAATGTTTAAATATTAATTTCTGAACGGCAAAAATATGCATAACAATGACTGCATAAACAATCAGGCATTCACCAGGGCTGCCCGGGATGCTGTCGTCTGCAGCCGGGAGGTTTGAGGGAAAGAGGAAATGATGGTAGAATAAACGCAGCAAAGTGAGTGAAATACGGAGGGAGATCGCCCGATGAAGAAAAGGCGGAATCTGCTTCACATTGCCCTGCTCTTTCTGTGCTGTTTCACGCTTCTGTTCAGCTTTGAGGGAAGGGCGGATTTCGGCAGCTATTCCGGAAATACGGATTACGGAGGCTCCTCCCTGGACGGGGGCTCATCCTGGGGCGGAGGTTCGTCCTGGGGCGGGGATTCCTCCTGGGATGACCGCGGCGGGGGAGGCGGAGATCCGGGCGGCATGACCTATTACGGGAGCCCGGGTATTTTCTACGGCGGCGGATACGGAGAGGATGGGTTCAGCATGGTTCCAGCGCTTGCGGCGGTTCTTGTCATTGCGGTGATAGTGCTCCTCCGGTTCATGAAAATCAGGTCGGAGAGCGGCGGAGGAGAGGGCAGAGCTGTCCGCGTGGAGAGCGCGCCGCTCCGGGGCCAGCCTGTCTCTACTTATAAAGAAGCTGACCCGGCCTTCGACCAGGCGGCGCTCACGGAGAGGATCAGCAATCTCTATCCGCAGCTTCAGAACTGCTGGACCGGAAAGGATCTCTCTCCGCTCCGCCCGTACCTGACGGATGCGTTTTATTCCCAGATGGAGCGGCAGCTGAAACAGCTCACCGACGGACACTGCACGAACTATGTGGAGCGCATCGCGGTTCTGAACGTCACGCTGCAGACGTGGTATCAGGAAGGCGGCATGGATCATATCCAGGCGCAGATCAGTGCGAGAATCGTCGACTACACGCTGAACGATGAGACGGGGGCGCTCGTTTCCGGGAGCAGGACGGCGGAAAAGTTCATGACCTACCGCTGGGATCTGTCGCGGAAGAGCGGTGTAAAGACGGGAGAAGCCCCGGAGATGCAGACCATCAACTGTCCGAACTGCGGGGCTCCGGTTCAGATCAACGCGACCGCAAAGTGCCCGTACTGCGGCTCCGTGATCACGGTGAAGCAGGAGGACTGGGCACTGAACGGAATTCAGGGCCTGAGCCAGCGGACCGGCAGATGACGCATCCGCATTTCTGCGGGTGCGTCCCTCCTTCTGACGGATCCGGATTTTCTCAGAGCTCGCGTCCCAGCTTCTCCTCCACGAGCCGGATCAGCTCGCCGGAGTGGATGAAGTTTCTCAGGTAGACGATGTACGGATACAGGTACTGATCCTGCTCCAGAATCGGGACGTGCTTTTCGATCTCCTCGATCACGGCCTGCGTGACAGGAGAGCGGGAGACACTCGGATCGCGGAACTGCTGGCCCTCATAGGCGGAGAGCAGCTCGATCGCGAGGATGTACTCGAGCTTCTCGGCGACGAGAATGGATTTCTTTGTCGCGTTGTAGCCCATGGAGACATAGTCCTCCTGGTTTCCGCAGGTCGGCACGTTGTCGATTGTCGCGGAGGTGCTGAGCGTCCGCATGTCGTTTAAGAGGCCGGCCTGTGCATACTGCGGGATCATGAGGCCGGAGCTCAGGCCCGGATTTTTGATGATGAACCAGGGAAGTCCGGAGAGGGATCCGTCGATCAGACGGTTGTTCCTGCGCTCGGACATCTTGGCGAGCCCCACGGAAGCAATGCACGCGGAGTCCATCGCCATGCCGACGTAGGAGGCATCCGCGTTGCACGCGGAGATCACGTCCTGATGCCCCTCTTCCGGCCAGATGATCGGGTTGTCACAGCAGGAGTTCACCTCGGTCTCGAGAATGTCCAGCGCGTTCTTCAGCATCTGGCAGGCGGAGCCGTGCAGCTGCGGGATGCAGCGGAGCGAGAGCGCGTCCTGCACGTGGGTTCCCGCGTATTTTTTCATGAGCTCGGAGCCAGCCAGGATGTCGCGGACATTTTTCGCGACCTGCGCCTGCTCCGGGTGCGGACGAACCTTCATGACGCGCTCATCGAAGGCGTTCAGGAGACCGCCCGAGACCTCGAGCGTCATGGCGCCGATCACATCCGCGGAGCGCGCTGCCTTGATCATGTCGTAGAGGCCGAGGCAGGCGAGCGCTGTCGGGGACGTGGTCCCGGAGACGAGCGCCAGCCCCTCCTTCGCGGCGAGCGTGATGGGCGAAAGCCCCGCGCGGGAGAGCGCCTCCTTTCCTTCCAGAAGCTCCCCCCTGTAGTACGCCTTTCCGCGTCCGATGAGGACGAGCGCCATGTGGGCCTCGGGACTTAAGTAGCCGACGGAGCCCTCCTTCGGCGCCCACGGTGTGAGGCCGCGGTTTAAGAACTGACGGTACTGCTCCAGGACCAGCAGGCGGACGCCGCTGTAGCCCTGACCCAGGTTCTGCAGGACCATGACCATGACCGCGCGCGCCTCTTCCTCGGTGAACGGCTCTCCGACAGAGACGGAGTGCGAGAGAAGAATGTTTTCCTGAAGCTTTGCCGTGTCCTCCCGGCTGATCGCCTTCGAGCAGAGCGCGCCGAATCCGGTCGTGACGCCGTACATGACGCGGCCCTCATCCACCCACTTCTCCACAA
>CACXCJ010000038.1 GCA_902766175.1 uncultured Lachnospiraceae bacterium
ACGGATTCCGGCATCGGCGTTGTCCGCCACGCACAGGCCGGATATGCGGCAGCCAAGGATGTCTGCAACGGCAAGGGCAAGATCGCCGGCGGCGAGTCGATCAAGATTCCGCTCTGGTGGGAGCCGGCCGACAAGGTGACTTTCGGCCCGGACAATGAGTACATGCGCTGATTTCTGATCCACAGACACTGGCTTTCCTCCGCCGGCCGGATCTGTTTCATGACAGATCCGGACGGCGGTTTTCTCTGTCTGCTGTCACACGGTTTCCGGGTGGGGTCCTGCACCCTTCCCGCATGAGGTCCTGCGCCGTTTCTGCGCGGGTCTCTGCATGGTTCCGGACATGAACTTCCCCTCCGCAGGACATTTCCATGTCCTGCGGAGGGGAAGCCTGTCGAAACTCTGTGCCGGGGACCTTTCTCGTCCCTTCGGTCTCATGTGCTGTGCAGTCCGGCCGGGTACTGACTGCCGCTCTGCCCTTTCACTCCCATTACATGTACAGCTGATCCATGGAGAAGCTGTGCGTCCTGAGATAAAACTTCAGGACATCCTTTAACGCGTAGACCGGAACCGGTCCGACCAGATCGCAGTCCACGATTCCCACTCCGTACTGAGACGCTTCGCTCTTTATGGTCTCGAACACCCTGTGAATCGGAGTCTTCTCATAGTTTGTGAGGTTCATGGAGACCTCAACGATGCCGCCGCGGTCCTCGAGCTTCAGCGCGATCGCCCGGACATTCTGATATCCGCCTGTCGCGGCGCGGACTGCGCGCACAATCTTCTTTCCGATCTCAAGATCCGTGGTCTGAAGATTGACATTGAAGGCAATCAGCGGGAAACGGACGCCTGTGACGGTGGCGCCGCTCTTCGCATTGAACTCCTTCGGCCCCTCGTCCGGTACCCAGGCGGGATCCTTCATTTTCTCCTCAAGGCCCTCGTACTGGCCCTTCCGGATGTTCGGAAGGCTCTTCCGCTCCTCTCTTGTGGCCGCGTCCTCATAATAGTAGACCGGCACTCCGATGCTGCCGAGATACTTTCCATACTCATGGCAGATCTCCAGCGCTTCCTCCTCCGTGACCTCCCGGACCGGAATGAAAGGAACCACATCCACCGCACCGATGCGCGGATGCGCGCCCTTGTGCGTTCTCATGTCAATTAACTCGACCGCCTTCGCGGACAGTCTCTTCGTGGCCTCCAGTACCGCACGGGGATCGCCCTTGAAGGTAAAAACGGTCCGGTTGTGGTTTACATCCGAAGATATTTCCATCACATCAATCGGATCGCCCGCGAGCATCGCTTCTTTTACCTGGTTGATTAAGTCCGCATTCTTTCCCTCGCTGAAATTCACCTCAGCCATCAGGCACTTCATAGAAAAACCTCCTTCTGTAATACAGCTCCGGACAGCGGGGCGTCCGACTGTTAGTCAGCATCTGTTCTGTTCCCCCGCTGTTCGCTCCGTGAAATTGTGCTTCCCTTTCCTTCAGTTTCAGTAGCAGACTACGCGCAGAAGCAGCATCAGCATATCTTCCTTCAGCGCTCTGATGACTCCATCGTCCTTGATCATCGACAGGTTGGCCTGTATATTCAGGACGCAGTCCTTTACCGCGCCCTCCGAGAGATAGAGCGCACTCTCAAGATCTGACAGGCAGGCCGGATTGGAATTTCCCTTGAGCCTGGCGCCGAGCGCGTGCACCTGATCGCATTTTACGGCGTTGTCCCTCGGAACTTCCGCCGCCCGGATGGCTGCCGCCTGGACCGCTGCCCTGCGGGCGTCCTTTTCCGCTTCGCTGTCCTTTGGCATTCTGAACGCGTCTACGATTCCCTGGTAGGCACGGCTGTCCTCGACAGCGCCCTCCTTCAGCTCCTGCATCAGCTTCCCGCAGTCCTCTGCAATTTTCTGATACTCCTCCGGATCAAGATTGACCGGCTTTTTCATGGAGAGCTTTGCCACCATTCCGATCATTCCAGCTGCCATGGCGCCGGACAGCGCGGATGCCGCTCCGCCTCCCACCGTGGTGTCGCTGGAATCGAGTATTTTATCAATGACATTTCCTAAATCAGCAGTCACGTTACGCTCCTTTCTCCGGCCCGATCAGTTCCAGCCTTGCATCCGCCCTCACGACATCCAGAAGATCCTCGGAAACCTGGATCTCCTCGAGATGCAGGGTGTCCCGGATCCGCACAATCTTCAGTTTTTCCGGATCATTTCCCTTAAGAACCTTGACTGCCACCCGGACCGCCTCCTGCTCATCCTCTGCGACGAGCGGAATCTTGCAGTCCTCGAGGCATCCGAGGGCAACATCATTCGCATAGATCTGTTCCAGGTTCAGCTGGGAAAAAACCTTCCGGGTAATGACGTCAAAGATCCCCATCCCGCAGGCATTGCCGTGTGACGCGGGCGAAACATCCAGCAGAACCATGCGGCGTATCTGCGGGACCGGGAGCACAAACTCCTTCAGCAGAAAGCTCTTTCCGAGAATATTCGGATCATAGCCGTTTCCGGAAATATCCTTTCCGATCTGCTCCACGACCAGGACATCTATGTCGGGAATCATGAGAAGCGGCATGTTCTCCCTCGCTTTCATCACCAGCTCCTCTTCCCGCTTCAGCATGGTTTCCGCCGGCACTGCCTCCACCAGCGATGTCTGGTCGTAGGCATTTTCCATGATGGCAACGCCAAAGCCGACCGGCGCCCTTGAGAGAATCAGCCTTGTCGCCTCCCGCAGGGTGTCCCCGAAAAAGCTGAAATCCGCCGTATGGATCGAGGAGCAGCCCTTATGATGCCCCAGGCCGATCACGAGCATCTTGCACATTCCGCTCTGGATCGTATCCACAAAATCCGTGTGCAGCTTGACCCGGTTGACCGGAACGATCAGATCCACGTCATGGAGGCAGCACTTGTCAAAATACACCCCGATGCCGCGGCTCGTCTTTCCGAGATATTCCACATCGTTTTCTGCAGTCACCGGGACCCCCATCGCCTCCTCGGTAATCCCGTAGGTGTGGAGGACCTCCAGCTGGCCTTCGACCGTACCTCCGCCGTGGCTTCCCATCGCCCCGATGATAAAGGGCTCCGCGCCGGCCGCCTTCATCTCCTCGATCACGCATTTCACAATGACGGAGAGGTTCCGGATTCCCCGGCTGCCGACCGCAACCGCGATCTTCATGCCGGGCCGTATCCTGGAGCGGATTTCTTCTTTCTGCAGTTCCCGCCTGACGGTGTCCTCGATATCCTCCAGGTGATCCCTCTTGAACTTCTGCCTGACCCTGTACATCCGCGGCAGAGGTCTTTCTGCATCTTCTCTGAGAAGTATTGGCATTTCAGAATTGCCTCCTCACAAACTACTGCACAAGTCCAAGGAACCCGAGCGTAACCGGCGGGCAGAACGTCACCAGCATCAGCACCACCAGGAGAGACAGGATAAACCTGATCGTCGGCGCTATCAGCTGCGTCATCGGCAGCTTGGAGATTGCGCTCGCGACAAACAGGTCAATTCCGTAGGGCGGCGTCACAAATCCAATGGCGAGATTCATCGTGATCATAACGCCGAACGTGATCGGGCTCATGCCCAGATCCTGCACCACAGGCAGAAGAATCGGCGACAGAATGATGGTCGCCGGAATGTTGTCGATCAGGCATCCCACGACCAGGAGCAGAAGATTGATGAGCAGCAGGAGCAGAATGCGGTTATCCGTCACATTGAGCAGCGCCGTCGCAATTCTGTTCGGAATCCGCTCCATTGTGAGGTAAGCCGCGAACGCCATGGAAAAGCCCACCATAAACGTGGTCATCCCGTTGACGTTAATGCTGTCATACAGGGCCTTGTAGACATCCTTCAGCTTAAATTCGTGGTACACAAACACGCTGACAATCACGCAGTACACCACGGCGACGACCGCGGACTCCGTGGGCGTGAAAATACCCGAATAGATCCCGCCGAGAATAATGACCGGCGTGAGGAGCGCCCAGAACGCATCCTTGAAGGATACCCACACCTCCCGCGCGGAAGGCCGTCTGCTCTTTTTCTGATACCCCTTTCTCTTTGAGACAATCACACACACCACGATGAGTGCGACGCCCATCAGGATGCCGGGCAGCAGGCCCGCGATAAACAGCTGGCTGATGGAGCAGTTCACGACGACCGCATAGATCACGAAGGGAATGCTCGGCGGGATGATGACGCCGATGGTGCCCGCGCAGGCTGCGAGGGAGGCACTGAACGCCTTGTCATACCCTCTCTCCTCCATCTCCGGAATCATGAAACCGCCGATCGCCGACGTCGTCGCCATCGCGGAGCCGGAAATCGCGGCAAAGAACATGCAGGCCAGTGTCGTGACAATTCCCAGACCGCCGGTAAGCCACCCCAGCAGAGTGTCGCAGAAATTCACGATTCGCTTTGCCACTCCGCCGCTGCTCATGAGATTTCCCGCCAGCATGAAAAACGGAATGGCCATGAGCGGGAATGAATCGCATCCGGTGATGCAGTTCTGCGTGATCAGCGCCACCCCTGTGTTCGAGAACAGCAGCAGGGTCACGAGGGTGGCCATGCCGATCGCATAGCCGATCGGAACAGACAGAAGAACCAGGAGAATAAAAATGCCAAACAACGCAGCGATATCCATTTACGCACTCTCCTTTCCGGCTTCCGGCTCCTCGATACCCGCCCTTCCGAAGAGCTTCAGAAGATTCTCCCGGATTTTGCCGATCAGCCGGATCGCGACAATCAGCTGGCTGAAGGGAAGAGACGAATAGATGATCCACGTGGGAATCCTCATGGCCGGTGACTTGAGTCCGCGTCTCATCATGGAGGAGGCGAGATCCCATCCCTTTATGACAAGAAATGCGCAGAAGGCTACCATCAGGATATTTGCCAGAAGCTCAAGCATGATCCTGCCTCTTCCGCTCAGCTTGTTCTTCAGAAGATCCAGATTAATGTGCCCGCCTTCCTTCATGGCGACACTTGTGCCGAGCCAGATCTGCCAGATGAAAATATATCTGGCGAGCTCCTCGCTCCAGGAGAGCGAGTGATTGAAGACATACCGGAGAACCACCTGTATGAATATCAGGATCGTGGTAAAAGCAAGACTGTAGGAAAGCACATGGGCTTCCAGCGTATCATAGACTCTTAAGATTGACTTCATTGCTTTACTCATAAGCATTTCACCTTTGTAAGCATCGGGGAATGAAGCCCGGCCTCCGCGCTCCATTCCCCTTCCACCCGCATATTTACCTGACTGCGGAAGCAGGAACTCCCCTTCCGTCAGCTGATACTCCGGCGGATGTTCAGTTGCTGCGGTAATCCTTCACAACGTTCCAGACATCCTCGCCGTAATCCTCTGCCGCTGTGTCATACATCGGATCCACCAGCTCGGCGAAGGCTGCCCGCTCTTCATCCGTAAGATACGTCACCGTCATGCCCGCATCCGCAAGCTTCTTCAGAAAATCCTCGTTCTGGCTCACTTCAAGATCTCTCTGATAGTCCACAAGGTAGTCCTTCAGCGCCTCATTCAGGATGGCCTTTGCCTGATCATCCATGGAGTTGTAGAAATCACTGTTGATGTTGATCGTGCAGAAGTCGTAAATATGCTCCGTCGTGCTGATATATTTCTGCACCTCATAGAACTTGGACTCATAGATCAGAGAGGCCGGGTTCTCCTCGCCGTCGACAGTGCCCTGCTGCATGGCGGTGTAGAGCTCGGACCAGCTCATCGGGGTCGCATTTGCGCCGAGAAGATCAAACATGGTGACGAACATCTGGTTGGACATGCAGCGCATCTTCAGGCCCTTGAGGTCCGCCGGGGTCTTGATCTCGCGCTTGCTGTTTGTCATGTTGCGGATGCCGTTGAAGTTATATCCGAGGTTCGTGAGGCCGACATTGGCATCTTCCAGCTTCTGATTCAGCAGCGTTCCGAGCTCGCCATCGACCGCCTCGAAAGCGGCGTCCGTGCTGGAGAACAGATACGGCATCGCGAGAATTCCGAAGGAGGGATCGTAGGTATTCATGACACTCGCGGAGGGAACCACCATGGTGAGGGTTCCCAGAGCGACCGACTCGAGCATTGCCTCATCGCCGCCGAGAACCGCATTGGGATGAAGCTCCACCGTGATCTTTCCTCCGGACTGCGCTTCCACATACTCCTTAAACTTCAGGCAGGCCTGATGAAGAGAGGAGGTCTCCGCACAGATATGTCCAAGAGTAATGCTGTAGGTTTCGCCCGTGTATTCCGCCGCAGCTCCCGAGGATCCGGCAGAATCCGCGGAGCTTCCTGCCGCCGTGGTCTCCGCGGCAGTTGTCGCTGCAGCTGTTGTCGAGGATCCGCCAGAGGAACTGCCTCCGCATGCTGAAAGGGCCGCGATCAGTGACAAGCTCACGAAACACGCCAATGCTTTTTTCATTTATTTATCCTCTCTTTTAGTTTTGGATTAGATGGCCGCAAGTTCCAGAGTTTTCCGCAATGCCGGATTTCAGGCGCCCGGCACCTGCCTGCAGGTTCTGTCAGTCCAGTATGGTGATGGTTCCCGCATCCGCATCCAGCGAAATTTTCATGCCTGAGCGCACATCCCGGAAGAAATCCGGGTCCACGCGGTGGACCATAGGCAGCTCCATGGAGGCAACCGCCGCAACCAGAACCGTATCCGCTTCCTGCACGACAATCGCCGCGGGTCCGTTGTTCCGCATCATCAGTTTGTACAGTCCGTCTAACTGGACAACTGAGCTTCCCTTTCCGGACGGCATGATGAGAATCTTTCCGACAACAGATTTGCCGAAGGCGTCATGATTCTTTTCCTTTACAATGCCTGTCGTCGGCTCCACCAGGTAAAAGCAGACCGGGTCCTTCGACACCAGCGCCTCTGCGCTCTCTATCCTGCCGGTGGTAATCTGACTGCAATGATAAACTCTGCTCATTTCAGCACCTCCCCGTCCAGCGCTGCCTGAACCGACTCTTCCAGAGGCCGGATGATGAACTCGATGTCACGGATCTCGTTGTAGTACGCGCACTTCGGAGAATCCGTGACTCCCACGCCGTGATAGTAGGGCTGCCAGCAGGGCGGAACATCAATGCAGGTATCCGACACAATGTGTCCCCCGGCCCGCTGGATGATCGCGTTATAGCCCATCCGCTCAGCGAGCTCCTTCGTCAGCGAGCTTGTGAGGAGCCAGACCGGTACCTTGAATTTCTTTCCGTCGCAGATTTCTGCGACCGTGGCGACCTGATGAATCGTGATATGCGGACACCCGAACATTGCGAAGTCAATTTTCTTCGGGGCACCGCAGAGACGCTCCTTTGTCTCCTGCAGATCCTTCTCCGTAATGACAATGTGTTCCTTGATCTTCTTGTCTCCGACGGCGGCTTCATACGTGGGAGCCTCCGGGGTGATGCCCTCGATGTGATACATGGAGACATTTCCGGAAGTGTTCAGCTGCGCGCCAAAATTCATGAAGCCCTCCGGGGTCGGTCTGGATTTGATTCCTCTGAAGATCGGAATCTCCAGGCCCCTGTACTTCTCCGGATAGCACCAGCCGAGGATCTGATAGTCAAAATCAGATTTCACATCCGCCTGCACATCCACGACAATTTCCGCCTTCCGGTTCTCATCCAGCAGCAGGCCATAGTGCGGGACGATGCCGGTGACCGCAGCACAGAGGGCGCTGTTCGAGCCCTCCCGGTTGGTTCTCGCCCCAAGCACAGAATTCACATAGGGCGTCGCGCTGGACTCCGAAAACGCCACAACTTCCCCAAAGGCCGGCACATTCTGCTGCAGATACGGTGTGCAGTCGAAGGTCAGCTGCGCGCCGATCTTTCGATAGGCCTCATTCGTAGCTGAGACGATGTGTTTTCCTTCTTCCGGAATTTCAAAAAGATGATCGTTGAGATATTTAAGATTGATGCTCGGATTCACCGTTGGCGCAATCTTGCATTTTGCGCCCTTGGACAGCAGCTTCTCCACAAACCAGAGATCCGCGTCCTGAGCACTCAGAGCAACATGCGCGCGCGTGACGGGAACGAAGCAGTCCGCATCGAAGGCGTTTCCGACTGCTATCTGAATTCCCAGCGCATATGCCATCCCCTCACCATATTTTCCGTCGAGGATGTCATGTTCGCGATTTGTTAATTTCATAGGCTGCACCTTTCTCGTAGAAGTCCAGTGACCGCTGCGGGCATACATTTTATGACCGGTAAAATATAAGCCCGAAGCAGCACCCCGTACGAACGGATTAACTGTAGAGCTGTACTTGTATGCTACCCATGAAATTAATATTCAATTTATAATTATTATACGGATACTGCATTTTGCAGTCAAGTATATTTTTGGAATTCGACGCACAATTGACGCAGACGCACCCGCCCCTTTTCCGCCTCCGCGGTGCCCTTCTCCCTCCGCAGCGCACAGAGAAGCCCGCGCAGGAGCGCGGGCTTTCCGGTCATATTGACCAGTTCTTATAGGGGAATAGTTTGCGGAATTATCGCATATTTACATATTCTGGCAGATGAAATTTATACGCTTCAGGTTTCCGCCGGATCTTGTGATTTTATGCATTTTACTCCGCCTGTTCATTTCAGACTGCTGTCACCGTTCCCTTCTGTGCGGATTTTATCCGGCGGCCTCCGGCTTCCGCGCGCGGGTCCCGGATATCTTCTGCATAAATACTCAGGGGAAGACGGGCCTGCATGTCCGGGCTCAGGCTCCTCCGGCACTCGCGGTCCGCCCGTCTGTGAAAGTCCGAAGCTTATCCTCCACCTCGCTCACCAGGGAAAGCGCAGAGGGATTGCGCCCCTGCTGGGCGATCCTTTTGGCCATCTGATAGTGGGTCTCCGCCTCCTCGCGGTCCCTCCGCTCTATCGCAAGAAGGGCTATGTAGGAATGAATCTTCGATTTTCCCCACAGCGCACCCCGTTCCTCAAAGCAGCGTCTCGCTTTGTCGATGTATTTCTGCGCCTCTGCGTACTCCTTTCTCTTATAGAAAGCATACCCGGCGTTCGAGTAGAACACGCCCATTCCACTGACGATCTTTCCGCTGGTCTCGCAGCACTCGATGGCCTTCATGTAATAGTCCAGCGCCTCATTCAGGTTTCCCGTCGCCTGCCGGCTCTCTCCGATGTAGTTGTAGCAGGCAGCCAGGCCGATGCAGTAGGAGGAATCTCTCCGGAAAAGCGGTTCGGTGTGACGGATCAGTTCCTCGAATATCTGAATGGCCTTCTGGTACTGATAGTTTTTCATGTAATACACGCCCCGGAGCCGGTGAACCGTACAGATATCCGCATCCGGATACTCATAATCCGTCAGAAGATTCTCGCAGGACGTGATATATTCATTGAACATCTTCAGATTGTGGATCTGAATTGCGTGGTAAACCATCTGGAGATAATTCTCCAGCAGATACTTTCTGTCATTCAGCTTTTTGGCCAGCGTTATGCTCTGCCGGATGTTGTTTAAGCCCTTGGAAAAGTTTCCGGAAAACAGATCATACCGCCCGATCAGAAATTCCACCTTCATGCGAAGCGGATCGAGCTCTGTTGAATTCCGGTTAAGGGTCCGAATCTGCTCCGCAAGATTTACCAGCTCATCGTCTCCGTCGATGGGCGGATACTGCATCTCCCGCTCCGTCTGTCCGGTCAGCACCGTAGGGTAGATCTCGTGCTCCACCGCGTAAAAGGCGCGCAGATATTCCAGGCGGTAGGTGTAGGTTTTCAGGACATCCCCGCATTTATCGAAGTGATAAATCAGCATCGGGCAAAGCTCAACATTCTCCGTCTGCTGATATTTCTTCTCATAGTAGAGCGCGATCCGCTGATGCAGGACCCGCCTCAGATCCTCCAGCATCGTATCGTAAATGTAATCCCGGATGATCTGATGATTGAGCCCGTAGCCCTGATGGTTATGGGTGCTGGACAGATGGATCAGTTCGCTGGAAAGCATTTTTTCAAGGCTCCGCAGGAGCTGCAGCTCCTGCATCGAGGAGAGCACCTTCAGATCCTCAATGGTGGCGAACCGCGGAAACAGGGAAATATAATTCAGGATGTCGCGCTCTTCCTGCGTCAGATCCATGAGACGCGCCTGTATCATACTGGTAAGCTTTGAGGAGAGCTGGCTGGTATTGCCTCCGTGGCTCAGGTCCGTGAGAAGCTCCAGCAGAAAGAGGGCATTTCCTGCCGTGTTCTGGTAAATCTTTTCCACCGCCCCCGTCTGGAGCAGCAGCTTCGGGTCCTTATCCCGGATGATTTCCTTTGTCTCCTCCAGCGTGAAGTGCCGGATCCGGAATTCGCGCATCAGGCCGCCCGCAATCAGGGAAGGCTTCCATTCCGCCATGGATTTTGTTCCATCGCGGCCCGCGAGAATCATCATGAACTTTTCATTCCGCAGCCGATACAGCAGGTTGGTCAGCAGCTTTCTGCTCTCAGAGTCCATCCACTGCACGTCATCAATCATCACCGCAAATTTTCTCGGCGAGATCGCGTCCGCCAGCTCCGTCAGCATGTGCATCACATATTTTTCGTACCGTGTCGCAAACAGTTTCGACTCTTCCGGTATCGCATATGGGTTAGGGAGAGAAGCTGCCTGGATGTTTTCCCGCTCGGAGAATTCCCTCAATTCCTCCAGGATATCGTTCCACGGCTTCAGGTAGAGATCTTCCTCCGTTTTGACACACTGATAGGCAAGAACCACGTAATTTTCCTCTGCCAGCCGATTCCTCAGCTGCTGCAGAACCGCCGTCTTCCCCACACCGGCCTCTCCGGTGATCAGGACAGCCGCGGAAGGAAGTCCTTTCTCAAAATTCTGGACCTCTGAGAGAATTGCCCGGATCTCCTCCTGCCTTCCATAGAAATAGCGGTTGCTCTTTCTCTTGTCCTCCTGGGTATCGAGAAGGGCTCTTATGGATTTTGCCTCCTGCATCACAAGAGAGGTTTCCTCCTCCGGCTCCTCATCCAATTCCCGCATCAGCAGCTGGCAGAGCTTCTCATAGACGCGCTCCGCCTCAGCAAACGCGTTGTTCTGAATCAGCCCGGACAGGATTTTCCGATATACATCCTCCTCTGTCGCGCGCCGGCGGAAGAGAACCGCCGCGCAGTCGCACAATTCCCGGATCGAGCGGTCTGCAATTGCCTGATTCACCCGTTTTTCAACAGAGAGATGATAGCGGCGGAGCAGCTCATCCCTCTGATCCATCATCCAGTCCTCAAACTCTCTGCAGTTCTTGACATAAAAATACCCGAGAAAATCCCCGGAATATTTTTCGTAGAGATTGTCCTCCGTGAGTTCCAGGTAATCGATCGAGTCCACCTTATCCACGGCGAGATGAATATAATTATTCCCCTCCACGCGTATCATGTCGTCGCCAAAGATTTTCTTCAGGCGATAGATGGCATCGCGCAGATTCTTTCTGGCGGTGGCTTCCTCGCAGTCCGCCCAGAAGATCCCGATTGCCTCGTCCCGGGTCACGGATCGTCTCACGCAAAGGTAGTAAAACAGACCCTCCGCCTTTCGATAAGGAAACAATACCTGCTTTCCGTCTTGTTCGACACGCGGCGTGCCCATCAGCGATACGATGATGCTCAAGCTCGTACCCCCTTTCCAGGGACAGGTTAACTTTTTTAACCCAAACCCCCGCATGACCCTGCGGGAAGTTTGCATTTATGATCACAACCTTACGTTCATCAGCTTTTTATTATACCCCCGGAAGGAAAGCGCCGCCATTCATCAAATTTTTCTCAATGTCAAAGAGCTGAAAGTGAAACGGCAGGAGTGTGAAGAGAATTCACCTCCCGCCGTCTTTGTTCCCTGCGTGTATTTTTTTCTCTGCGGCGCAATCCGCGCTATCGCACGAGAGCACCGCCTCCCCCGCTGCTCCGGATCTGTCAGAGAATCATGGCACCGATAAACCCGAAGACCGCGAGCGGGATGTTATAGAAAAGGAATGTCGGAACGCACGTGTCCCAGATGTGGTCATGCTGCCCATCCGCATTCAGGCCGGCTGTCGGACCGAGGGTACTGTCGGATGCAGGGGAGCCGGCGTCGCCGAGGCAGGCCGCGCAGGCGATCAGGCAGCAGGTTGCCCCGACGCTGATGCCCATCTGCATGCAGAGCGGCACGTAGATGACCGCGAGGACGGGGACGGTGCCGAAGGAGCTTCCGATTCCCATCGTGACAAGAAGGCCGATCAGAATCAGGACGATCACGAAGACCGTGCGGTTATCCCCGAGAATCGCGAGCGTCGCTTCAATCAGGGAATCCACAGCGCCGGTCTCGTTGATGACATTCGCATATCCGCCGGCGACCAGCATCACGAAGGCAATGGTGCCCATGATTCCGATTCCCTTTGCGACGGTGCTGTCCGTATCCCTCAGTTTAACGGCTCCTCCGATAATCATCACCGCCATCCCGATCATCGCGCCGAGCGGCATGGAATCCCAGTAGAGCTGGCCGAAAAGCGTGCCTGCTATGGCAATCAGGGATACCACATGATCCTTTTTCAAGCGCGTGTCTTCGCTCTTCTTCGCCTGGAAAACGGTGACCTCCGCGTCCTTATATTCCCTGGGCTTCCGGTAAAACCACCAGGAAGCAGCGAGACCGACCGCAAATGCCACTCCGAGAATCAGCGTGTAATGCCACACCTGCATGAGTTCAATCGGCATCCCGTATTTGGTCATATTGTCCGCGATGATCCCCTGGAAAATGATGCCATACCCGATGGGAATCGTGGGATACATGGCAACCAGTCCGCACTCCAGTACGCACGCCGCCTGCCGCCTGTCCATTTTCATCTTGTTCATGATGGCAAGCATCGGAGGAACAAGAATCGGAATGAAGGCAATGTGAATCGGGATTACCGTGCCGGAAAGGCAGGCGCAGATTAACAGGATCAGCAGCAGCACCCATTTCCGCCCCTTTATCTGCCTGGAAATATGATGCGTCAGAATGTCCGCCAGGCCCGTATCTGCGAGCGCGGCCGCAAAAGCGCCAAGCAGCAGATAGGCAAGCGCATTGGTCCCGTTGGTGCCGAACCCATTGATAATGCCGCCGATAATATCTGAGACTCCGAGTCCGGCAATCAATCCGGCGACAATGGAAGCGACGAGAAGCGAGAGTATCACATTCAGCTTGAGTAAGCATAGAACGCACATCACAAGAACGGAAATCGTAATCGGATTTCGAATAATTTCTATGATCTCTGTCATGTCACCTTTCCTCCCCCTCACACATCCAGTTTGTAGTGCAGAAGCCGGCTTCAGGTATTGCGCAATAAAATGTGCGGATTAAGAGCTGTTATCCAAAAATTCTAGAAAAACCCGATTTTTGGGTATTTATACAAAACATGTTTCTGTTAAAAGACATTATCCGGAAATATCTGTGAATATAATAGGCTTCTGTCGGCGATATTTTGTCGATTCTGCGCTTTTCCCTCTCTGAAATCCGGATATATCATCGACGTTTTATCGGCGGGCCAGGGATACCGTTATCCTGAAGGAAGCGAAGCGCAAAGCAAAAACAGGAAACGAGGCGCAAGATAAAAAGCAGAAGGAGGGATGCAGCAATGGCGGATACCATTTATCTGGACGGAAACAGCCTGACCATCGAAGAGATCGTCGAGGTGGCGCGCGGCGGAAAGAAAGCAGCGCTCACAGAGGGCGCAAAGGAAGCCATCCGGATTTCCAGGGCTGTCGTCGACAGGAAGATCGAGGAAAAGCAGGTTGTATACGGATTAAACACCGGGTTTGGAAAATTTGTAAACGTGGCAATTCCGGAGGACGACCTCGATCAGCTTCAGTACAATCTCATTGTGTCGGATGCTGTCGGTGTGGGAGATCCCTTCCCGGAAGATGTGACCCGCGCCATTATCCTCCTCCGGGCGAATGCACTGGCCAAAGGATATTCCGGCATCCGGCTTTCAACCGTGGAAACCCTGCTGGAAATGCTGAACCGCGGCGTACATCCGGTCATCCCGGAAAAGGGATCTGTCGGTTCCAGCGGGGACCTGTGCCCTCTGGCTCATATGGTCATGCCGATGATCGGAGAAGGGGAGGCTGTCTATCAGGGCAGGAAAATGTCCGGCAGGGAGGCAATGGAAGCCGCCGGAATCCCCCTCGTGCATCTGAAGGCAAAGGAGGGGCTGGCCCTGATCAACGGAACCTGCGCCATGATGGGCGTCGCTTCGCTGGCGGTTTATGACGCTGGTGTCATTATAAAGACGGCCGATATCTCAGCATCCTTAACCGTGGATGCACTGGAGGGAATTGTCGACGCGTATGATCCGAGGATCCAGGGCATCCGGCCGCATAAGGGCCAGATCGAGGTGGCCGCGAACCTCCGGCAACTGCTGAAGGGCAGCAGGCTTGCCGTGCACCAGAGCGCGGTGCGGGTGCAGGATGCCTACACGCTGCGGTGCCTTCCGCAGATTCACGGGGCGAGCCGCCTGGCGTATTCTTATGTCCGAAGCGTCATCGAGACGGAAATTAATTCTGTGACAGATAATCCTCTGATTTTCCCGGACAATGGCGACATCTTTTCAGGCGGAAATTTTCACGGACAGCCCGTCGCCATCGCGATGGACACTCTCGGAATTGCCATGGCAGAGTACGCCGACTGCGCGGAGCGCAGGATCGAGAGAATGGTAAATCCCCAGCTCAGCGGCCTCCCCGGGTTCCTGACGCCGAAGGAAGGCATCAATGACGGGTTCATGGTCGCACAGTACGCAACGGCGGCTCTTGTCTCTGAAAACAAGGTCCTCGCACATCCGGCCAGCGTCGACTCGATTCCCACCTCCGCAAACCAGGAGGATCATGTGAGCATGGGAACGATTGCGTCGCGCAAGGCGGCCGTGATTATCGGTCATGTGCAGAGTGTTCTCGCCGTGGAGATGCTCTGCGGCGCGCAAGCCGCCGATTTCAAGGATCCGGCCAGACTTGCCCCGGGCACCCGCGCTGTATATGACCTGATCCGAAGCGAGGTGAGCTTTATGGATAAGGACCGTGCAATTTACCTCGATATGAATAAGGTCACGGCCATGGTAAAGGAGCGCAGAATTGTGGACGCTGCAGAGAATGCAGTCGGAGCGCTCCTGTAAGAAACAGGCATATCGCTCAGAACAAAGCACAGGCTGCCGGCACCGATCCTTCCATCAGATCCGGTGCCGGCAGCCTGTGCGCTCCTCGCGCAGATACCGGTTTCAATACCCTCGCTCCCTGTCGACGATATTCTTCAGTGTCTGTCCCCTCCTGTACCGCTCAAGATTCTCACAGAACAGCGCGGTGATCTTCTCCCGGACGCATCGCGTGGTCAGGGTCCCGGCCACGTGCGGCGTCAGAAGCAGATTTTTTGTCGTCCATAACCGGCTGTCCGGAGGCAGAGGTTCCTGCGCAAATACATCCAGGAAGGCTCCTGCAAGCTGCCCGGCATCCAGGGCGTCGCAGAGCGCGTCATAATCTATGGCGCCCGCCCGTCCGACATTCACCAGGCAGGAATTCCGGGGCATCTCCGCCAGCTGCCTGGCCCCGATCAAATGATAGGTGTCCCGGGTCTCCGGAAGCGTACTGAACAGCAGATCCGTATCCGAAAGAATCCGGTCCAGATCCGCGACCGGCAGAACCGTGTCAAACGCGGGGCTGTCGGACCGGCCGCTTCTGTTCACCGCCGCGATTCCGGCCGGGTGAAACGGCCGCATCCTGGAAGC
>CACXCJ010000039.1 GCA_902766175.1 uncultured Lachnospiraceae bacterium
TGATTCTCTTTAGAATTTCAGGGTTTTGTGTGTACTGTCTGATCTTTGATTTTCAAGGTTCCTGCTGTCCCTCTCTCGAGGCGACTTCGTTATGATATCATCCGTATTCTGGTAAGTCAACGATTTTTTTCTCTTTTTTTCGATTTTCTTTCGCAGCGCTTTTCATTGTTTTCCCATTTTGAAAACAAAATCACAAGATTCTGTGCCCCGGGAATTTGGACACGCCGGATCTCGCGGTTTATACCCGCTGACAGAACTCAGGACTTCCTGCGTACTCCCCTTCCGCCCCGGTGCGATTTTCTGATGCCGGTGAGATCGATCTCCCGTCCGTTCCACTCTGCCTTCTCTTTCTCTCCCGTGAGCCACGCCGCCGCGACAGAATCGCCGGGCTTTATCTCCATGCCGCGTACGCCGCGCGCAGTCTTCTTCATCTCCGGAATTTCCTCCAGAGAGAAACGGAGCACATACCCGCCATCCGTCATAAGAACGATATCCGAAGAAATCTCCTGCATCGCCCGCACAAGAATGAGTGCATCCCCCTCCTCAAGCTTTGAGGCGGAAACCGTCCGGTTATTCGTCACAAATTCCTCTGCGGGGACGAGCTTTACATACGCGCCTCTCGTGGCAAAAAGAAGCTTCCTGCCTGCGAGTTCCTCAGGGCTTGTGATAAAGAGAATCTCCTCATTCTTCCCGTCGTACTTACTCAGGTTGTCGATCGGTGTCCCCTTGTCGCGGACCTTGCCGGCCGGGATATCCTGCGCTTTTACCTGGTGCATGCTACCGCGATCCGTGAACAGAAGGAGCTTCGACATGCTGCTCACCGGCACCACCCAGCGGTAATCCGCATCTACCGCGTCCTTATTTCTGTCGTAAGCGGCGCGGTCCAGCATCTTGCAGTATCCGAACCGGTCCATGACGAAGACCATCTCCTCCTCTGCCGCGGGAGCCTCCGCGATCTCGACGTCCTGCTCATCCACGATCGCCGTGTGGCGGGGCGATGCGTATTCTTTTTTGATCTCCTTCAGATCGCGGATCAGAATTTCATCCAGTTCCCCCTTGCTTCCGAGATATTTCCGGTAGTTCTCGATGTTCTTCAGAGTCTCCTGGTGCTCCTTCAGGAGCGCATCGATCTCGAGGCCGATCAGCTTGTAGAGACGCATATCCAGTATCGCCTGTGCCTGTCTCTCCGTAAAGTTCAGCTTCATCGCATTCCGGAGATCCTCCGGATTCTTGAAGTGAATCTTTGTGATGTCTCCGCGCGTGAGGCACGCCTTAGCATCCTCGACGCGCTTTGCGCCGCGGAGTACCGCTATGATCAGGTCAATGCAGTCGCACGCCTCGATCAGGCCCTCCTGGACCTCGCTCTTCTCCTGCTCCTTCTTCAGGAGCGCCGTGTATTTTCTGGTGAGGTTCTGATACTGAAAGGAAAGAAAGCTTTTCAGGATTCCCAGAAGATCCAGCGTCTCCGGGCGTCCGCCAGAAATCGCCAGCATATTTACGCCGAAGCTGTCTTCAAGCTTTGTCTTCTTATAAAGGACATTTTTTACGCGCTCAATGTCGGCGTCCCGCTTAAGTTCTAGGACAATCCGCATCCCCTCCTTCGAGGACTGGTTCGAGATGTCCACCACTTCCGGAAGTTTCCGGGACTCCACGAGCGCAGCGGTGTCGCTCAGAAATTTGTCGATTCCGGTCCCGATCATGGTGTAGGGGATCTCGGTGACCACGAGCTTGTCCCGGTCGGAGCGCTTCTTTCCGAGCTCCACCTCAATCTTTCCCCGGATCTTCAGCTTTCCGACACCGGTCTTGTAAATCAGCGGCAGCTCACTTTTATTCGCGATAATGCCCCCGGTCGGAAAATCGGGCCCGGGCATGATCCTTAACAGCTCCTCTGTCGAGATATTCCTGTTCCTGATGTAAGCGATGCAGGCATCGCACACCTCGCCGAGGTTGTGGGGCGGGATTGAGGTCGACATACCGACCGCGATTCCCTCCGCGCCGTTCACCAGGAGATTCGGCACGCGCACCGGAAGAACCTCGGGCTCGCGCTCCGTCTCATCATAGTTCGGGACAAAATCCACGGTCTTGTCGAGATCCTTCAGGAACACATCTTCCGCAAATTTTCTAAGCTTCGCCTCGGTGTAGCGCATGGCCGCAGCACCGTCGCCTTCGATCGAGCCGAAGTTCCCGTGGCCGTCCACGAGCGGCATGCCCCTCTTGAACGGCTGACTCATGACGACAAGCGTATCGTAAATCGAGGAATCTCCGTGCGGGTGGTACTTACCCATGGTATCGCCGACGATACGCGCCGATTTCCGGTGCGGCTTGTCGTGTGTGAGATGCAGCTCGCTCATATCGTAGAGAACGCGCCGCTGCACCGGCTTCAACCCGTCCCGGACATCCGGGATGGCGCGCGATGTGATGACACTCATCGAGTAATCGAGATAGCTTTTCTGCATCTCCTCGGAAAATTCCGTCCGCAAGATCTTTTCTGGCATGAAATCCCCTTTTTATTTATGCGTCGATCTGCGCCTCATCCGCGTGATCGTGAATAAAGTCCCGGCGAGGCCCGACATCGCTCCCCATGAGAAGCTCTGTCATCTCGCTCGCGAGACGCGCGTCCTCTATCTCCACCCGTTTCATGACCCGCCGTTCCGGATCAAGCGTGGTCTCCCACAGCTGCTGGGCATCCATCTCCCCGAGGCCCTTGTAGCGCTGCAGGGTGAAGGTGCCGTCCGGGTGCTTTGCCCGATACTTTTCCAGCGCCTTGTCGTCATAGAGATACTGCCCTTCCCCTCGCTTCGGGACAACCTTGTACAGAGGCGGCATTGCGATGTAAACGTGCCCGTCGTAG
Organism: uncultured Lachnospiraceae bacterium; assembly: GCA_902766175.1. Lineage (GTDB taxonomy): Bacteria > Bacillota > Clostridia > Lachnospirales > Lachnospiraceae > Moryella. The sequence continues at coordinate 2,852 of CACXCJ010000039.1, forward strand.
ATTAAATCCGGCATAAACCGATACAGAAAGGTAAGAAGAAGGGTGTCGATGTGACTTCCATCGACATCTGCATCCGTCATGAGGACAATCTTGTCGTAGCGCAGCTTCGAGATGTCAAAGTCGTTGCCGTATCCCTCGGAGAAGCCGCAGCCGAACGCATTGATCATCGATTTGATCTCCGCATTCGCAAGCACCTTGTCCATGGAGGCTTTCTCGACATTCAGGATTTTTCCGCGGATCGGAAGAATTGCCTGATACTGGCGGTTCCTGGCTGTCTTCGCCGAGCCGCCTGCAGAATCCCCCTCGACGATGAAAATCTCGCACTTCGAGGCGTCCCGGGACTCGCAGTTTGCAAGCTTGCCATTCGAGTCGAAGGAAAACTTCGGCTTCGTCAGCATATTGGTTTTCGCTTTTTCCTCCGCGCGCCGGATTTTCGCCGACTTCTCGGCACAGCCGATGATCGCCTTCACCGTCTCGACGTTCCGGTCGAAGTAGTGCGTGAGTTCATCCCCTGTGATCGCAAAGACCGCGCGGGCCGCGTCCTGACTCGCAAGCTTTGTCTTCGTCTGTCCCTCGAAGATGGGGTCCGGATGCTTCAGGGCAATGACCGCTGTCATCCCGTTCCGCGTGTCGGCACCGGTGAAATTCGCGTCCTTGTCCTTCAGGATCCCCAGATCCTTCGCGTAGCTGTTGATGAGCTGTGTGAACCTCGTCTTAAAGCCGGCGATGTGGGTTCCGCCCTCCGCTGTGTAGATGTTGTTGCAGAATCCGAGAAGCTTCTCCTCGAACGCGTCCACGAACTGCAGGCAGCACTCGAGCTCGATGTTCTCGTAGCGGCCCCTGAAATAAATCGGCTCGTGAATCGCGGTCTGGCCGCGGTTTAATTCCGTGACATACGCCACAATTCCGTCCGGCTCGTGGAAGACCTCCTTCTCCTCCTCGCCTTCCCGCCTGTCCTCGTAGTAAATTGTGAGCCCCGGGTTCAGGTACGCGGTCTCATGAATGCGGCTCTTCAGCCAGTCCGCCTTGAAATTCGTCTTCTCGAAAATTTCCGGGTCCGGCGCAAAATTTGTCTCTGTCCCGGTGCTTCTCGACTTCCCGATGACCGGAAGAAGTCCGTTCTGAAGCTCCGTCGTCGGAATGCCCCTTTCGTAGGTGTCGCGGTAAACGCAGCCGCCGCGCGAGACCTGTACCGTCATGTGGGCCGAGAGCGCGTTCACAACGGAGGAGCCGACACCGTGCAGGCCGCCGCTCGTCTTGTATGCCGCGTTGTCAAACTTTCCTCCGGCGTGCAGGGTGGTCATGACGACCCGCTCCGCGGAGACGCCTTTCTTATGCATCTCCACTGGAATCCCGCGCCCGTTGTCCCTCACCGTACAGGAGCCATCCGCCTCAAGCGTAATCCATATGGAGTCGCAGTAGCCGGCCAGGTGCTCATCCACGGAGTTGTCCATAATCTCATAGATCAGGTGGTTCAGCGCCTTCTGTCCGACGCCTCCGATGTACATGCCCGGCCGCTTCCGGACCGCCTCCAGCCCTTCCAGCACCGTGATGCTGTCCGCATTATACTGTGTCTTCGCCATTCAAACCTCCAGCCTCTGCCGCCGCGATACCAGTGCATTATAGCAAAGTACGGAAGTCAAATGCAAGAAGTTCGGGCCATAAATTCGAACATATGTTCTTATTTTTATTCTGTTTTCGCTTTACAACGCGGACTCTTTCGGGTATAATGCAGTTTGTCCGGACAAAATGCCGGTACGCAGGTGTGGTTCAATGGTAGAACACAAGCTTCCCAAGCTTGGGACGCGGGTTCGATTCCCGTCACTTGCTTTTTTGAGAAAA
>CACXCJ010000040.1 GCA_902766175.1 uncultured Lachnospiraceae bacterium
CGACTGCTGCCGCGATCGTGACGCCCCGGCTGTCCGCAATCGCCGTGATGATGAGAAAGGAGATCTGAATGAGCCCCTCCTGCAGGGCAATCGGCCCGCCCACCGAAAAAATCTGCTTCGCACGCGTCCGCTCGAAGTGCAGATCTCTCCGCGTGAGGTCCATCCCGGCAAGGAATTTCCGGAGGCTTGCAGCCGCGAGGATCACGGAGAAAAACTGGGAAAAGACCGTCGCAGCCGCAGCGCCCGCTGCCCCCATGCCAAACGGCCCGATTAACAGAATGTCGAGGCCTATATTCAGGATCCCTGCCGCCGCGGCGAAGAGCATGGGCCGCTTCGTGTCTCCGAGCCCGCGGAAAATACTGCTGAAGACATTGTACGCCGTGATGCAGGGGATACCGAGAAAGCAGAGGAAGAGATACTGCTCCGCTTCCGCAAGCGCTTCCTCCGGAGTCGCAAGCAGCTTCAGGATTCCATCCCTTGATGCCAGCGCTGCCGCCATGAGAAGCAGGGCAGAGACGAGGAAGAAGACGCCCGATGTCCCGATGCAGTGCCCCGCTCCTCTCCTGTCCCCCGCACCGATATTCCGGCTGATCATGACCGTGGTTCCCATCGCGAGGCCGGCGATCATGACGGTCAGCATGTGCATGACCTGGCTCCCGGCAGCGACCGCGGTGACGCTCGCCGCGCCGTTGAAGCGGCCTATGATGAGGAGATCCGCCATTCCGTAAAAGGTCTGAAGGAAGCACGCGATGAGGTATGGCACCGAGAAGTGCATCATCGCAGAGAAAAGATTCCCTTCTGTCAGTTCACTGCTGAGATAGGTCTTCATATTTCTGTCTCCAGGTTCCGCTTTTTATGTATCCCGGGCTCCGCCTCTTACGTCCAGAGGCTGTGCCGGGGGAGTGTCGTTTTCCGGCCGCTAAGCTGTTCTGCCGCCGGCCACTGGATGCATGGTAAATTCTTCTGTCCTGCCTGTCAAGCGGCGGTCCCTGTAAAAGCAGCTGCAAATGAAATATAATGATAACCGTGCCACAAAGTCACAAATTTACAGCATGGAGGAAAGAGCAATGCGCGTTTTGGAAGAAACTGAGCCGAGGGAAGTGTTCCGCTTTTTTGAGGAGCTGACCAGGATTCCGCGGCCGTCCTATCACGAAGAGGCGGTGAGCAGCTATCTCGTGAAATTCGCGAGGGACCGCGGTCTTGAGGTACACCAGGATTCCCTGTTCAATGTCATCATCATCAGGGAAGCGTCGAAGGGGTATGAAAATGCCGAACCGATTATCCTCCAGGGCCACATGGACATGGTGTGCGAGAAGGACCCCGGCGTGAAAAAGGACATGGAAAAGGAAGGACTTGACCTTGAGGTGGCAGACGGGTACATCCGCGCCAGGGGGACGACGCTCGGGGCCGATGACGGCATCGCCATCGCGTACGCGCTTGCACTCCTCGACTCGAAGACCATTGCTCATCCGCGTCTCGAGTTTGTCTGCACCGTATCGGAGGAGGTCGGTATGGACGGCGCGCGGGCCATCGACTTAAGCCCGCTCAAGGGACACATTCTCCTGAACCTCGACTCCGAGGAGGAGGGAATTGTCCTCGCAGGCTGCGCCGGCGGCGGCCGGGCGGATGTAACGCTTCCGGTCACGCGGGGTCATTGCCCCTGGGAGCGCGTGCAGCTGCACGCCGGCGGACTGATCGGCGGGCACTCGGGAAGCGAAATCAACAAGGGAAGGGCATCCTCCATTTTCCTTCTCTCGCGCGCGTTCCGAAGCCTCGCTGCCGTCACAGGCATCCGCCTGATCTCCATGGAAAACGGGACAAAGGACAACGCGATCTCCCGGGACGGCCGCGCAGTTCTGGCGGTGCAGGACCCTGAGGCCTTCCGCGGGGAGCTCACGCGGATTGAAAGGGAGATACAGATGGAGTACCGGATCGCGGACCCGGGGATCCGGCTCACGGCGGAATCTCCGGAACAAACGGGCGGTGTGCCGCTCGACGCCGATCCGCTCGATGTTCAGAGCACAGCTGCCGTCATCAGGCTCATGAGCATCCTGCCGCAGGGCGTCCGCCGGATGAGTGACAATGTGAACGGGCTGGTGGAAACCTCGCTCAACTGGGGCGCCGCATCGCTCGGCCCGGATTCCTTCCGGATGAGTGCCGCCGTCAGAAGCTCGGTCAATACCGCAAAGCGCGCGCTGTTCTGCGAGCTCCAGTGGGACGCCGGGACCGTCGGGGCCTCACTTCGCATCACGGGCGAATACCCGGCATGGGAGTGGGTTTCGCACTCCGCACTCCGGGACAGAATGGCACGGATCTACCGGGAACTTTTCGGCAGGGATCTGGTGATCGAGGCGATTCACGCGGGCGTGGAGTGCGGCCTTCTCTCGGACAAGATTCCGGGCATGGACGCGGTCTCCATGGGCCCGGACATCCTCGACATCCACACGCCGAAGGAGCGCCTCTCCATCGCCTCGGCCGGGCGGACGTGGGAATTTCTGAAGCGGATCATCGAAGATCCGTGGAACTGACCTTTTCTTGTTCCGGCATCTTCCTTTCATACATAAATAGTGGTATTCTTTGTATAAATATGCACGGCTGCTTCTGTCACAGCCTGACAGAGCGCAGCTCTGCCGGAATGAGAAGGGGGCACAGATGTCTTACGTCGATGAAGTTCTGCAGCGCGTCAGGAAAAAGGATCCGGACCAGCCCGAATTCTACCAGGCAGTCCGGGAGTGCTTTGACACCGTGCGGCCGCTCGTGGACGCAAACGAAAAGCTGTATCGGGAAAATGCGGTCCTGGAGCGCTTTGTGGAACCTGAGCGCATGATCAGCTTCCGGGTTCCGTGGATCGACCGGAACGGCGCGGTACAGATCAACCGCGGCTGGCGCGTGCAGTTCAACAGCGCGATTGGCTCCTACAAGGGCGGAATCCGCCTGAGAAGCACCGTGAATGAGTCCATCATCAAGTTCCTCGGGTTTGAAATCGTCCTGAAAAATGCGCTGACCGGCCTCCCGATGGGCGGTGCGAAGGGCGGCAGCGACTTCGATCCGAAGGGAAAGACGGACCGCGAGGTGATGAACTTCTGCCAGAGCTTCGTGACGGAGCTCTTCAAGTATGTCGGATCGCATATGGACTGCCCCGCAGGCGACATCGGCTGCGGAAGCCGCGAAATCAACTACATGTTCGGGCAGTACAAGCGCCTGACCGGCCTCTTTGACGGATCCTTCAGCGGCAAGGACCCGAATTTCGGCGGCTCCCTCGTGCGCCGCGAGGCGGCGGGGTACGGCCTCGGCTACATGGCCGAGGAGATGGCGGAGGCCTACGGAAAAACCATCCGCGGCAAGACAGTTGTCGTGACGGGCTCAGGAAACGTCGCGATCTACGCCGTGGAAAAGTGTCAGCAGCTCGGGGCGCACGTCATCGCCATGTGCGATTCCGACGGATACATTGTGGACCCGGACGGAATCCACCTGAACATCGTGAAACAGATCAAGGAAGTGCAGCGCGGAAGGATACGGGAGTACGCGGATCTGGTCCCGCGTGCCTCCTACACGCCCGGTCCTGGCATCTGGAACATTCCGTGCGACATCTACCTCCCCTGCGCGACGCAGAATGAGATCAGCCCTGAGAGCGCGGAGACACTGGTCCGGAACGGTGTGTTTCTCATCGCGGAGGGCGCGAACATGCCCGCGGATCTCGACACGATTCACTACTTCCAGAATCACGGCGTTCTCTACATGCCGGACAAGGCGGCAAATGCCGGCGGCGTGTCGGTCTCGGGCCTTGAGCAGACACAGAACGCGATGCGCTTCAGCTGGACCTTCGAGGAGGTGGATGCGCGGCTCAAGATCATCATGCACGACATCTTCGAGAAGGTGAGCCGCACCGCAGCGGCCTACGGCATGCCGAACAATTACCTCGCAGGCGCAAATCTCTACGCCTTCCAGCGCGTCGCCGCCGCGATGATCGCCCAGGGAATCGTCTGAGCGGCCGCAGCGCGCTGCGTTTTCCGTGCCCTTGACGCCTCCGCGCAGAACTCATTATAATAGCCCTGCATCTGCGTTTTCGCCCGCTTCACCGGCGGCACGGAGGTATCTTATGAGCAGTGACACCCTGAATCCGCAGTACGAGCGGATGGCGCTCCTGTACGGGGCGGATCTCGTCGCACTTCTCAGGAAGAAGCGCGTCGCGGTCTTCGGGATCGGAGGCGTCGGGGGCAGCGCCGTCGAGGCACTCGCCCGGAGCGGCATCGGCACACTGGATCTCTTTGACAATGACAGCGTGAGCCTGTCAAATTTAAACCGCCAGATTATCGCGCTCCACAGCACCGTCGGAAAGCTGAAGGTGGACGCGGCCCGGGAGAGGATCCGCGACATTGACCCGGAGATCCTCGTTCACAGGCACCAGATGTTCTATCTGCCCGGGAATCCGGAATCCGACGCAGTGGATTTCTCCGTGTTTGACTACGTCCTCGACGCAATCGACACGGTGACCGGCAAAATCGGGATCATCACCGCAGCCAGAAAGGCGGGCGTCCCGGTGATTTCCTGCATGGGATGCGGAAACCGCACGGATCCCGGGAAGCTCTCGGTCTGCGATCTCTTCGAGACAAAAAACGACCCGCTCGCGCGGGTCATGCGGCGCGAGCTGCGAAGGCGCGGTATCACGCATCTCACCGTGGTCTGCTCCGCGGAGCCTGCCATTCCGCCGCTTCTCACGGAGTCCGCTCCGGCCCTTCCGCCCGGAAAAAGGAGCGTTCCAGGCTCCACGGCGTTTGTGCCTCCCGCTGCCGGGATTATCGCGGCGTCCGTCATCGTCCGCGCTCTCACAAAGTTTGACCCTGGGGCCCGGATCAGAGGCGGAAAAGCATCCGAATCATAAGGGGAGCAGTCCCCGGATGTCAGAAATCCTGACAATCGGGATGCCTGACTGTCGCGGGACGCTCTCCGCACTTTCATTGCAGGAGGATAAGTTTATGCTGTATCAGGGAAAGGATCTGGAAGAACAGGCAGTCCTGCAGACCGCCGCAAGAATGTGCCTCGCAGCCCGCACGGCACCGAAGACACACGGACGCGACACCATTCACACCTACGTTCTCACGGGGGAAGAAAAGGAAGCGCTCGCAAAAAAAATGGAGGAAGTCGGCACCCGGGAAATGGGGGAGGAAATGTGGACCTGGTACGGGCGCGATGCGAAGAATGTCCGCGCGTCCAAGGCAGTCGTCCTGATCGGCACGGAACGGAAGCAGCGCGGAACAAAGCGGTGCAATCTCTGCGGCCTCGGCGGCTGTGCCGGGAACAAAAAGGCCGGCGGCACCTGCAGCTTCGCGCTTCTGGACCTCGGTATCGCCGTCTGCTCCGCCGTCACGACCGCGTCTCTCGACAAGGCAGACAACCGGATCATGTACTCGATCGGCAAGGTCGCCGAGGAGATGGATTTTGACCCGGGCTGCGCCTGGCTCGGCATTCCGCTCTCCTCCTCGGGGAAGAGCATCTTCTTTGACCGTGGAATCACGCACAGCTGACCCGGACTGCTTCCGCCGGGCAGGGCTCACACCGTTTCAGCTTCTCACCTCCTCGCGGACGCGTCTTCCAGCTGCGCATCTTATCGCGGACGCGTCTTCGTTCGAGTCCGCTCTTTAAAGCTCTGATCCAGAACCCCCACCGGAACAGCCGGCGGGGGTTCTTTGTCTGTCAGATCTTCACAATTCCGAGGACACTCAGAATCGACGTCACGAGAATCACGCCGAGGAAAACAATCGAGAGGTACCGGAGCACAAAGGCATAGATTTTCTTCCCGCAAAAGGGCGAGGAGCTTTCCACTTCCCTCTCTATGCCCGGAAGACCGACCGCCCTCAGCACCAGGATGCAGGTACACATCGCGCCGACCGGCATCATCACCGAATTGGAGATAAAGTCGAAGAAATCCAGGAAATCCATGCCGAGCAGCTTCACGCCGGACAGGATGTTAAATCCGAACAGCGAAAGGCTTCCGAGGAGCAGCATGACCGCGCCCACCAGGACAATCGACGCCTTCCGTCCCCAGAGAAGCTCATCCTCCACCGTGCTGACAGCGCTCTCCGCGAGCGCAATGGAGCTGGTCAGCGCCGCCACGAAAACCAGGAGGAAAAACAGCGTGCCTGTCACGCCGCCGCCCGCCATGCCCTCAAAGACCTTCGGCATCGTGAGAAACAAAAGGGAAGGCCCCGCCGAAAGACTCTCCGGCGTCCCGCCGGAAAAGGCGAATACCGCCGGGATGATCATGAGGCCCGCGAGAATCGCCACCAGCGTATCGAAAATTTCCACCTGTACGGAAGCGGACTCAAGATTCGTCTCCTTCAGCATGTAGGAGCCGAAGGTGTAGAGAATGCCCATCGCGATGGAAAGCGAGTAGAACATCTGCTCCATCGCCGAGACAACCGTCAGAATCGAAAACTTGGAGAAGTCCGGCACCAGAAAATACCGGACCCCCGCCAGCGCGCCGGGCCTGGTCATGGAATAGATCGAGATCAGCACTGCGAGGATCACGAGAAGCGGCATCATGACCTTCGACACGCGCTCAATGCCGTTCTGGACGCCGAAATAGATGATCAGCAGCGTGAGAAACGCGAAAATGAGAAAACAGACCATCTCCTGGAGAGGATCTGCAGTGAAGCTTCCAAAAAACGAGTCCGCCGCCGAGGCCTTTCCCTGACCGGATGCGAAAGCAAGAAAATAGCGGACCACCCAGCCGCCGATCACACTGTAGTAAGGCACGATGATCATCGGCACAATCGCGTTCACCCAGCCGCCGAATCGGAAAAACCTCCCGTCCCCGAATGTCCTGTACGCACCAACCGGGCTTTTTCTTGTCATGCGGCCCAGCGCGGTCTCCGACATCACCATCGTGTAACCGAAGGTCGCCGCGAGAATAAAGTACACCAGAAGAAAAATACCGCCTCCGTACTCCGCGGCGAGATACGGAAAACGCCAGATATTTCCGAGTCCTACGGAAGCTCCCGCCGCAGACAGGATGAATCCGATCCTGCTTCCGAAATGGGAGCGCGCCCTTCCATTGCTGCTGGCTGCGGTCTCATTTGTCTGTACACTTCTCCCCATTTTTTATCCTCTTCTGCCCTGTTCCGTCTCTCCGACGCTGCTCTTTCCTTCGAGTCTTTGCTTTCGAGCCTTTGCTTTCCTCTTCGAGTCTTTGCTTTCGAGCCTGCTCTTACCTCTTCGGGCTTCCTTACGCCTCCTCCGTTTTTCCCATCGGCACCACAACATTCCGGTAAATGCGCCGGAAGAAAAGGAGGGTCAGCAGAAGCGACATAAACTCTGCAATCAGAAAGCTCCACCAGACGAGATTCTCATTTCCGGAGAGGGACAGAAGGTAGGCCGCAGGAATCAGCACCACCAGCTGCCGGCACGCCGACACAATCAGCGAGTAGATGCTCTGGCCGAAGGCCTGGAACACAGAGCCCAGGACGATGCTGCACGCCGCAATCGGGAAGTGAAGCGCGATCGTTCTTAACGCCGGGATGCCGATCTGCACCATGGTGTCCGACGCATTGAAGAGGCCGAGGAGCTTCGCCGGAAACAGCTCGAAAACCGCCGTCCCGCAGAACATGATGCAGAGGGCGAGGCAGACCGCAAAGCGGAGCGCCTCATCAATCCGCTTTTTCTGCGCCGCGCCGTAATTATAGGCGAGAATCGGCACTAGCCCGTTGTTCAGGCCGAAAACCGGCATGAAGAAGAAGGACTGCAGCTTGAAATAGACCCCGAACACGGCGGTCGCCGTCGTGGAGAAGGCGATGAGAATCAGGTCCATGAGATAGGTCATCACGCTTCCGATCGACATCATGAGAATCGTCGGAACCGCAACGAAATAGATTCTCTTGATTGTCCGCCCGTTCGGATGAAAGATCCCCGGCAGGGAGAAATGGAGCTCCCGGTTGAATTTCAGGTTCATGAAAAGTCCGATGCAGGCCGCGATCGTCTGTCCCAGCACCGTAGCGAACGCGGCGCCCGCGACGCCCATCTCCGGAAATCCGAAGAGGCCGAAGATCATGATCGGATCGAAGATGATATTGATCACGGCGCCGGTCATCTGGGAGATCATGCTGTAGAACGTGAGGCCCGTCGACTGCAGAAGCCGCTCAAACATCACCTGAAAGCAGACCCCCAGGTCCAGCGTCATACAGATCCTTAAATAGGTGATGCCGAGCTCCACAATTTCCTCGTCCTGCGTCTGGGAGCGGATGAACGGCCCGCTCACGAAAATGCCCAGAAGCATGATCACGATGGCACTCATGATCGTCACGAAAAGTCCCATGTTGGCGGCGCTGTCCGAATCCCTGAAGTTTTTCTCTCCGAGGGCACGTGAGAGCATGGCATTGACGCCGACGCCCGTTCCCGCCATCACGGAGATAATCAGGTTCTGCAGCGGAAACGCGAGCGTGACCGCCGTCAGCGCCGCTTCCGACACCTGCGACACGAAGATGGAATCCACGATGTTATACAGTGCCTGTACCAGCATCGACGCCATCATCGGAAGCGACATATTGACAATGAGCTTTTTCACGGGCATGGTGCCCATCTTGTTTTCCCGGACCGGCTTCCCCTCCGGATTGTTTCTTAACTGTTCCATGTACTTTCGTCTTCCTTCCCCATCATTGATCTCTGTATGCATGAAACAGTTTAACCGGATTCCCGGCAATGATCAATGGTAAAGCGGGAGCTCCTGGCAAAGCGCCCATTTTCCGCGGCATTTTTCCGGATAATCTGTCCCTGCGGTGCTCTCTGAAGCGCGCTCCGGCATTCCGGGGCCTGCCGCCCGCCTTCGCCGAACTGCCGCCTGCCTTCGCCGAACTGCCGCTCACCTTCTTCCGAACTGCCGCTCACCTTCTTCCGAACTGCCGCTCCCGCATCGCGATGACGTGATAGTACATGAAGATCACATAGATTCCGGCGGAGATCCAGGCCGCCTGGTGCGTCCAGCAGATCGCGGTGAAGCCGAGCTTTTCAAGCATCACAAGGCTGAAGATGCAGCGCGCCGCCATCTCGATCACGCCGGAGAAGATGGCTCTCCCGGGGCAGTCCATCGCCTGAATGGAGGGGCGGTACACATTGACCGCGGAGACCAGGAAAAATGTGAATCCGACTGTCCTGAGGAACTGCCCGGCGGCGTCAAGAATCGCGTCGGTGCCGGGTCCCGGTGAAAGGAAAAGCGACGCGGTCCATCGCCCGGTCAGTGCCATCAGGGAGCCGAAAACGAGCGCATACGCATTTGCCAGGAGAAACGCCTGAAATACGCCCTTCCGGATTCTGTCAAAGCGCAGCGCCCCGTAGTTCTGGCCCACATAGGTCGCCATGGAGGAGGAAAGCGCGACCTGCGGACACATGACGAGCTGATCCACCCGCTCGCCCGTCGTAAATCCCGAGACGTAGACAGAGCCCAGGCTGTTGTTGCAGGCCTGCATCACCATGGAGCCGATCGCCGTGATGGAGAACTGCAGCCCCATCGGAACACCCATGAGAAGCAGGTTCAGGGCGAGATGTCCGCTCCACTCTCTCTCCCTTCTTTCCACATGAAGGAGTGCCATCCGCCGCCGGATGAAGAGCAGGCAGAGAAGTCCCGAGAGCGCCTGGCTCGTGATGGTCGCAAGCGCTGCACCCGCGACGCCCAGGTGCAGGATGGCGACCGCAAAAAGGTCCAGAAAGATATTCAGGACGGAACTTATAAGAAGAAATACGAACGGCTCCCTGCTGTTGCCGACTGCCCGCAGAATGGACGCCTGGAGATTATAGAAAATCGTGAACGGGATCCCGAGAAAGAGAATCATGAGATACCGGACAGCGTCATCGCAGATATTGTCCGGGGTTCTCAGCACGCGGATAATGCCGGGACACAGAAAGCACGTCACTGCCGTGAGAAGCACCGCGATTGCCGCCGCCAGGACCGCCATGTGATACACATAGCGACGCATGGTCCTCATATCCCCCGCGCCGAAGCTCTGGGCCGCATGAATCGCGAACCCGTCGCACATCCCGCTGCAGAACCCAAGCACCATGAACTGCACCGAGGAGGACGCGCCGACCGCAGCGAGCGCATCCGCCCCTAGAAGACGTCCCACGATGATGCTGTCCATCATGTTGTAGGTCTGCTGCACCACCTGTCCTAAAAGCACCGGCAGCATAAAAAGAAGGATGTGCCTGAGCGGCGATCCCTCCGTCATGGAGCGGACACGCGAACCGCGCGCAGGATTTCCCGCCGGCCTTCCCGGTTCTGCCTGCCCGGTCTCTCCCATCTGCCCGGTCTCAACCGCCTGCCCGCGCTCTCTCATCCGCCTGCTCTCAACCGCCCGACCGTTCTCTCTCTCCTGTTCCATCTCTTTCATGATCGTCCCCGAACCCGCCTGATTGTCACAAATCCCGGATCAGCGGATCATCTCCTCTCTCTTCAGGCAATATAAATAGCATACCTGCCCCGGTACATTCAAGTCCCGGCGCAATTTCCTCTCACAATCTCCCTGCAGTCTGCATCCTTCTTTCCTTCATCGCCCTCATTTGTTGCAATGGCAACATACAATCAGTCCAGCTCGTGCTATTCTGCAGGAAACGGAAGGGAGTTTCATAGAGAAAGGAGTATCTATGGTGAACTTAAGAAAAGCAGCTGTCATCGGATGCGGATTCGTCGGAGCGACCTCTGCGTTTGCGCTCATGCAGAGCGGCCTCTTCTCGGAGCTCGTCCTGATCGACGCAAACAGGGACAAGGCGGAGGGGGAGGCACTGGATATCAGCCACGGCCTCCCGTTTGCGCGGCCCATGGAGATTTACGCCGGAACCTACGACGACATTCAGGACGCAGCAGTCGTCATCGTCACGGCTGGTGCCGGACAGAAGCCCGGAGAGACGCGGCTCGACCTCGTGAAAAAGAACACTGCCATCTTTAAATCCATCATGCCCGAAATTGCAAGGCGCCGCCTCGAGGGGGTGATGCTCGTGGTCGCAAATCCGGTTGACATCCTCACCTACACTGCCGTAAAGTACAGCGGCATGCCGGAGTCCCGCGTCATCGGCTCCGGCACCACCCTCGACACCGCGCGCCTCAAGTACCTCCTCGGGCGTCACCTCGATGTGGACCCCAGAAGCGTCCACGCATTCATCATCGGGGAGCACGGGGACAGTGAGATTGCGGCGTGGAGCAGTGCGAATGTCTCCGGTGTGCCGCTGAATGACTTCTGCGACATGCGCGGCTTCCATGCGCACGAGGAATCCATGAAGGAAATCGCGCAGCAGGTCAGAGACAGCGCATATGAGATCATCGAGAAAAAGAAAGCTACCTATTACGGGATCGCGATGTCGGTCGTCCGGATCTGCTCTGCCATTATCCGCGACGAGAAGAGCATCCTGCCTGTCTCAAGCGTGCTGCACGGCTCTCACGGAATCGATGGCGTCTCGCTCAGCATGCCCGCGATCGTCGGAAAGAACGGCGTTGAGGGACTGATTCCGATCCGCCTGAGCGCGGAGGAGGAGGCGTCTCTCAGAAAATCCGCGGAAATTCTGAAGGGCGTCATACGGGACGCAGCGATCTGATCTCCGCAGGGGGAAGCGGAAACTTCAAAGTATCGCAGACAGGAACTGCCCCGCTGCCATGCAGGAGGTCCCGCTGCCGTATGGCAGCGGAACCTCCTGTCTCAATATATAGGATACAAAAATTTCAAAAGTCACAGCCTGCGCCGCGCTTGTACAACAGCAGGACTGTGACTTTATGACTCGCCCGGTTTAACAGCCTAAGAAGCCGGTACTGCACCGGATACAACGCTGGAAAACTTATGGCTCCGTTTTACCAGCCGAAGAAGCCTTTCTTCACATACGGCTCGCTGGAAACGCCGAGGTAATGGTAACCGGTGTCCTCAATCGCTTTCCTGAGGCATTCCTTGTCCACCTCCTCCTCCGTCACGAAGACGGCAGTGCCCTTTTTATAGGAAGAAGAGACCTTTTTTGCTTCGGGGAAGGTCTTCCGGATCACGTCGTTGATGTGGGACTCGCACATGCCGCAGGCCATTCCGCCGATCTTAACAGTTGTCTTAACCATTGTGTTTTCTCTTTCTTTTCTGCATCCGAAAGGACAGATGCAGAAGATAATGCTTCAGCCGATCGAAGGTAGTCCCGAGCCCGAGGGCAATGAGAAAAGCGAGAATTCCATAGAGATACGACTGAAAGCAGTTCAAGTCACTGAATTTCATACGGCGCTCCCCCATTCCGGGAGGCCGGCCAGCCTGCACAGAGCCCTCAGGGCTTCATCACTCGCCTCATGAACCATGTGCCCCGCGCAGGCCCTCGCGCATTCCGCGCTCAGGCCGCCTCTCACAAGGACTTCTGAGAGAACCCGGATTCTTTCGAGGTACTCGCCCCCGAGCCTTCTTCCCTCCTCGGTCAGCTCGATTTCCCGCCCGCTGTCGGATATAATGCATCCGCTCCTGGAAAGCTTTCCCAGCGCATTGCAGACACTCGGCTTTCTCACTCCCAGTGCAGATGCGATGTCAACCGAGCGGATCTTTTTTCCGCTCTGCTCCATTCCGACCATCACGGCGAGATAGTCCATCATGGCATTCGAGAGCCTGCTGTCCAACGTCAGAACTCCCTGCTCTTAAGCCGGAAGCGCTCCGGCACGTTTTCAAGCTCCGCCTCACGCATCCTGCAGGAGCTGCACTTCCCGCTGCACGAGCCGCCGCACCCGGCACAGGAGTCCCCGTGCCGGAGCAGGTAGCGCACTGCAAGGACAAAAAGCACAGCGATCAGAAGAATTACAAAGAGATCAATTCCACTCATATAAGCCTCCTGTCTGAAACTGCTTCAGGCTCTCTCCGCCTGTGCCTGCGGATGGAATTTCTTTTTCGCGTAGGGATTTCTGCGGAAAACGAAGTAGCAGGCCACCGCGATGAGAATCACTGCGACGACAGTTCCGAAGCTGAAGCCCTGCGACGCGGCAGTTCCGATCTGATAGACGCAGAGCGACAGGCAGTAACCGATCATCATCTGATATCCGAACGTGATCCAGCCCCACTTGCGGCTTGCCTGCTCACGGAACGCCGTCGCGATCGCGACCATGCACGGCGCGTCAAAGATATTGAAGAGAAGGAAGCTCAGGCCGACCAGGCTGCTGCCATGGAACATGGTGTTGATCGCCGCAGCGATATCTGCCTCATCGTCGCTCACCGCGTGTGCCAGCATACCGAGCGTCGCGGTTGCCTGCTCCTTCGCGACCTCGGCGGAGACGGATGCGACCGCGCCCTGCCAGCTGCCGAAGCCGAGAGGCATGAAGATCCACTTCAGTCCCTCGCCGATGTAGCGGAGGAAGGAAGCGTCGATATCATCCGCCAGGAATCCCGTCGGTCCGAAATGCATGAGGAACCAGATCACGATGCACATCGTGAAGATAATGGTCCCGGCCTTGATTATGAAGGCCTTCGCTCTCTCCCACACATGGATCAGGACGCCCTTGACAGTCGGAACATGATACGCCGGGAGCTCCATGACGAACGGAGCCGGATCTCCGGAGAAGTATTTCGTCTTCTTCAGTGCGATGCCCGAGAGCACCACGATCGCGAGGCCGAGGAAGTACATGCCCGGCGCCACGAACATGCTGCCCGGGAAGCACACCAGGGTCATCATCGCGACGATTTCCATCTTTGCGCCGCAGGGCATGAAGGTGGAGAGCAGAATCGTCATCCGGCGGTCCTTTTCGTTCTCTATGGTTCTGGAGGCCATGATCGCGGGGACGCCGCAGCCGGTGCCGATTAACATCGGAATGAAGGACTTTCCGGAGAGGCCGAATCTCCTGAAGATCCGGTCCATGATGAACGCGACGCGCGCCATGTAGCCGGAATCCTCGAGAATCGACAGGCAGAGGAACAGAAGAATCATCTGCGGCACAAAGCCCAGGACCGTTCCGACACCGCCGATGATACCGTCCACCAGAAGGCTTGTGACTGCATCCGAGGCGCCGAGCGACTCGAGTGCCGATGTCGCGGCGTTTGTGATGATATTGCCGAAGAGCTCGTCATTCGTCCAGTCCGTGAGCGTCGAGCCGAGCGTCGTGACGGAGATGTAATACACAAGCCACATGATCGCGGCAAAGATCGGAAGGGCGAGAATCCGGTTCGTGACGACCCGGTCAATTCTGTCGGAGACCGTCAGCTGGTTTTTGCCGGCCTTCTTTACGACAGACTCCGCGACGAGCTTCTGAATGTAGGTGTAGCGCTGGTTCGTGATGATGCTCTCGGCGTCATCGTCCAGCTCATTCTCGCAGTCCTTGATGTGCTGCTCAAGATGCGCCTTCAGTTCCGCGGAGAGATGCAGCGGCTGTGTCGCCTTCTCATCACGCTCAAAGATCTTGACCGCGTACCAGCGGAGCTGCTCCTTCGGAACGATCTCCTCGATCGACTCCTCGATGTGGGCAATCGCGTGCTCGACACTTCCCGTAAATACATGCGGCAGCTCACCCTTCTGGTTCTCCGCCTCGCGGATCGCAAGCTCAGCGGCCTCTCTCGTATTCCTGCTGTGCAGGGCGCTGATTTCAATCGTCCTGCAGCCGAGCTCCTCCCCGAGCTTCTTTGTGTCGATCTGGTCTCCGTTCTTGTTCACGAGGTCCATCATGTTGAAGGCGATGACCATCGGGATGCCGATCTCCAGAAGCTGTGTGGTAAGGTACAGGTTCCGCTCGATATTCGTTCCGTCGACGATGTTCAGGATGACATCCGGTTTCTCATTGACCAGGTAGTTTCGCGAGACAACCTCCTCCAGCGAATACGGGCTCAGGGAGTAAATTCCCGGAAGGTCCTGGATAATGACGTCCCGATGGCCGATCAGTCTTCCTTCCTTCTTCTCGACCGTGACGCCGGGCCAGTTGCCGACATACTGCGTGCTGCCCGTCAGATCGTTGAACAGCGTCGTCTTTCCGCAGTTCGGATTTCCTGCAAGTGCAATCTTAATTGCCATTATGAATCCTCTTTTCTGTACTTCTGTGTACTGTTCTCTCGCGAGATCTTTGAAATCAGATTCTCGTTTCGTTTCTGTTCACGGACCATGTCTTTTCTCTGTCCTGCGGCGGCTTTATCACTCCATCTCGAGGATATCCGCGTCGTCCTTCCGGACAGACAGCTCATAGCCCCGGACGTTTACCTCCACCGGATCGCCCAGCGGCGCAACCTTCCGCACCGTAATCTCCGTGCCCTTGGTGATCCCCATATCCATGATCCGGCGCTTCAGCGCGCCTTCTCCGTGGATTTTTACTACCTTCGCGGTCTCTCCGACCGGAATGTCACGAAGCGTTTTCATCCTTTCCCCTCCTTTATCTCAGGTATCGGCTCCTTACGCCCGCCAGAGAGATATACAAGTCATATTTCAAAATTACTTATATTATTAAAGTTTGACGTGTATAACTCTTCGGCAGAGAAAAAATCCCTTCCTTACATGGTAACCATGACTTTTCCTGCCATTTCCGATGTGATCGCAAGCCGCGCATCCTTCACCATGGCAATGATATTCCCGTCCCCCGGTGCGGAGACGATCTTTATTTCACTGCCGACCACGAAACCGAGATCCTCCAGATGCTTTTTCGCGTCCGGATTTCCGCCGATTCTTGCAACCATCACCCGATCTCCAGCCTTTGCGATGGATAACGGAAACATGTTCCCTCCTTTTATATGAAGCACTTCTCTTTCATCCGATGTTCTTCAGTTTCCTTTGCGCAACAGAAAATATATTCATCTAACTTGCGTATATTATACTATACACGGCCCGCGGACGTGTCAATCATTTTTTAATTATTTTTTTAGATTTGGCTCCAGAAGATTTGTCATGCTGCGAAG
This sequence comes from uncultured Lachnospiraceae bacterium, assembly GCA_902766175.1. Lineage (GTDB taxonomy): Bacteria > Bacillota > Clostridia > Lachnospirales > Lachnospiraceae > Moryella. The sequence goes on from CACXCJ010000040.1 coordinate 15,855, forward strand.
CGTGATCAGGATTGTGGAACTGTTGTGAAGGAGTGCCGTCGCACCGGGAGACAGCACGCCGAGAAGCGCGAGCAGGATGAGGGAGGAGTTGAAGCCCAGGATTTCGCGGTAATTCATGCGGATTCTTCTTTCCAGTGCATTGCACAGGAGCCTCAGCACCACAATCTGGTTCAGATCGCTTCCCGAAATGGTCACGTCTGCGATCTCTCTCGCGATCGCCGCGCCGTTCTGGATCGCCACACCGACATCCGCCGCGGAAAGAGCCGGAGAATCGTTGATTCCGTCCCCCGTCATCACGACCTTCCGCCCCTCTCTGTGCGCTTCCTCTATGTAGGCAGCCTTGTCCTCGGGAAGGACCTCCGCGCGGAACTCATCAATTTTAAGCTTCCGCGAGACTGCCGCAGCCGTCTTCGCGCTGTCGCCGGTCAGCATGACAACTCTCGAGAAGCCGGCACTGTGAAGATTCTGCACGGCATCCGCGGCGCCCTTCCGGATGGCGTCCTCAATCAGGATCACCGCTGCGAGCACGCCGCCGATTGCGAGGTACAGGTGCGAGTACTCATCCGGGAGAGCGGCGAAGCGTTCCTCCTCTCCCTCCGGAATCACCACCTTCTCGTCCTCAAAGATAAAGTGGTAGCTTCCGATCCGGACCTTCTTTCCGTCCACCTCGCTCGCAATTCCGTGCGCGACGACATACTCGACGCGGGAGTGCTTCTCCGCATGCGACA
>CACXCJ010000041.1 GCA_902766175.1 uncultured Lachnospiraceae bacterium
ACGGGAAGTCCTTGCCGATCTTCGCCTTGTACTCCGCCTTGAACTGCTCAGCCAGCTCGTGCAGATCGTCTGCGGTCAGCTCGACGTCCTGCGTCACGCCGCGCTTTGCCTTCATCTCATCGATCAGCTGCTCGAAGTACTTCTTTCCGACCTACATGACGACATCGGAGTACATCTGGATGAATCTTCTGTAGCAGTCCCATGCCCAGCGCGGATTGTTGGACTTCTTTGCCAGAACCTCGACGACGTCCTCGTTGAGGCCCAGGTTCAGGATGGTGTCCATCATGCCCGGCATGGATGCTCTTGCACCGGAACGGACGGAGACGAGGAGCGGGTTCTCCTTGTCGCCGAACTTCTTGCCGGTCAGTTCCTCGAGGTCTGCAATGTTCTTCTCGATCTCGGCCTGAATCTCCGGATTGATCTCGCGGCCATCCTCATAGTACTGGGTGCACGCTTCCGTGGTGATGGTGAAGCCCTGCGGCACCGGAAGGCCGATGTTGGTCATCTCCGCAAGGTTTGCGCCCTTTCCGCCGAGAAGCTCGCGCATGTTCGCGTTGCCCTCGCTGAACTTGTAAATCCACTTCTTAGACATATTGTCCTCCTGAAAGAACCTTACTTAAAAATATTTACTGATGAGTCACCGCAACGATGATAGCACAAAAATTCAGAATATGATAGTTCCTTAACAATAAATTTCAGGGGCGCAGGCGTCGGAAACTCAACAGTTTCACCAGAATCCGTCCCTGCGCAGGACCCGCCTCGTCCCGCTTGCATCATGCGGGGTCAGAAATCGAATTTGTCGAGGAAATAGCTGCGGAGTGCGTCAATGCTGACCCTCTCCTGCTTCATGGAATCGCGGTCTCTCACCGTGACGGCGCCGTCATTCTCCGAGTCAAAGTCGTACGTCACACAGTACGGGGTTCCGATCTCATCCTCCCTGCGGTAGCGCTTTCCGATCGCGCCGCGGTCGTCGTACTCGCAGTGCCAGTACTTCGAGAGATCCGCGCAGATCTTCTGCGCCGGCTCCGCGAGCTTCTTCGAGAGCGGCAGGACGCCGATCTTCACAGGGGCGATCGCCGGGTGGAAGTGCAGCACCGTGCGCACGTCGCCGCCCTCGAGCTGCTCCTCATCGTACGCGTTGCAGAGGAAGGCGAGCACCGCGCGGTCCGCGCCGAGAGACGGCTCGATGACGTACGGAATGTACTTTTCCTTCGTCTCCTCGTCGAAATAGGAGAGATCCTCGCCGGACACCTCCTGGTGGCGGGACAGGTCGTAGTTCGTGCGGTCCGCGATGCCCCAGAGCTCGCCCCAGCCGAACGGGAAGAGGAACTCGAGGTCGGTCGTCGCGCGGGAGTAGAAGGAGAGCTCCTCCTTGTCGTGATCCCTCGCGCGGAGCATGTTCTCGCGGATGCCGAGATTCAGGAGCCAGTTTCTGCAGTAGGATCTCCAGTAGTCGAACCAGTCGAGGTCGGTGTCCGGCTTGCAGAAGAACTCGAGCTCCATCTGCTCGAACTCTCTGGTGCGGAAGGTGAAGTTTCCGGGCGTGATCTCGTTCCGGAAGGACTTTCCGATCTGTCCGATGCCGAACGGAATCTTCTTCCGGGAGGTCCGCTGCACGTTCTTGAAGTTCACGAAGATGCCCTGTGCGGTCTCCGGGCGCAGATACACAACGTTCTTCGCATCCTCCGTGACGCCCTGGAAGGTCTTGAACATGAGGTTGAACTCGCGGATGCCGGTGAAGTCGGACTTTCCGCAGCTCGGACACGGGACGCTGTTGTCGCGGATGAACTTCTCCATCTGCTCGTGGCTCCAGCCGTCGACGCTGGACTCGAGGGTGATGCCGTTCTTCGCCGCATAGTCCTCGATCAGCTTGTCCGCGCGGAAGCGCTCATGGCAGCTCTTGCAGTCCATCAGCGGATCCGAGAAGCTTCCGATGTGGCCGGAAGCGACCCAGGTCTGCGTGTTCATGAGGATCGCGCAGTCGACGCCGACGTTGTACGGGGACTCCTGCACGAATTTCTGCCACCAGGCCCTCTTCACGTTGTTCTTCAGCTCGACGCCGACATTCCCGTAGTCCCAGGTGTTCGCCAGGCCTCCGTAGATCTCGGAGCCCGGGTAGACAAAGCCCCTGTTCTTGGCGAGGGATACGATCTTGTCCATTGTGTATTCCATTTTTTTCCTCCGGTTTCCCGCCTGCTGGCTGCAGACGGATACTTACGCTCAAGCGGCCGTGAGCGGATGGGCTCCGCCCGCTGGCTGCAGACGGACTGCCCACGCGCAGCCGGCTGTGAGCGGCGTTTCAGGCTCTGCGGCCCGCCCCGGGCCGCATTCGAGGCAATTATACGCGCGGCAGGCGAAAGCCGCAACCACTTTGCGCCCTCCGCCTGCCCTTCCGCCCCTCTTTTCTCCGCGCGCCCTGCTGTAATTCCCGCATCCTGCGCTCTCACTTCATCGAATTTCCGCATCCTCTGCTCTCACTTCATCGCCTTCAGAACCTCGAGCGAGTGAAATGTCCGGTCCAGACAGCGCGCCATCAGCGCATCTGTGTTTTTCCCGAGGCTCTGCAGAATCTCCTCCGTCACCGTGAAGGTGAAGAGCCTCTCAATCGGTGTCTCCACAATATAGTGCCAGGTATAGCGGCAGATCTCCGATCCCGCGAGCGGCGGCTCCTCTTCGCACGTCCCGTCGATCACAAGGCTCTTGATCTCAAAGATCCGGCGGGTGAGCTCGTGCGGGATCGCGGGCTTCTTCAGCGCGAGAAGCGCCGCGTAGACGAGCTTCAGGAGGCGCGGCTCCCGCACGAACTCCCGCCCGTAGTAGTCCGCAAGCTCAAGGAAATACATCCCGTAGCAGGCGGTCTCGACGTCCTCCGTGATCTCCTCGAAATAGTTTCTCACATCGGCGGAAACCATCGTGAACGCGTCCTTCCCCTGAAAGAGGCCGAAGACGCCGTACGCAAAAGGCCGGGCCGTCCCCATGAAGGGACTTCCCGGCTTCTCGGCGCCGCGCGCGAAGCAGGAGAGCTTCCCCTGGTCGAGGGTGAGAATCTTCACGCTCCTGTCCTTCTCTCCGACCGGCTTCGCGGAAAGCACCATGCCTGTCACCTCTGTCACGCCGTTTCTCATTTCAGGTTCCTTATGTCGTACCCGAATTCCTTCATTTTCGCGCTGTCATCCCTCCAGTCGGGGCGGACCTTGACCCAGAGCTTCAGGTTCACCCGGGTCCCCGTCATCTCCTCGATCGCCCGGCGCGCCCCCGTGCCGATCCTCTTTAACATCTGCCCGCCCTTTCCGATGATCATCCCCTTGTGAGACTCCCGCTCACAGATGATCGTCGCGTCGATGTCCGTGAGACCGTCCTCCCGCTCCTTCATCCGGTCCACCACGACAGCGATTCCGTGCGGGACCTCATCCCGGAGAAGCCTCAGGGCCTGCTCCCGGACGAGCTCCGCGGCGATGTCCCGCATCGGCTCCTCCGTGACGGTGTCCTCGTCAAAGAACATCGGCCCCTCCGGGAGAAGCGAAAACAGCGTGTCGAGGAGCAGCTCCGTGTTTCCGCTCCGCAGCCCGGAGACGGCGATCAGCTCCTTCGGAGCAGCAAATTTCCTGAACTTCTCGATGACTTCCGCGAGAGACGCGCGGTCCTGCACGAGATCCACCTTGTTCACAGCGAGAATCAGCGGCTTTCCGGCTTTTCTCAGCTGATCGCGGATCTCCGTCTCCGCTGCGCCGATGTATCCCGTGGCATCCACGATCCAGAGGATCAGATCCGCTTCCTCGATCGTCTTCTCCGCGACGCTCACCATGAATTCGCCGAGCTTGTTCTTTGCCCGCGTGATGCCCGGCGTGTCCTCGAACACGATCTGTCCGCGCTTGTCCGTGTAGACGGTGCGGATCCGGCTTCTCGTGGTCTGCGCCTTTGCGGAGGTGATCGCGATCTTCTGCCCGATCAGGTGGTTCATGAGCGTCGACTTCCCGACGTTCGGCCGGCCGACAAGTGCCACAAATCCTGATTTCATCTTATGCCGTCCCTTCTGCGGAGACCAGCGGCCGGATCTCCGTGAATGCGCTCTCCGCCTGCCGGATCTGCGTCTCATTTCCGATCACGCACCGCGCGCCGTCAGAGAGAACGCTCCTCAGGAGCGGTGCGAGCGCGTTGATATCCTTCGGCGTGGCATCGAGAATCTCGTCCCGCTCCTTCTGAAGATCCTCGTCCGTCACGTGCGAATAGTAGGCAGAGAG
>CACXCJ010000042.1 GCA_902766175.1 uncultured Lachnospiraceae bacterium
GCGGGAAGGAGTGCGGCGGGGCGGAGACCGGGAAAACAGAGTTTCGGATTCTGCATCTGCCGGGGCACAGCTGCGATCAGATAGGAATTGTTACGCCGGACGATGTCTGCTATGTGGCAGACGCTGTTTTGAGCCGCGGCGCCCTGTCCCATGCCGTGCTCCCATTCTGCTGGGACTGGGAGGCCGACCGGAAGAGTAAGCTGAGCCTGTGTGATCTTCCGTACAGACACTGGGTCATGCCGCATAACGGAACCCTGGACGGGCGGATTGACGAGCTGGTCCGGGCAAATGTGAAGCGCATGGACACGCGGCTCAGGGAAATCTGCTGCCTTGCGGACACGCCGATGACGCTCTGCGAGCTGGAGGCGCGCTGCAGGGCGTTCTATCACCTCCGCGATGACAGTGCTGCGGCGGCTGTGCAGCAGAACCGGCATCTCCGCGCCTACTTTCATGAGCTCATATTGAGAGAGAGACTGAAGCCTGTCATGAAGGACGGGCTGCTCTGCTACGTGAAAAGCACCTGAAGGGCCCTGAATGCCCTGGCAGGTCTTGAAAGTCCGGATCCTCGGTGAATCCGGACTTTTTTAAAAATGCGCTTACGGTTAATTGCTTCTCCTTGCGAGGATGAGAGAGAAGTACCCTGCATCGTCCGGGATTTCTTCGAGGCTCCGGTATTTCTTTTCCCCCGGCATACCGCAGTTTTGAACCATCTTCGCGGTGTGCCCCGTCTTTCTCAGAAGATCCTTCACTTCCTTCATTCTGCTTCCTGACTTCATGAGGACATAGGTTCCGGGCTGGTCCAGCGGCTCGCGCAGCCGGTGGGCAGCCGGAATCACATGCAGCGGCTCCGTCCACGCGGCGAGCGGCGTGTCAAGGGCTGCCGCGGCGGCGCAGAAGGAGGGAACGCCGCTCACCATTTCCGCGGGGTATCCGTCTGCCTCGACGAGCTGCTGAACATAGGAAAAGGTCGAATAGATGGAAGGATCCCCGAGGGTGAGAAAGACGACGTTCCTTCCCGTGTCGAGAAGCCGCTTGAGCTTTTCGGCGCCTCTTTCGTGCTCCTTCTGCTGCTCTGCGCGGTCCATTGTCATCGGAAAGAGTATCGGAATCAGTTCCTTTTCCGCGAGCTCGGGGACGGCCTGGACGGCGATCCTGTACGCGGCTGTTTTTTCGGGGATCTCTCCGGGGAGGGCGATGACCTCATTTTCCCGGATGAGGCGAACCGCCTTCAGGGTCATGAGCTCCGGGTCCCCGGGCCCCACGCCGACGCCGTAGAGTGTGCCCTTCCTATGCGGCTCCCCCCTGCTTCCGGCATTTTCCTCCCTCTCGGTTCCTGTCATCTGTTTCACAGGCATGTGACACCTCCCTTTCTGCTGCCTCCATGCAGATTCTCCGTGAAGATTTGTGTGGAGCGCGCAGTTTCAATAAACGTATCATATACAATTCTGTATGGAAGCTGCAAGGGACGGAGCCATATTTTTGAGGGGAGGGATGTGCCGCAGCGCCATAGTCCAGCCTTGTGAGGGCACAGCGCGCAGGGATGCACTCTGACACTGCCGGCAGGATGTTGGCAGAAGCGCGGAAGGGTGATACAATTCAGCTGTTGACACAAAGTCAGACCTGACGAAAGGGGAAAAATGAAGGCGGTCGTGTGCAGAAGAATTGTGGACATCGGCCTGGTTCTGTCGATCATTGCGGCAATGGACAGGCAGGTGACGGGAGAGGCCATGCACGAGTGGACAGGGATTCTCATGGCCGGCTTCCTGCTGGTTCACCAGATCTTAAACCGCGGGTGGTACCGGGGACTGTTCCGGGGCCGCTACGGGCCGTACCGCATCGGCCTCACGGGGCTGGATCTCCTTCTGATTTTCTCCTCCGCGGGAGTGATTCTCAGCGGAATTTCGATGGGAGTACACGCCATTCCGCTCCTGCACGGAGTGATCGGTCTGACACTCGCGAGAAAACTGCATCTTCCCATGGCGCACTGGATGTTTCTTCTCGCGGGCCTGCACGCAGGCTTTCATATCCGGACAGAGAGAATGAAGATCCGGGGACCGGTCCGGAGCTTCCTCCTGGCGGCGTGTGTTGCCGCAGCAGGATGCGGACTTTCTCTTTTCCTCCAGCAGGGAATTCCGGACTATCTCTTTCTCCGCGCGCACTTTGCGTTTTATGATGAGGAAAAGGGCGCTGCCCGGATCATCGCAGAGAAGCTTCTGATCTTTTTCTTCTGGGTCATGGCGGGGCATGCCGCATCCCGGCTTCTCAGAAATGCAGACAAGACGGGGGCTCGGCGTACTCCCCATAAAAAATCCTGATTTTCATCACAATTCCGTCACAAATCATCGATAGGATGACATTATTTTTCGAGAGCAGCGCAATGGGCAAAACGTGTGCCTGGCGGGTACACGGCCGGAGATACTCCGGAATCATCCGCTGAATCAGCGGATCGCTATCGAGGATTCTTTTATGACTGGAACAAAGTGGAAATGCCGGATGATGGCTGGACTGCTCGCCGGGAGCACCCTTCTCCTGATGAGCTGCGGCAGC
>CACXCJ010000043.1 GCA_902766175.1 uncultured Lachnospiraceae bacterium
CCCGACGTTTACCATCGTGCGGACGAAGTTCTTCCCGTTCAGCCCGAACACCCAGGCAATGCGGACGATGAAGAACTTCTTCAGCCTCCCGCTCACCGCGAGCTCCCCGCCGAGCTTCGTCTCGCCATAGTAGTTCAGCGGCGCGTAGTCCTTGCAGTCCGGGTCCCACGGCGTGGTGCCCCGGCCGTTGAAGACGTAGTCCGTGCTGATGTACATCATCGCCGCGTCAAGCTTCTCCGCCGCCCTCGCGAGGTTCTCGGTCCCGTTGACATTGATCGCCTTCACCTTCGGCTTCTTGTCCTCGTCCTCCGCCGCGTCCACCGCGGTCCAGGCCGCGCAGTGGACGATCCTGTCCGGCTTCACGCGGCTGAGGACCGCATCCACCGCTGCGGGGTCCGTGATGTCAAGCTGCTCGTAGGGCGCCCGCGTGACAGCCGTCCCGTCCGCTGCGCCCGCGTACTCCGGCGCGATGTCGCTTCCCACGCCCTCGATGCCGCGGGAATAAAGTTCATTCATTACGTCATGTCCCAGCTGTCCGGAGACACCGGTCACAAATACTTTCATGCTTCTCCCCCTTAAGGCCCGGCAGGTTTCACGCCGCCAGCTGCGGCCCGGTTTTCCTGCATTCTGCGGCGCGGTCCCGCGCCGCCCTGCGGGCGGCTTCCGGTTCCGCACAGGATCTGTTTACATGCGGTATCCGTACATCTTCTCGAAGTACTTCTGGTACTCGCCGCTCACGATGTGCTCCCACCATTCGCGGTTGTCGAGATACCACTGGATCGTCACCGGGATTCCCGTGTCAAACGTGTACTCCGGCTTCCAGCCGAGCTCCGTCTCGATCTTTGTCGGATCCATCGCGTAGCGGCGGTCGTGGCCCGGGCGGTCCTTCACGAAGCGGATCAGGCTCTCCGGCTTGTTCAGGGCGCGGAGAATCGTCTTTACGACCTCGAGGTTGGAGCGCTCGTTGTGTCCGCCGATGTTGTACACCTCTCCCTCGCGTCCCTTCCGGACAATGAGGTCAATCGCGGTACAGTGATCCCGCACGTAGAGCCAGTCGCGGACATTCGCCCCGTCCCCGTACACCGGGATCTCCTCGTCTGCGAGCGCGCGGCTTATGACGAGCGGGATCAGTTTCTCCGGAAAGTGATACGGTCCGTAGTTGTTCGAGCAGCGGCTGATCGTGACCGGAAGGCCGTATGTCCTGTGGTAGGCCATCACGAAGAGGTCCGCGCTCGCCTTCGCGCTGGAGTACGGGCTCGACGTGTGAATCGGCGTCTCCTCGGTGAAGAAGAGGTCCGGCCGGTCCAGCGGCAGGTCGCCGTAGACCTCGTCCGTCGAGACCTGATGATAGCGCCCGATGCCGTACTTCCGGCACGCATCGAGCAGCACCGTGGTCCCGACGACATTCGTCCGGACAAAGATCTCCGGGTCTGTGATCGAGCGGTCCACGTGGGACTCCGCCGCGAAGTTGATCACGACGTCCGGCTTCTCCCTCTCGAAGAGACCATAGACAAACTGCCGGTCCGCGATGTCCCCGCGGACAAAGCGGTAGTTCGGCTTCCCCTCGACCGGCTTCACGCTCTCAAGATTCCCCGCGTAGGTCAGGAGATCCAGGTTGATGATCTCATCCTCCGGGTACTTGTTCACCTCGTACTGCACGAAGTTGCTTCCGATGAAACCGGCGCCGCCGGTCACGATAATCTTCATAAATCCTCCTGCGTTGTTCTGGACTTATCCTGCGTTTCTCAGTGGGTGAGGAACTTTCCGTCGAGCACGTCCTTCAGGTACCTCCCGTACTCGTTCTTCTTCATGCTCTCGTACGCTTCTTCCATCTCCTTCCGGCCGATCCAGCCGTTCAGGTACGCGAGCTCCTCGAGGCACGCGACCTTGCGGTGCTGGTGCGTCTCGACAGTGTAGATGAAGTTCGTCGCCTCGACCAGAGAGGCGTGCGTCCCGGTGTCAAGCCACGTAAAGCCCTGTCCCAGAAGCGTCACGTCGAGCTTTCCCTTCTCGAGGTAAATGCGGTTCAGGTCCGTGATCTCAAGCTCTCCACGGGCGCTCGGCTTCAGCGACTCTGCGTACTCCACCACGTGGTTATCGTAAAAGTAGAGACCGGTCACGCAGTAATTTGACTTCGGGTGCGCCGGTTTCTCCTCGATGGAGACCGCCTTCCCCGCCGAATCAAACTCGACGATGCCGAAGCGCTCCGGGTCGTCGACGTAGTAGCCGAACACCGTCGCGCCGTCCTTCTTTGCTGCGGCATCCTGCAGGTGCTTCTTCAATCCGTGTCCCGCGAAAATGTTGTCGCCGAGGACCATGGCGACGCTGTCATTTCCGATAAAGTCCGCCCCGAGAATAAATGCCTGCGCGAGGCCATCCGGGCTCGGCTGCACCTTGTAGGAGAGCTCAAGGCCGAACTGGTGTCCGTCTCCCAGCAGCTCCTCAAAGCGCGGCGTGTCCGCCGGCGTCGAAATCACGAGAATCTCCCGGATCCCGGCCATCATGAGAACCGAGAGCGGGTAGTAGATCATCGGCTTGTCGTAGACCGGGAGGAGCTGCTTACTCGTGACCTTTGTCAGCGGATAAAGCCTCGTCCCCGAACCGCCTGCAAGAACAATTCCCTTCATCGAAAGTGCTCCTTTCCTCTGCCGGCATCTTCTCCGGCATCTCAGCCGCCGGCATCCGCGCCGTCTGCATCTTCTCCGGTATCCGTGCTGCTTCCTTCCTCTGTTTCCGCCGGCTCCACCGGGTTTCCGTCCGCGTCCGTCTCATAGCAGTACAGAATGGTCCGCGCGTTGTCGAACTCATAGGAACAGGTGACAAAGGAAAAGAGGCGGTCAATTCCGCCCTCCGGGATCTCCCGGAACGCACAGTTCTTCGTCATCTGGTCGACGTACGCGTCAAACTCCATCCGGTCGGCGAAGTCCATGAGGCGCTTCTCCGCCCCCGCGCCGGTGTAGAGACACGCCATGGTCCGGAGAATGTAGGTGTGGTCCGGCGTGTAGAGATACGCGCGCCGGTTCGCCTCGAAGAACTCCTGGTCCTTGAAGCGGCAGATGTCGGTGAACATCGTGCCGTTCTTCATGTGGTGCCCGTAAAAAAGGTTCTGGAGACGCGAGAAATCCGGCCGGTCGCTGCCGTCCAGAAACACGCCGTCGTAGGACTCCTTCCCGTCGATGTCGTGGTGAAGATAGAAGTCGTTGTCTTCCTCCCGCCAGAGAACGGGGTAGTCGATCACGGTTCCGGGGATATAGATCCAGCCGACCACATCCGGGTTCCGTGCCTTGAGCGCGTCAAAGTCGATCTCCCGCAGCGCGTCCGGGTCCGTGATCACCGGAGCCGTCTCCGCCTGCAGAGACCCGGTCTCCGGCTCCGGCAGCGCCTCCGTGGGAGCCGTCGTCTGCATCTCCTCGTATTTTTCGAAGTGCTGTCTCTTCCCGATGATTTTCGCCCCGCAGAGTGCGGCGAGAATCACGATCAAAAGGACCGTGAGAAGGTGCACCCACCTCCGCCTGTTTGCCAAGTCCGCCGAATATCCTTTCCTTCCGCGCGATGCCGCGGGTTTCCGCAGTTCCCTGAAGCAGAACGCATAGATACGTTTATATTAACACGCTTTCGTCACTACTTCTATGTATTTCTTCGCCGCGAAGCACCCGGACGCGGGGTTCTCCCGCGGGAGCGCCTTCCCGGTAAAGACGTCCAGGTGCAGCTTCACCACATCGCACCCCGCCGCGGCGCTGAAGCCTGTGCCCCCGGAGAAGCGGGGATTGCACTCCAGGAAGTGATACCGGCCGTCCTCCGTCCGGATGAACTCAAAATTCACGCACCCGAGAATTCCGAGCTCCCGGGCAATTTCCGCGCAGGCTGCCTCCAGAAGCGGATCCCGGAACACGCGCACCGAGAGCCCCGCACCGTTGAAGGTGCGCCGGTGCTCCTCCCGCGGAACCGAGATGCACGCCCCATCCCGCCCGCGGACGGTGTCGACGCAGACCACAGGGCCCTCGAGAAGCGGCTGCACAAGATAGGCCGTCTTTCGTCCTGCCTCCCGGATGGCACGGAGCGCTCCGGAGAGATCCCGCGGGGTCCGGACGCGGAAGAGCCCCTCGCTGCTCCGCCCGTCCACAGGCTTCAGGATGAGCGGAAGCTTCTGAAAAAGGGCCTCTTCCCCGAGGTCTCCGAGCCGCTCGGTCGGGATGACGGAAAAGCGCGCGGAGAGATCCGGGAGGCTGGCGGCCCTCCCGCCGCCCTCAGAGCCTCCGCCGGTGCGCGGCACAGCTTCCCCGCCGTCCGCGAAGGCGCGCACGGCCGCGGCGCGGCTCGTCTCCTTATTTCTTGCCGCGCGCACCGCCTCCTCCGGGGAGACCCAGAGCTCTGCCGGCCGGAAAAGCGCCCGGTGCAGGTTCAGAAGATCCAGCTCCGCGTCCGTCAGAGGAAGGATGGCCAGCGCCCGCTCCTCCCGCGCAATCTCCGAGAGTGCCGCCAAATAGGCGTCTCCGGCGTCAAAGCGCGGCACCTTCACAAAGCGGTCCACGTCCGCGCTCTCGGCGATATCCTCCGGGTCGTGGATCTCCGTCCCGACCACACGGAACCCGCACGCGCGGCAGCTCCGGATCACCGCGGAAGCGGAGAAGGAACCGATGGCGGTAACAATCAATGTCTGCATCATTTCCCTCGTCTGAATGAAAAGGCAGGCCGAATGGCTTGATTTTTCCCGGTTTTTTCCTTATGGTAGTCTCTAACTTTATAATAGTCTATAACTTTAGCATCGCGCCTCTTAAAAGTCAACGCGGGCCTTACGGCCTCTCTGCCTGAAAGGACAACATAAATATGAAGAAAATCGCGAGTTTCACCGTCAATCATCTGAAGCTTCTGCCCGGTCTCTACGTGTCCCGGAAGGACACCGCAGGCAGCGCCGTCATCACCACCTTCGACATCCGCATCACGCGGCCGAACTTCGAGCCCGTCATGAACACTGCGGAGGTCCACGCGATCGAGCACCTCGGCGCGACATTTCTCCGGAATCATCCGGTCTTCGGGGAGCGCATTCTCTATTTCGGGCCCATGGGCTGCCGCACAGGCTTCTATCTCGTGATTGCGGGCGACGAATCCTCAGAGGACATTCTGCCGCTCGTGCGGGAGATGTTCGTCTTCATCCGCGATTTTGACGGACCGATCCCCGGAGCCGCCGCGAGGGACTGCGGAAACTGGCTCGACATGAACCTTCCGATGGCGAAGTGGTACGCGAAGCGTTACCTCGCGGACGTGCTGGAGCACCCTGTGCCGGAGCGTCTGCACTATCCGGAGTGAAGCTTTGTAAGCAAACCTTAAGTTCTTCCGCTCGTCCCCGGTGCTATCATAGAGACTGGCTTTTGACTTAAAATTCAGCCGGAATCCGGCTTTCAGGAGGTATGAATCAGTATGAGAAACAGAGTTCGAGCCGCAGCGGCCGTATTTCTCTCGGCTGCCGTGTGCCTTTCCCTTCCGGCAGTGTCCTACGCAGGCGTCGTCGCCGGCGCGCACTCGTCCCAGATGTACAATCCGTCCGTGACGGAGACCGGCGCCTCGTCAGAGAGCGGGGCTTCCTCTGAGAGCGCAGCTTCTTCCGGGGCAGAGTCCTCCTCGACTGAAGCCGGCGCGGTCGTCTCCGCGCCGGGAGACGGCTCCCCGGCGGCGGAATCCGCCTCCGCAGAAAGCACCGCATCCGGGGAGGCGGATTCCGCCGCGGACACTTCCGCTGCGGAGACAGCTTCTGCCGCAGAGTCTTCCGCCGGCGGTCCGGAGATCGGCTCCATGGCGGTCTCTGAGAATGACTCCGGTAGCGCCGCGGCCGCGGAGACAAATCCCGACTTCAAGTACGCTTCCAGCACGGCGGCATTCACCGCTGCCTATACTGCGACGGAGAAGTCCGTGAACAGCGACTACAGCCTCCCCGGAACCGTGAGCCTCGCGGAGAGCGCGGACGGCGTGGACCTGCAGAGTGCGTTTGAGAACGGCGGATTCGATGCGCTCGGCACCGGAAACACCCCGCCAGACCCGGTGCTCGGGCAGGTCAATATCGCGACCTATGAGATGCGGGACCAGAACGGGAACACCATCGGCTACATCGGGACGAACGACCCGGGAAAGGGACTCTTCAACGCCGGCGGATTCTCGAAGTTCTACATGGTCCACAGCGGCGTCGCGCGGCTGTACTACCGCGTCTACACGGACGCGCACGGCTGGAGCCCGTGGGCTGCGTCGAAGGAGACCACGCCGTACAACGAGGACGGCTCGAAGGTCCAGGCGGTCCAGATCCGCGTGAAGGGCGCCGCTCACCGCTACAATGACATCTACTACAAGGTCATGCTGAACGACGGAACCGTGCTCGACTGGGCGAAGAACGGCCAGACGACCGGAACCATGCACACCGACCGCTACATCGTCGGCATCCGCGTCGGCTTCTGGCACAACACGGAGGTCTTCCCGTACGCCTCCCATAATCTCATGGCGGGCTGCTCCTACGAGGGGCCGTACCGCGACAGCACCGGCACGCACTACTCCAGCTGGGACGGACAGCCGTACACCGGATGGGCCTTCCTCGACAACACACAGTGCTACTTCGTGAACGGCGAGCCGGCGCCGGGCTGGCAGTATGTTGACGGCTACAAGTACTACTTCAACAGCGACGCGAGCGTCGTCACGGACGTGGAGCCGATCCTCGGCCCGCAGGGGAGCTATCAGATCAACTACAACAAGGCCACCCGCACCATGTACATCATGGCGAAGGACGGGGACAACGGCTATATCATCCCGTACAAGACCTTCAATTCCGCGTGCGGACCGGACACGGTGCTCGGCGACTACAGCATCTACGCGAAGTACCCGGTCAAGTACATGCACTCGGACGAGGGCGGCGACATCTACTGCAAGTACCTGAACCGCTTCTTCAACGGCTTCATCATCCACTCGATTCTCTTCTACGGGGCGGACCTGAAGCTCGATGCGATCACCTACAACTACATCGACGACGCGCTCTCCGGCGGGTGCCTCCGCCTTCTGACCGGCTACTCGCACTGGGTATACGACAACTGCGCGCACGGGACGAAGGTGCATATCTACAGCGATCAGTGGGACAAGGGACCGATTGAGAAGGACGCGATCGAGGTCACGATCCCGCGCGACCAGACGTGGGATCCGACGGATCCGAGTTCCGCCGAGGCAGCAGCCGCGATGCAGGCGGCAGCGCAGAAGGAGGCGGAGCAGGCGGCAGCAGTCGCTGCCGGTACACAGACGCTCTCCGCGGAAGACGCGGAGCTTCAGAGCGCGCTGAGCGCATCGGCGCAGTGAGCGATGCGGCACAGTAAGCACATCGGCGCAGTGCGCATATCGACGCAGTGAAACACATCGGCGCAGTGCGCGCGATGCGGACGCAGAATTGAAGGTCAGCGCTCTGAGCGGGGCGCACGGCGGATCCCGAACGCCTCTGCCATGTCCTCCGGCACCGGCGCGGTGAAGGAGACGCGCGCCCCGCTGACCGGGTGCAGAAACGACATGCAGAGGGAGTGAAGCGGCTGCCGGCCGATCCGCCTGTAGTCCGGGTTGTAGAGGTAATCGCCCGGCAGCGGAAAGCCGGCAGCTTTCATGTGCACCCGGATCTGGTGCGTCCGGCCGGTCCCGAGGCAGATTTTAAGGATTGAGTAGATCTGCCCCGCGTCCGCGCCGTCTTCTGCGCGGTAAATGCCGGTTCTCCAGAACTCCGTCACCGCGCGCTGTCCGTCCGGTGCGCACTCCCGGAGAATGACGGATCCCGCCACGCGGCGGATCGGCGCCTCGATCACTCCGTGTTCCTCCGTGAGACCCGTCACGACCGCGAGATACTCCCGGTGCACCTCACGTCTTTCCGCCGCCTCGCCGAGATTTGCCGCGGCGAGGCGGTTCTTTGCGATGACGATAACGCCGGTCGTGTCCCGGTCCAGACGGTTCAGGCAGTGAAAGGACGGGACATAGCGGTCCCATCCGGAGAAAATGCTGCCGCCCGCGGAGAGCGCTCCGCTCAGGGCGCCCTCCCGCTCCTCCTCATAGCGGAACGCCACCGCGTTCGCGAGCGTCCCGCGGAAGTGTCCCGCCGAGGAGTGCACCGGCATGCCGGGCGGCTTGTCGATCACAAGAATGTCCGCGTCCTCATAGAGAACAGAGAGCGGAATCTCTTCGGGGCGGATCTTGTCCGAGAGCTTCTCCTCCGGAAGCATCACCCGGATCTCCTCGCCGCCCGCGAGAAGCGCGTTCATGTGAATGGGCTGCCCGTCCGAGAGAACGGCATCCGGGACGGCCTTCAGCGAGGAGAGCAGGGAATTCGGAAAGCGCTTCGTCTTTAAAAAGGCGCGGACCGAGACATAGTCCTCCCTCTGCCCCTCAAATTTCCACTGAAAGACGCGTCCTGCCATTCCCCGTCCCTCCTCACTGCCATGCTATAATGAGCGTGTCAAAAAAGTCCCACCCCAAGGAGGAACCCTTGAAGCGCTGCATCTTTCACGTCGATGTCAATTCTGCGTTTCTCTCCTGGTCCGCGGTGAAGCGCCTGAAGGAAAATCCGGCCGCGCTGGATCTCCGCACAGTGCCCTCCGCCGTCGGAGGCGACGTGAAGACCCGCCACGGCGTCATCACGGCGAAGTCCCTCCCGGCGAAGAAGTTCGGGATCCGGACCGGCGAGCCGGTGATCACGGCGCTCCGGAAGTGTCCCGGGCTCATTCTGGTCCCGGCGGATTTCGAGACCTACCGCGCCTATTCCAGAGCCTTCATCGCGATCCTGAAAAAATACGCGCGCGCCGTGGAGCAGGTCTCGATCGATGAGGCCTTCCTCGACATGACAGGGCTGGAGTCCCGCTTCCCCGCGGTCTCCGGGGAAGCGCCGGCCGCAGGAGGCCCGCAGGAATTTCCGGACCCGCGCGGCACTGCTCCGCACGCCGCCGGGTCAGCCGAACGCAGCGGCCTGTCCCGGACGTTTCCGCTGAACGCGGCGTATCTCATAAAGAACGAGATCCGCGACACACTGCAGTTCACCGTCAATGTCGGCATCTCAGAGAACAAATTTCTCGCGAAGATGGCGAGCGACTTCGAGAAGCCGGACAAGGTTCATACGCTCTGGCCGGCGGAAATTCCGGAGAAGCTCTGGCCGCTTCCGATCGGCTCCATGTACGGATGCGGGCGCTCGACCTCGGCGCGCCTCTCCGCCTACGGCATACGGACCATCGGCGACGCCGCCCGCACGAGCCCGGAGATCCTCCGCTCGATTCTCGGAGAAAAGAGCGGCGAGACAATCTGGAAGAGCGCAAACGGCCTGAACGATTCTCCGGTGAACGGCACCCCGGAGGAGGCGAAGAGCTACTCGAACGAGACCACGACGAGCGAGGACATCACCAGCGAAAACTTCCAGGAAAAACTTCCGCCGCTCCTGGAGGACCTCTCCCAGAGCGTCGCCTTCCGCATGCAGCAGGACAAGGTCCGGGCACTGACTGTCGGCGTGATTGTGAAAACAGGCTCCTTCCGGCGCCACACGCGGCAGCTCACGATCGGACGGCCGACGAACAGCGCCGCGGAGATTCTCCGGACAGCCACCAGGCTCATGAACGAGCTTCTCCTCGGCACCGCCGGACATCCCGGGCTCTTTGATGCCGGTGAGGTGCTCCGCCTCGTCGGCGTCAGCGCGCAGAACCTGCGGGGCGCCGCCGACGGAAGCTTTGAGCAGCTCTCGCTCTTTGACTGGGCCGCGGCGCTGCCGCCCGAGCCTGCGCCCGCTGCGGCGGATTCCGAGCGGCGGAGAAAGCTCTCGCGGATGATGAAGGAGCTCGATGAAAAATTCGGCCGCGGCGCTGTCCGGCGCGGACCGGAAGAAGTTACCGGAGACGGTCCCGCAGACGGACCGTCGCGGCAATAAACAGCACGACAAAGGCCGCCGTGCGGACATTCTGCGCGAGCGGAACAATTCCGCGGCTCTCCAGCACGAAGCTCGCAATGAAAAGTGCGGCGGCTGTCACCGCCAGAAGAATATCAATTGGCCTTGGCATACAATTTCCTTTCTGTGAGGACAGCTATGACAACTCCGATCTATGATTTCGTCACTCATTATACCGCATCCGGCACGTCTCGTCTCCACATGCCCGGCCACAAGGGGCACGGCCCCCTCTCCATCGAGGCGCGCGACATCACGGAGATCGAGGGCGCGGACGTCCTCTCAGAGGCGCGCGGGATCATAGGGGAGAGCGAGTCAAACGCCGCGTCGCTTTTCCACACCGGAATGACCCTCTACTCGACGGAGGGCTCCAGCCTCTGCATCCGTGCCATGCTCTACCTCATCCTGCAGCTCTGGCTCCTGCGGCGGCGCGGGCAAGACACAGGGCGCAGGCCTGTGATTCTCGCCGCCAGAAACGTCCACAAAAGCTTTCTTTACGCCTGCGCCATGCTGGATTTTGACGTAAAATGGGTTTATCCGGAGGAGACCGGCAGAGACAGCATCTGCGCCTGCCACCCCACTCCGCGGCAGATCGCCGGGGCGCTCTCCTCCATGCAGGAGCCGCCCGCCGCGATTTACCTGACGAGCCCGGACTACCTGGGGACCACGGCAGACATCCGGGGCATCGTTGACGCGGCGGATGCCGTTTTCGGCCCGGAGACCGTTCCGGTCATAGTGGACAACGCGCACGGCGCCTACCTGCACTTTCTCCGCGAGCCCTGCCACCCCATGGATCTCGGGGCCTATCTCTGCTGTGACTCCGCACACAAGACGCTGCCCTGTCTCACCGGCGGCGCCTACCTGCATTTAAGCCGCAGGGCGGCGGCAGAGATCGGAGAGGCGGCGCGCTCCGCAGTGGAACTGTTCGGAAGCACCAGTCCCTCCTACCTGATTCTTCAGTCTCTGGACCTCCTGAACCGCAGGCTCGCGGAGGACTACCCGGAGAGAATCGCGGCATGCGTGCACCGCGTCAATGAATTAAAGGAGCGCCTCCGAAAGCTGGGCGTCCGGGTTTCCGCAAGCGAGCCCTTAAAGCTCGTGATCGACGCCTCGCGCGCGGAGCCCTCTGTCAGGTCCGGCGGCGCGGAGCTCGCCCGCCTCTTCCGCACACACAGAATCGAGCCGGAGTTTGCGGACATAAATTACCTCGTCTGCATGTTCACCCCGGAAAACAGTGCGCTTGACTTTGAGAGAATTCTTAAGCTCTTCCGGGAGGATTCCGCCGGTGCGCGCCGCTTCACCGGACACAGGCAGACACAGCAGGAGACAGCGCGGAGCGCCGGCGTGCACTCTCCGCTTCTCCTGCGGCCTCTCCGGCGCGCGCTCTCTGTCCGGGAGGCGCTTCTCGCCCCGCAGGAGCGTCTCGACGTCCGGAGGAGCGCCGGCAGGATCTGCGGGGAGCCGTCTGTTTCCTGCCCGCCCGCGGTTCCGATTGCTGTGAGCGGGGAGGTGATCGATGCCTCCCTGATTCCGGTCTTTTTGTCCTGCGGGATCCGGGAGGTTTCCGTCGTGAGAGCATAGAAGACGCCGCGCCCTGTGCACAGCCCGCGTCTCAGAAAGGAATTTACACAAATGACAAAGCTCGGTCTTGTTCTGGAGGGCGGCGGCATGCGCGGCATGTTCACCGCCGGGGTGCTCGATGTCTTCCTGGAGCGGGGCGTCACATTTGACGGCGCGATCGGCACCTCGGCCGGCGCGCTCTTCGGCTGCAACCTGAAGTCTCAGCAGCACGGGCGGGGCCTCCGCTACAACGTGCGCTACTGCAGGGACCCGCGCTACACCGGCATTTTTCCGCTTCTCTTCACAGGAGATATCGTGAGCCGGAAATTCGCGTACGAAAGGGTGCTGCGCGAGCTCGACCCCTTCGATGCCGGGACCTATCGGAAAAATCCCATGGAATTCTGGGCCGTCTGCACGGACGTCCTAACCGGCAGACCCCTCTATCACAGGTGCGGGACCATGGACGCGGTCGATGTGGAATATCTCCGCGCCTCCGCCTCCATGCCCCTCGTGTCCCGCGTTGTCAGAATCGAAGGCCACCGGCTCCTGGACGGCGGGATCTCGGATCCGATTCCGCTGAAGCAGTTTATCCGGATGGGATATGAAAAAAACGTCGTCATTCTCACACAGCCGGCCGGCTACCGGAAGAGGCCTTCCCGCTCTGCCAGTATCGCGGCGGCATCGCTCCGGAGGTATCCCGCGGCCGCGGAAGCCATGCGGCTCCGCCACATTGCGTACAACCAGTGCCTCTCTTACCTCAGGAAGGAGGAGGCACGCGGCCGCGCGCTGCTCATCCGGCCGGAGCGGCCGCTTAATATCGGGCACATCTGCCACGATCCCGGGGATCTGATCCGGGTCTATGAAATCGGACGCGGCGCGGCTGTCCGGAATATGGAAAGAATTCAGGAGTATCTGTCCGAAAACAGCGCAGAAAAAAAGCTGTGAGGAAACCGGAAAAGGTGATAGAATAAAGCCGGTCCGAGGAAGGCTCTCCGCCGCACCTCCGCTTACGGAAGACGGCAGGAGAACGCCAGGCACCCGCACGGGGCCTGAGACAGGCCGGAATCAGACCGGAACCCGCAGCCGGCAGCTGGCTGCAAAACCGTTTCGTTGTATCTGCGAAGGCAGAACGACAGAGGAGGAAAACTGAATATGAACCGCAGCAAATTTGACTCTACCTTTATCGCTGAGACAGGCCTGCTCGTGGCAATCGAGATTGTCATGAAGCTCACAGGGCTCGGAAGCGTCCCGGTCGGACCGCTCTACATGTCCTTCCTGACCGTCCCGATCGCAATTGCCGCGATGATGCTGGGGCCGGCCGCCGGAGCCATTACCGGCGCGGTCTTCGGGCTGGTGAGCTTCTATGACGCGATCACGGGCGTGTCCGTGATGACCGGAGCGTTCTTCCAGATCGATCCGCTGAACACCTTCGTTCTCTGCGTCGTCATGCGCATCCTGATGGGCACCGCCGTCGGCTTTTTCTACCGGGCGCTCCGGAGGGGGATGCCGTCTCACAGAACGGTCTGCTACCTGCTCGGATCGCTCTCCGCACCGCTTCTCAACACCTTCTTCTTCATGGGCTACATCTGCCTCATCTTCTACCGGACAGATTTCGTGCAGAATCTCGTGACAAAGCTCGGCGCGGCAAACCCGGTGATGTTCGTCCTTCTTCTGGTCGGCATGCAGGGCCTGGTCGAGGCGGTCGTCTGCGGCGCGGTCGGAACCATCGTGGCAAGAGCACTGGATCCGTTTCTCGCGCGGCAGAGCTTCGGGAGAAAGCAGCGCGCGGTATAAGACTGTTTTTTCAGGCGTGTCCCCGGAATTTCCGGGGACACGCCTTTTTTCTGTGCAGAGCTGCGGCCTTTCTCTCCCGCCGCCCCGGGTTAAAAATCACAGTATTCAGCAGTATTCAGAGCAGCCGGAGAATCGTGAGATCCTCCTCTGAAACCGGGCGGTCAAAGTCATTCAGCATCCCCGCCGGGATGTTCTTGTTCCTTCCGTGGCAGTCGCTGCCGCCGCTGACAAGGAGCGCACGGCTCGATGCCTCCCCGAGAAGAAAGTCCACATCGGCCCGGTCGTAGCGGGAATACCAGCACTCGAGGCCGCGGATTCCAAAACCGCAGAGAATGTCCAGCTGCCGCTCGAATTCCTCCCGCGTGAGCCGCGTCTCTCCCTCGCCGCCGAGCGGATGCGCCCACACCGGCACGCCGCCGGAGGACAGAATTGCGCGGACAGCGATCTCCGCCCGGATCCACCAGGAACCCGGATCACTGCTCTCCCGCCCCGGCTGATCGTCGATGTAGCGGTCTATCGCCTCCTGAATTGTGGAGACAAGGCCCCTCCTTATGAGAAGCCTTGAGATATGCGGCTTCCCGGGGCTGTTCATGCTGCGAAGCCACGCCCTCTCCTCCTCCGTGAACTCGATGCCGTGCGCCTCCTTAAGGTAGCGGAGCCGCCGCTCGAGCTTCTCCATCCTGAGATCCCGCCCTTCCTTCAGGGCCGCCTGAAACGCCGGGTGCTCCGAGTCATAGCCGTACCCCAGGATGTGACATTTTTTCACCTCTGTGTAGCAGGAAAACTCAATTCCGCGGAAAAAGCGCAGCCCGTCCGGAACCAGTTTTTCAAGCTTCAATGCGCCCTCGATGCTGTCGTGATCCGTCAGGGAAAATGTGCGGATTCCCGCGCTCTGAATTCGCTGCAGAAGTTCCTCCGGTGTGTCGCTTCCGTCAGATGCCGTGCTGTGCATATGAAGATCAATTTTTGAAATCATGCTGTCCGTGCTCCTCCGGCCGGCTCCTCTGCCTCCCTGACTGCTGATGTCGGATCGCTGCCGGCCCATGCCACACAGACATTATACACGGATTCTGCTGCCGGCACGAAAAAAGCCGTCCCGCGGAGAGGCATATTCTCGCGCAGCGGGCGGCGGACAAAAAAAATACCCCCTAAAAAGGGAGGAGGCCAGGTACTTTCGTACCTGGCTGTATTATGAAAAAAAGTTTTGGCAGCTGTTTCTCATCTGCTACGATTACAATATACGGAAAAGAAGTGTTTATTTCATGTTTGAGCCGTAAACCTTCTTTGAATGAGATATGAACAAATTATGAACAGCGGAATAATTCTCCCCCCTGGTACTCCGGCGCATGACCGCAGTCACGCCTCCACGTCCTCCAGGACCTTCAGCTGGCTCAGGCCGACGCTCCCTCCTGAGACAAAAAAGCAGACCTTCTCGTCCGGTCTTACCGGAATCAGTCCCTCCAGGACCGCTGCGATGCCGATGCAGGAAGAAGGCTCGGCAAGTATTTTCCCGGTGAGGAGAAGAAGCTTCATCGCGCGGAGAACATAGTCATCGGAAACATCCACCACCTGATCCACATTCTTCTGAACGACCGGGAAACATTTGTCCCCGGGGATGCTGCTGACCAGGGCATCCGCGATCGTCTTCTGAAAGCTCACAAAGACCGGCTTTCCCGCCTCAAGGCTCCTCGTGTACCGCGGAATCCGCGCGGGCTCCGCGCCGTAAATCTTCATCTCAGGTGCCGCCGCCCGAAGCGCAGTGGAAATCCCGCTGATCAGGCCGCCTCCGCTGACCGGGACAACCACGCAGTCAAGGTCCGGCTGCTGCTCCGCGATCTCCAGTCCCGCGGTGCCCTGCCCGGCCATGACGCGCTCATCATTAAACGGCGGGATGAACTCCGCGCCGGTCTCGCGGCTTATTTTCTCCGCTACATCGAAGCGCTCCTCCGCCCTGCAGGAAACCACCTCTGCGCCGAGCGCTCTGATGGCGTCAATTTTCACCTGGGTTGCCGTGTCCGGCATCACAACAGTCGCCGGAATTCCGAGCATTTTCGCGCCGTAGGACACGCCCCTTCCGTGATTCCCGGAGGAGGCGCAGACCACGCCGCTCTTCAGCTTTTCCTGCGGAATGGAAAGAATGGCATTCAGGGCGCCGCGGATCTTGAACGCACCGGTGACCTGCATGTTGTCCGCCTTGATATAGGCCTGGCAGCCGAGCCGCTCATCCAGCATCGGCATTCTCAAGAGCGGCGTCTTGACGATATAGGGGGCGATTCTCCTCTGTGCCTCACGGATCTCCTCAATGTTTAACATCTCTTTCTCCTGTCCTCCGGTCTTTCTGCCTGGAGCTCACACACAAGGCCCCAGGCGGTTTCCAGCTGAATTCAGTTTATTCTTTTCCGCTTCAATTTACAA
>CACXCJ010000044.1 GCA_902766175.1 uncultured Lachnospiraceae bacterium
CACCTGGAATTGCTGCAGCTCTTTTTCTCTTTCAGATTTATTCCGTTCCGCACGCACCATCTCATCCTGGGGAGGCCGCTGATTTTCATCTTCTGCCCTGGTGCTGGTCAGCGGCATTCTGATTTCTCGTCCTGGCTGCTCTGACGGATCTTCCGGCGGATCTGGTCCAGACGCTTCTCGAAGTATCCGCGGTTTATGTACTCCGCCAGCGCATACTGATCCAGCGACGGAACCGTGCAGGAGTAGAAACCGAGCCGCTCCTCGTACTGCCCGAGCAGCCTCTCCGGCAGAACCATGTAGCCCACACGCATGGACGGCGCCATGGAGCGGGTGAAGGTGTTGAGGTAGATGACGGATGCGCTGGTGTCCATCGCGTAGATTGTTTCGAGAGGCTTCCGCGGAACCGAGAACTCCGACTCAAAATCGTCCTCTATGATGTAGGCACCGCGCGCTCTCGCCCATGCGATGTACTCGTAGCGCTTCGCCGCGGGCGCGGTGATGCCGGTCGGATAGCTGTGAAACGGGGTCACATGGAGGATGCCTGCCAGGGAAGTCCGCAGGCCATCGCTGCTGATCCCGTACTGATCCATGGGAAGCAGCTCGTAAGGGCGGGCGTAGGCGCTGTATACGAGGCGGATCTTTTTATAGGACTGCGCCTCGATGCCGTAGACGATCTGCCGGTCGAAGAGCTGCGCCAAAAATCCATAGAGATACTCTGACCCGGAGCCGATGATGATCTGCCCTGGATCTGCCTTCATGCCGCGGTAGCGCCTCAGATATTCGGAGATTGCCCTCCGGAGCTCCGGCGTTCCCGCGTTCGGCGGCCGCCTCGTGAGCTGATCCCGGTAGTCGTTCAGAACCTCCCGGACAATGTGGAGAAACGGGGTGAACGGAAAATCCAGCGCCGGCGCTTCGGCTCTGCCGCCCGGCACCTCTTTCAGCTCACGGGGAGGTTCTGTTTTGCCGCCCGGCACCTCTGCCAGCTCACGGAAAGGTTCAGTTTTGCCGCCCGGTGCTTCTGTTCCTCCGGCCGGCCCCATTTCCCCGTGTGCCGCCCGCCGGAGATGCTCTCCGCTTTCTCTGCTTCCGGTGAGATTCAGCTTCTCCGCGTAAAAGCCGCTCCGCTCGCGTGAGGTGAGATAGCCCTCCGAAAGCAGCTCTCCGTAGGCTGCCTGTACCGTGACGACGCTGATCCCCAGGTGATCCGCCAGGGACCTTCGGGACGGAAGACGCTCCCCGGCCGCGATCCGGCCGCTCAGGATATCCGCCTTGATGCAGGCGTACAGAAACTCGGTCTTGGTCTTCCGTCCGCGCTCGTTCATGTTGTAGGTCAGCATCCTGTGTCTCCCCCCTGCATTCCGTAACTCTTACTCTGTGTGTTCGTGGCCGCTCCGCTCTCCGCACGTTTGTATTCCTGCCCGGAATCAGTTCCCGCTTTTTTTGCTGGCACCGCGCGGGCTTCAGCTTTCTGCCACTGT
Organism: uncultured Lachnospiraceae bacterium; assembly: GCA_902766175.1. Classification (GTDB taxonomy): domain Bacteria; phylum Bacillota; class Clostridia; order Lachnospirales; family Lachnospiraceae; genus Moryella. Next base: position 1,479 of record CACXCJ010000044.1, read on the forward strand.
AATCACATCCTTCGGATCTGGCCCTGGATCAGGGAGCCGACCGCGTCCGCAAACTTGTCCAGCGTCCTGATTTTTACGAAGTTTCTGTTAAAAATGCGGTGCACGTCCGGGAGATCCTCCTCCTCGCCGGTGAAGACGCAGAGCACACTGATCCCCTTCATGCGGGCCTGATGGACCTCCGCCGCGCAATCCTCCACTGCCGCGCCATTCGCGTAATTCTGCCAGACACCGTTGTACTTGATCCGGACCACATCGTTCGGCTTCACGTCCGTGAGAAGAATGAGAATCCGATGCTCTGCCGTGTTGTCCTTCATCATCCCGGCTGCGAGGCGGATTGCGAGGCCGTCCCGGTTTGCGCCCGACGTAAAGTAGCGGAATATCTTCCTGTTCTTCTCCTTCTCAGCGTAATCCCGGAACAGGGTGATGACGGTGTATCCGTTCAGCGACGAATAGGAATAGACGCGCGTCGGAATGCTGCAGCGGGTCAGCGCCTCCGCGATGATGTAGCCCTGGGCGGAAACCGTCTCCATGCGGTTCAGCTGCGACGTGGAGGCGTCCAGGACAATGTCTACCGTGATATCCCCGGTTGTCCCCTTCAGCTCCTTGTCAAACACACGGTTGTCATTCAGATAGAGCGCCCTGTAGATGCGCCCGGGCTTCAGGACGCCCGTCGGGGAGTGAATCGTCTGCGTCTCCATGTGCATGAGCAGGGAGTTCCGGATCCGGGCCGCGAGCCGCTCGATCTCCATGCGGTTGTACGCGCCGTTTTTTTCGAACGCAGCCAGGTTCTTCTGCTCCTGGGCAGCCGCCTGCTTCCGCATCTTCCCGGCGAATCCCGCCTTCAGCATCTCCGGTGTGTACTCCCCGCGCGTAAAATGCAGCTTCACGCCCAGATGGTTCCCGACGCAGTACTCCTGCTCCATCTTCTTGATTTCGTCGTCCTTGAAAATCGGAAGTCCGAAGTAATTGACGATGTACTTTTTCAGCCCCTGCTCGGTCTGCGCGGTGTACTTCGCAAAGCGGACCTCGAACTTTCCGGGATCCACCTCGGAGCCGCCGTATTCATCCACGTGCTCCCCGAATCCGATCGCGAGCCGGCGCACCGGCCCCATATCATACGCGCGGCCGTCTCCCCGTTTCCTCCGGAAAAGCGGCAGCACCATCGGAATCCTGTGCTTCTTCGCATCCGTCTGTTTTCTGCCGGGGATGTAGGTGAAATACTGCGAGAGGGTTTTTTCCATCGCGTGAATCCACTCCTCCGTATTTAAATCCCCGCCGAGCTCGATCGCGTCAAGAAGCTTCCGGTCCACAGGGTCCGGGAGACCGCAGTCCTGCCCGAGCGCACGCCGGAAGTGGCCCTCCATGATCCACCCGACGCGGCTCTCGGAAATCCCGGGCATGAAATTTGCGAGTGTCCGCTCCGCATACTGCTTTCTGAGAAACGGAAACACGGGCCGCCTCTTTTTCTCCCGGTCAAAGCAGGCATTTTCCAGGGAGAGCCAGAACAGGTTCTCATAGGTCTCCTGCTCCACCGTCTCGTGAAACGTGTGGTAGAATTCCATGAGCCGGTTCCAGTCGTAATTCTTATAGACCGCGCCAAGCAGACTGTTCCAGTAGAGATCCGCCTTTCCGTTCTCATCGTACATGCGGAACCCCGGCGAGATCTTATAATTGCCGGCCGCGTTCCAGATCAGGTTCGCGGCGCGCTTTTTTTCAAATTCAGTAAGTTCCATCCAGAAGCCTCCGATTCTCCTCCGGGCGCCCTTTCAGCTCAGTCGCTGAAAATCCGGTCTCTGCCGAGATCCCCGGGAATCCGGACGGAGACGATGTCCTGCACGAGCTGCCGCTCGTAGTCGTCGAAGCACTTGTTCACCATGCCGAGCTGCAGCGACTGCATGGCGGGAAGGCCTCTGTACATCATAAGAATCGCGGCCAGAAGCCCGCGGAGGTCCAGCGCCTTCGTGGAGATCTCTCCGCCCTCGCACTTCTTCCGGATCTCGTCAAAGAGCTCCGCGAACTGTTTTGCGTACTCCTCGCGGATCTGCGGGTATTTCGCCCTGATCAGCTTCTGGAGATTGTCAATGCTGATGACCGGCATGTGGATCACCATGAAGCGGGAGGCGAGCGCCTCGTTCACCTCGCGGGTTCCCGCATAGCCATAGTTCATGGTGCCGATAAACCGGCAGGCCTCCGCCAGGGTGATGCGGTCATAGCCAGGCACATCGATCACGCGGCGGAAATCGAGCACCGCGTGGAGCACCGCCAGAGACTCGTTCTTTGCCATGTTGATCTCATCGAGAATAGCAAAGCCGCCCTCCTCCGCACAGCGGTAGATCGGCCCCTTCCGGAGACGGACCGCGCCGTTTTCAAACGTGTCCGTCCCGATCAGGGAGGCGGAGTCCGTGTTGATGTAGAGGGAGATGTCCCACTCGGGGCGGCCGAATGCGGCGGAAAGTCCCTCCGCGAGAACATTCTTGCCGGTCGCCTTCGGTCCGTCCAGCAGGAGATTTTCGCCGGCGAGAAGCGTCGCGATCGCCTGCTCCCAGATCTCCGTGCCGTAGTAGCGGTACTGCGGATCCGGGATCCGCGATTTCATTTCATCGCTGATCTTATAAAAGCTCCGGAAATGCTCAATTTCGCCGAGCAGGCGCTCCGAGATGCCCTCTCCGCGGAGAAACTCCAGTATGTCAGTCTGCATAATAGTACTCCTTCAGCTGTCTGTATTTTGAAAAGGGAGCCGGACACTGCTGCCCGGCTCCCTTCCGCGTTGCAATATAAATTTTTATGCCTTCTTCAGTTCCTTCTGGCCGCGCTTCACCACTGCGATGACATACACGACCGCAAGAATCAGAGCGCCGATGTAAGCTGCATTCCACGGAAGGTTGAAGCCGATCTTAGCGTTCAGGATGTAGCTTGCGCACACAACCGTATAGAAGAAGCCCGGAATCATCGGCATCCAGATATACTGCTTCTTGCCGTTCGCCGTGAGATAGACCGCAGTCGCAGCGAGCGCGAACAGAGCCAGCGTCTGGTTGGACCAAGCGAAGTATCTCCACAGCGTGTTGAATCCGTTCGTGTCGAACTTCGCCCAGATCAGGATCACGATGACAAGGCAGAACATCGGGATTGCAAGGCCAAGGCGCCTTGCGTTGTTGTCCTGCTTGATGTGGAACGAATCCGCGAAGGTCAGGCGGAGCGCACGGAGCGCCGTATCACCGGAGGTGATCGGGAGAACGATGACGCCGATCAGAGCGATCGTGCCGCCGATCGGGCCGAGGGCCTGTCTGCAGAGAACGCCGACAACGCTCGTCGCGCTGATTGCCTTCAGGGTTCCGTCTGCTGCCTGAACCATGTAGCTCAGGGTTCCCTTGTCATTCATCTGCATCGTGATGCCGCCGTTCGCAGCGCCCATCTGGATGAGGCCCATGGTTCCTGCCGCCCAGACCATTGCGATGAAGCCCTCGACGACCATCATGTTGTAGAAGGTCATGCGGCCTTCCTTCTCGCTCTTGATGGTTCTGGAGATCAGAGCCGTCTGCGTGGAATGGAAGCCGGACAGAATTCCGCAGGCAACTGTCACGAAGAAGATCGGGACAAAGTGATGTGTGCTGAAATAGTCACCGTAGTTAAAGGCATCTGTATTCCATGCGTCCCAGACATTCACCAGCGGATAACCCTTGATAAGCATCGCGATGAACACGCCGATTGCGGAGAAAACCAGGATCGCACCGAAGATCGGGTAGATGCGGCCGATGATCTTATCAATCGGGAAGACCGTGGCGACCAGATAGTAGACGAAGATCACTCCGTAGATCACCCATGTGGAGGGCTCCGTCGCCGTGCCGCCGAACCCGAAGACCTGAGTGGCAGCGATATCGCCCGGCGTGTAGATGAACACAGCGCCGACCAGAAGGAGCAGCACACAGATGAAGATGTTATAGAACCAGAACACACCCTTGCCCGTGTAGCGCTTGATCATGTCGGGCATCTGGAGTCCGCCCTCTCTCGTGCAGATCATGCCGGCGAAGTAGTCGTGCATGGATCCGCCGATGATGTTGCCGATCGGGATTGTGATGAGGGCAATCGGTCCGAACAGGATGCCCTGAATCGGTCCGAGAATCGGGCCTGTGCCCGCGATATTCAGCAGGTTGATCAGAGCGTTCTTCCAGGTTGCCATCGGGACAAAGTCAACGCCGTCCTGTTTTGCGTAAGCCGGGGTCTCGCGATCATCAGGGCCGAAAACCTTCTGGCAGAAACCGCCGTAAAGGAATCCGCCGCCGAGAAGGATCACCAGACCAATGAAAAATGTAGCCATAAATCTGTTCCCCCTTTTCTTTTCCGCCAAAACGGATTTGCAACGTAAGCCCTATGTTAGACCACATCATTTAATTATGCAATGACTTTTTATACTTTTTTTATATTATGTATATGCATTTGAACTTATGCTTAAGAATTTATTTATTTTTCAGATAATGTGCCAGCAGCCACCGGACGCTTCCCTCAGTGCATTCCGAGCTCCTCGGAATCCAGGAGAATCGTGAACGGCCCGTCATTCACCAGGGAGATTTCCATCACCGCGCCGAAAATGCCGTGCCCGGTCCTTCCTCCCGGAATCAGCCCGGCGCATTTTCTGAGGATGTACTCATACAGTGCCTCGGCATGCTTCGGCTCGCCGGCCCTGAAAAACGACGGGCGGTTTCCCTTCCGGCAGTCCGCGTAAAGCGTGAACTGCGAAATGAGAAGCAGGTCCCCCTTCGTGTCCTCCAGGGAGAGATTGGTCCTTCCCTCGCTGTCGTCAAAAATCCGGAGATGCGACATCTTCCGGATCATCCGATCCGCCGTCTCCTCCGTGTCGGAATCCGCGATGCCGATGAAAACAAGAAATCCCTTCCCGATGGAACCTGTCACGGTTCCCTCCACCTCACAGGACGCCTTCGTGACGCGCTGAATCAGAAATCTCATAAAAGCTTCATGACCTCCTCCCTGATCTCTGCCCTCCGGTCTCTCAGGAGAAGCAGCTGATTGTAGTGGTAATACGCCTCATTTCCGTTTGCCCGCACGAATTTCAGGCTGTAGTAGCCCGCGTCGATTTCGGACAGAAAGAGGACGATCTCCTGGTCCTCGCCGAACGTATTCGAGAGAAAGGAAAGGGCGTTTGTGAGATGCTGTCCCGCCGCAGCTGCGCGCACAGCCCGCGCCTTCTCGGAGGCGGCGAAGAGCTCCCGCACCGCGTCATACTCCTGCTTCACGCTGGTCTCCTCCGCAGGAGCGGCAAGTTTCTCAAGTATCTCCCGGAGCCGCAGACAGACAAGATGCCCCGTACGCTCTTCCTCCCGGCCGAGAAGCCGCGCCTCCCTTCTGTGCTCGATCTCCTGCTGCTCCGTGCGCTCCGCCTCCTTCAGCCAGTCACGCACCGAGCGCACACTGCCATCCTGCACGAGCGCTCTCAGATCCTTCAGAATCGCGAAGACGCGCTGCTGTACCTCGAGGTCCTGGTTCCAGTCCCTGAATTCCTGCCCGAGCGCGCCGGAGAGAAGACCGACGAGACTCAGCTTCTCATCAAACGGGGCATTCTTCAGCTGCTCGCTGCCCTTCGTCACAGTGCCCGCCAGAATCTCCGGAACGCGGTACAGGCTCCGGTACTTTTCAAAGAGCGCATAGTACGCGGTGAAATCCTCCGCGGTCTCCGGATCCTGCAGAAATGACTGCACAAACTCCTGCGTCACCGGGAAGCCAAGCTTCTCGTACACCTTCAGCTCATCGGAGAGATCCTCCCAGCCGCGCGCCGTGACGAATCGGCTTCCCGAGATCCCGGCCCGCACCGAGTAGAAGCGCTCCTTCCTGATCTCGAGATAGCTCAGGACCGCGCTGTGGACGCCCGCCCGGAGCGCGTACTCCCGCCAGACGCCGAAATCCTCCGTGACATCGAGACGCTTCAGGCGGTCCAGCGTCACGATATCAAAGTCCCGCACCGAGCGGTTGTACTCCGGCGGATTTCCGGCGGTCACGATGACGTAGCCGTCCGGAACCCGGTGGGTGCCGAAGGTCTTGTACTGCAGAAACTGCAGCATGGTCGGCGCGAGGGTCTCCGAGACGCAGTTGATCTCGTCCAGAAACAGAATCCCCTCCGGAATCCCCGACCGCTCGATCTGGTCATAGATGGAAGCCACGATCTCGCTCATCGTGTACTCCGTCACGGAGTACTTCCTGCCTCCGTACACGCGCTCTGAGACGATCGGGAGGCCGATGGCACTCTGCCTCGTGTGGTGTGTGATCGTGTAGGAGACGAGGCTGATGCCGAGCTCCTCTGCGATCTGGTGCATGACGGCGGTCTTCCCGATCCCGGGCGCTCCCATGAGAAGAACCGGGCGCTGCCGCTCCCGCGGGATGAGATAGGCGCCGGTCTCGTCCTTCGCGAGATAGGACCGGACCGTCCGGATGATTTCCTGCTTCGCTGCTTTAATGTTCATGCATGCCTCTTTTCACAGTGCCGCCCCGGCGCGCTTCAAAGGTACAGCCGGAGCGCCCAGGCCGGGACATCCCGGTCCGCGTACGTCTCGTCACGCCGGAAAATGAACGCGGTCTCATAGCGCGCCGGCTTCTCCGGATACACCCCGAAGCCGTCCGTGAAGTACAGAAGCCCGCGGAGATTTTTCAGCTCTCCCCGCTGCCGGAGGGCCTCGACGTAACGAAACACCGGCCGGAAGTCCGTGCCGCCTCCGCCGTGAACCGTAAATTTCCCGGCCATGGAGAAGAGCGCATCAATGCTGGTGATCCGGGTGTCTCCCCGGATCCGGTCGTCGCACTCCAGAATCCGGATATTCACGCGCCGGAAATACTTCTTCCGCTCGCCGAGAACGGAGGCGGTCTCATTCAGAAATTTCTGCACGAGGGAGGCCTGGCAGGAGGCGGAGGTGTCGATCGCGATCACGAGCTCCTCAACGCGTTTTTCCTCCCGGTACTCATTCTCCTCGATGAGCGGCATGTTCCCGTAGCGCTCCATCCCGTAGTGGTAGAACCCGTAGTCAAACGAATCCGGATCCACCTCCGGGATTTCACGCAGCACGGTGAAGCGTTCCAGGAAGTCCCGGTACAGAGGCCGCTCCCGGTACTCGAAGTTCAAAAGACGCGCAAGGTCTCCGCCGCCCTTTCCCGCCTTTTTCCCGAAGGTCTCAAGCTCGGTCCGGAGGCTCTTTGCCTGCTTTTCCCACTGCTCCGGCGTCGGGCGCGGCGGCATCATCACATCCGGCGGCTTCCTCCGGTTTTTCTCCGGATTCCTGTCCCAGAAGCTGTGATCACAGAGAGAGAATTCGCCCCGAAGCGCTTCGAGCGCATCCAGATCCGGACGGTTTTTCTCAAAGTACGCGTAAATGTGTTCCGCGGTCAGGACGCCGCACGACTGGTTCAGCTTCTCATACCACTCCACCCGGAAATCCGAAAGCACATCGGACAGGAGCTCGGAATGCAGAGAATCCGTCACCGCCTCCGCCGCGATATCACACGAGATGTCCCACATCTCCCGCTTCTCATACCGGGGCGATGACGCGATGTGCCGGAACAGGCAGTGCATGAGCATGTGAAGCATGGCGCGGTGAAGGCGCAGCGGATGCTCGAGAAAGGTGTTCATCACATAAAACGGATGGAAGCGGATTTCCCCGCCGTCAGTCCCGATGCTCCGGGTTGTGAGATCCATCCGCGCGCTGAGCATGTTCAGGGGCGAGGTCAGAAACGGCATCGAGAGACAGAGCTCCATGCGCGTGTTCTCCAGAATTTTCCGTCCGATCTCATTCAGTTTCTCACGGTTCTGCATGCAGGTGCCTCACAGCTTACGATGTCCCACGGCTCCGGATATCCTGCGGCTTCAGATGCCCTGCCGCTCCGGATATCCTGCGGTTTCAGATGCCCCGCCGCACCGGATTTCTCACAGTTCAAACTGCACCGCACCGGAAGGGCTGCGCTTTCCGGCGCAATCCATCAGGATCCCGCAGAGATCCGCCCTCCCCGCCTCAGACGCGGGCTTTAATCCGGCATCCACCGCGGCGGGGGAAAGGAGCCGCTCCTGCGCGAGAAAGGAGAGGCGGGCGGCATCCCCCGCGTGCACAAGGCGCGGGACGATCTCCTCCGCATGCTCCCGGAAAAACGCGCGGTACATTTCTCTCATGCGGTCCAGCAGGCGGTACGGATACTGGAGCCGCGCAAACGCGGCCTCCGACGCGGTCGCAAGGCCGTCCAGCTCCGCGCGCGGAAAGAGGATATCATAGCCTCGAAAATCGATGCGGCCGCGGGACACGCACTCGCGGTACGGATACCCGCACCCCTCGATCCGAGGGTGAATGGCGCGCGCCATGGTATCCTCGTCGAAGTCATTCACCCGGTCCGGAAAGTAGAGGCGCGCATCCCCGTCCGGAAAATGCAGGAGCGCGGAAAATGCGGCATCGCTGTCCGAGAGAATCCCGCACAGTCCCCGGAAAGGATAAAGAAGTTCCGGGCGGTCCGCGAAGCCGCCGAGCTCAATCAGAGAGAAGCCAGTGCATCCCCGGAGCACTCCGCCGCCAATTTCCTGCGTGAAACAGGAGAGCTTCAGGCAGTGCAGATTTCTGCAGTCCTGAAACGCAAAGTCTCCGATCTCCCGCACGGTATCCGGAAGCTCCGCCTCCCGGAGGCCTTCCCAGCCGGCGAAGGCGCCCTTCCCGACCACCCGCACCGGGAGGCCGCCGGCCTCCGACGGGAGAACAAGGCTCCCCGTCTTCACGGAAGCACCTGTGATCTCCGCAGCCGTCTCACCGTGCCACTCGATTTTTGTCCAGAGAAAGTTCATGCTGACATCTTAGCACAGAACCGAAAAAATGTGCGGACCGATGCCCGGATCCAGCAGAAAACCCGGACGTGCCTGGCCCGTCCGGCGCGTGGCCGGCAGAAGCATCCGGAAGGCGGGAACCTGCCCCGCACGACGGGTGATTTCAAAAAGGCGGCGCCGGATAACCGGCACCGCCAGAGGAGAGGAAATATGGAATTGCCCGTTTCTATAATAATGGAAGTTTACTGACTATTATTCAGGGCATCCTTATACTGCATCATATCGTCATGGATGGCCTTAATGTAATCCGCTGCCTCGTCGCAGCTCTTGTAGAACGGCTCAACACAGTACTGCTTGGCAATCGCATCCTTGTAGTCCTGCTTATCCTGAACCGCGCCAACTGCATCCGAAAGCTTTTTCACTATCGCCTGATCGGTTCCCTTCGGGAATGCAAAGAAATATGCTCTTTCCGCGGTGCAGTCGAGGCCAAGCTCCTTCGCTGTCGGAACGTCCGGGAAGTTCGGATTGCGCTTCTCCGAAAATACCATCAGCGGAATCACATCTCCGCTCTCCACATACTGCTTGAAGACTCCATAGCTGTTCATGGCAAGGTCGCACTGATTGCCGAGAATCTTCGGGATCATATCGGAAGCACCACCGGCATCAACCGGATTCAACTCAAATCCGCCGACTGCCTCCGCCTTGCACACAACATAATAGGAAAAACCGGAAATTGTGGTCGCAACACTGTACTTCTTCGGATTGGCCTTGACTTTTTCAAGGAAATCCTTACCATCCGTAAATCCGGAATTCTTGCCTGCAACCAGAACATTTGTATTATCAAGAACACCGACTGCGGCGATCTCAAAGTCATCTACCTGCAGATCAGAGGTCCCCAGCATTTCGTTCGTAAACATGTTCCCTGTGTGATAAAACAGCATTGTGTTTCCGTCAGGCTTTGCCTTGGATGCCTGCGTTGCTCCAACCGTTCCGCCCGCACCTTCCACATTCATCGCCGTGATCGTGACTCCGAGCTCTTTCTCAAGATACTGGGAATATGTCCTGCCATAGAAATCGGTGTCGCCACCGGCCTTCAGCGGAATAATCATCTGGATACCGCCCTTCGGCCAGTCGGTCGTGGAATCCGTTTTGGCTTCCGCTGTCGTCTCCCCTGTGCTCTGCGCTGCCGTGACAGCCTCAGAGGACGCTGCGGAGTTTCCCGCAGAAGAACCGCACGCCGCGATTGCCGCTGCCAGCATTACCGATAAGACCCCAATTGCTGCTTTCTTTTTCATAGTACGCTCCTCCTTGAGAACATTTTTTGTTTTTCCATCGTTTTCATCAGGAATCTGCATGCGGCGCAGCCGCTTTTCGCAAATTTTTCAGAACGGTGAGCACCACAGACAGCACTGCAAGTATGATGAAGATACAGGAAACAGGTCTTGTAAAGAATCCCGAAAAGCTTCCCTGGCTGGACATCAGTGCCCGTCTGAAGTAATTTTCCAGGAGTTCTCCGAGAATAAATCCCATAATGAACGGGGCAATCGGGATTTTAAATTTACGAAATGCATATCCGAACAGACCGAACGCAATGACAATAAAAGTATCGTAGATTCTATTGTTGAGTCCGTATGCCCCGACAATGCAGAGCATAAACACAACCGGAAGGAGGATATACTTCGGAATTTTCAGTGCCTTCACAAAAATCCGGATTCCGTAGTACTCCACAAACAACATCACAAAGTTTGCAAGAAACATGGCAAAGAAAACGCCATATACAAGAGAAGGCTGATTCTTGAACAACAGCGGGCCGGGCTGCAGCCCCTGAATCATCAGTCCGCCGAGAAGCATTGCAGTTGCCATATCGCCAGGGATACCGAGTGCAAGGAGCGGGACCATGGCGCCGCCGATGCTTGCATTATTGGACGTCTCCGTTGCCACGACGCCGTCAATAATTCCAGTCCCGAACTTTTCAGGGTATTTGCTCTGATTCTGCGCAACCGTATACGCGACAAGATTTGCGGTAGAACCTCCCAGTCCCGGCAGAATGCCGATTCCGAGGCCGATCAGAGCACTGCGGACAGCATTCGGGATCTGACCTATGAATTCCTGTACGCTGAAGCCGAATCCCCTCACACCCTTGGTGCTGATTTCCATGATCTGGGCTTTCCCACTCGTGCGGTTTGTCTCAGCCGTTACCAGAATCTCAGTCAGTGCGAACACACCGATCAGAACAGGGAGAATATCGACTCCAGCGGAGAGATTCACACTTCCAAAGGTAAATCTTTCTGCTGCATCAATCGGAGCCATTCCGATAGTGGCACAGATCATACCGAATACGCCGGCCAGAAGGCCTGCAACGATCGATTCACTTGCCAGAGAAGCGATCATTGTCAGCGCAAAGAGACAGATTGCAAAATATTCAGCATCTCCCATCTGAATCGCCAGGTTTGCCAGGGTCGGCGCAATCATTGCGA
>CACXCJ010000045.1 GCA_902766175.1 uncultured Lachnospiraceae bacterium
CGATCTGGAGAAATTCGCGTTTTTCGACCAGGCTGCGCTCTCCGCGCTCCCGGTGATCGGATTCCGGCCGGACGTCATTCACTGCCACGACTGGCAGACCGCTCTGATTCCGGTCTACCTGAAAGACCGCTTTGCCGGCGGCGAGTTCTACCGCGGAATCAAATCCGTCATCACCATTCACAACCTGAAGTTCCAGGGAGTCTGGGACGTGAAGACGGTCCAGCGGCTCACCGGCCTCTCGGATTACTACTTTACCCCGGACAAGCTCGAGTCCTATAAGAACGGCAACTACCTGAAGGGCGGCATCGTCTATGCCGATGCGGTGACAACCGTCAGTGAGACGTACGCGAAGGAAATCCAGATGCCCTTCTACGGGGAGGGCCTGGACGGGCTGATGCGGGCGCGCCGGAATTCCCTGCGCGGCATCGTGAACGGGATCGACTACGACGAGTTCAACCCGGAGACGGACCCGCACATCGCGCAGAACTACAGCGCGCAGACCTTCCGGAAGGAGAAGCAGAAGAACAAGAGGGCGCTGCAGAGACAGCTCGGGCTCGCGGAGGATCCCGGAAAGTTCATGATAGGGATTGTCTCCCGGCTCACGGACCAGAAGGGCTTTGACCTTATCAACGCGGTCATGGAGGATCTCTGTTCAGAGGATATGCAGTTCGTGGTTCTCGGAACCGGCGAGGAGCGCTACGAGAACATGTTCCGCTACTATGACTGGAAGTATCACGACAGGGTCTCGGCGCAGATCTACTACTCCGACGATCTGGCACACAAGATTTATGCGGCGTGCGACGCGTATCTCATGCCCTCCCTGTTTGAGCCGTGCGGCCTCTCGCAGCTGATTGCGCTCCGCTACGGAACCGTTCCGATTGTCCGGGAGACGGGCGGACTCAAGGATACGGTCATGGCATACAACGAGTACGAGAACACAGGAACCGGCTTCTCCTTCAGCAATTACAACGCACATGAAATGCTGAAGATCGTGCGCTACGCGAAGCTGGTCTACTACGAGCGCAGAAGGGACTGGAACAGGATCGTGGACCGCGGAATGGCGCAGGATTTCTCCTGGCACACCTCCGCGCTCAAGTATCAGGAGCTCTACGACTGGCTGATCGGGTACTGAGATGTACTTACTGTCTGACCGGAAATCACGGTGACGCTTCATGAGCATATTTCAACAATTTCTGGAGAATCAGATTCTGATGTGCGCGGCCGCCGGCTGGTGCGTCGCGCAGGTCATCAAGGCGCTGATTGACATGTGGACCAACGGGAGGTTCCGCTTTGAGCGGCTCTACGGGAACGGCGGGATGCCGAGCTCCCACAGTGCGACCGTGTGTGCCATGTTCACCAGCGCGGCGTGCGCCTACGGCTTCAGTTCCTACCAGTTCGCAATCTGCTTCATGATGGCTGTGATCGTCATGGTGGACGCCATGGGCGTGAGGCGCGAGACCGGAAAGCAGTCGAAGCTTCTGAACCTCATGATGAAGGAGGATTTCTGGGACTTCGCCGATCCGGAGAAGACGCAGATGCGGCTGAAGGAATTCATGGGACACACGCCGCTCCAGGTGTTCTGCGGGGCCGCGCTCGGAATCGTGGTTGCGCTGCTTCTGGAGGGAATTGTTTACGGATGAGAAGAGCAGGCATCGGAGAAGCATTCCGGCTCCGGTGCCTGCAGGCATGTCACCATTTCCCGGGAAATAGCGGAGGAGAGCTTGGATCAGAATCAGAGAGCGGCAGTGTTCCATCAGAACCGGAGCGCGCGCGGGGCGCGCAGGGCCGGGGGCAGGATGCGCGGGAACGCGCGCGGGGCGCGCGGTGTCGGGGACAGAATGCGCGGGGCTGTGAGCAGGATGCGCCGGACCGCAGCAGTTCTTGCGCTGCTGTGCGCCGTCCTGCTTCTGTCTTCCTGTGCGCGGAATGAGGAGAGCGCACAGGAGACGGTGCCATACACCGCGGGGCAGATGATTCTCGCGGCGGCATCCGCCAGGCAGGAGACAGAAGAGCTCTACACGGACCGGGTCTGGTCGGTTCCGACGGGGAAGGGACAGACCTTCGAGCAGGCCTTCATGGAGGATCTGAAGAGCTTCTTTCTCGAGATGGCGGCGATGAACCGCCTCGCAGAGCAGAGAAGCATGAAGCTGGATGCGGCGGAGAGAAGCAGCCTGGAGAGCGCGGCCTCCGGGTTCTATGCCTCCTCGGTGTCGGGGAACGGAATGGCTGCGGAACTCACGGAGGAGGAGACGAGGGATCTCTTCTTCTCCTATGCGCTCGCCCTGAAGCTCCGCGATTCCATGGCGTCGGACCGGAAGGCGGAGGTCAGCGAGAGCGAGGCCCGCGTGGTGCGCGTGCAGGAGCTTGTCTTTTCCTCGCAGGAGAGTGCGGAAAAGGCCGCGGAGGAGATCTCCTCCGGAACGGATTTTGATACCGCGGGCAGAGATGCGGGCGCGGAGGATAACCGCCAGCAGCTTCTTAAGCGGGGAGAGCTTCCGGAAGAGACCGAGAAGGCGGTCTACGCGCTGGAGACGGGCGAAGTGAGCGGCGTCCTGAAGGAGAACGGCACCTTCTGCATTTACCGGTGCATCAGCAGCTACGAGGAGACGGAGACGGCGGCGAACCGCCAGGTACTGGAGCGGGAGCGCGTCCGCGAGATTCTCCGCGAGGCTCTTGGCAGTTACCTCAGGGAGCACGAGATGGTGATAGATTCCGGAGTCTGGGAGGAGGTCGTGAAAGGTGCGGCTTCGCCCTATGCAGGAGAGAATTTCTTTGCGGCGGTGAAGGGAGCGCTCTCACAGTGAAGGCGTATCGTGCGGAGGATCTCAGGGGAGCCACGCAGGCGCTCTTTACGAGGGACACGTTTGATGAATTTCTTCTCAGCGAGGCACAGGTGAAAACCTTCTGTACGTTCAGCGTGAGCGGGAAGACAGAGCGCGGCTGGTACGCGGAGGAGGAGCTCTCGCGCGGGGAAATCGGGGACTCCGCGCCCTGGAGGAAAATCCGCCCGTTCCTGTTCAGCCTGATCCGCGGCAGCAGGGTGCCGGAATCCTTCCGGATCACCCTGAAGCTCGCGCCGGCGGCGGCAGAGCAGTTCCTGAGGGAATCGGGAGAAACGGCCGGAGAGAAAAACGGCGGCTTTTTCCTGAATTTCCGCTACGAGGAGGGGGTGCTCACCTGTGTCAGCGCGGCCTCCCTCAGCAGTTTCCCGCCGGACAGGACGCTGGAAGAGGCATTTGACAGATGGACCGCGGAATTTTTCCGCTCCCATGGTATTGCAGTCTTGGAACTTTGAGAGGATAATGCATGAGAAAGTTTGGTGATCAGTCAGGATTTCCGGAGAGGAGGCAGGACTTTCCGGGGCAGCCGGAGGATTCAGAGCTCTCCGGTGCACAGAGCGGAGCAGAGGACAATTTTCCGTTCCTGGAAGTCGGAGAGTACGGCGAAGGCGGACGGGAGGCGTTCATCGAGGGAATGGGCGGCGTTCCGGTGAAGCGAGAAGGCGCCGGGGAGAGCGCAGCGGAGCGCGAGAGCCCCGGGGAGAGCTCGCCGGAGGACGAAAATGCCGGGGAGGAGGGGCTTGACCTTCTGAGCCTCTATCTCGAGGAACTGAAGGAAGTTCCGCCGCTCACGAAGGCGGAGGAGGAAGAACTCCTTCTCAGCGCTGCATCCGGCAGCACGGCCGCGCGGGACCGCCTGATCGAGGGATGTCTCATGGATGCGCTCCGCGTCATTCAGGATTTCATGGGAGGTCCGCTTCAGGTGGACGAGATGATCGGCACCGCGAACCTCGCCCTGGTGGACGCCGTGCAGGAGTATGTCGGATCCCTGGCCGCGCACGCAGCTCCCCGGGAAACAGGGGCCGGGGCAGAGGGGCGGGAGAGTTCTCCCGGAGCTCTCAGAACCCATGTGAAGGAAGCCGTGCGGAAGCGTCTCAGGGAGGCGTCCGAGGAGGAGCGCAGCGCGAGAAAAGGTGCGGATTCCGTCGCTGATCAGGCAAACCGCCTTCTCGAGGTGTCCCGCGTTCTCGCGGGGGAGCTCGGGCGGCAGCCGAAGGTCGAGGAACTCGCGCAGCGCATGAGGACGACACCGGACGAGGTGCGTGAACTTCTGAAAATGACCATGCAGGCAATGGACAGTGGTTCCGGGCTCGAGTGAGCAGAAAGGGGTACCATGAACGTAAGAAGAATCTATGTCGAAAAGAAGCCGGACTATGCAGTGCGCGCCGGCCAGCTGGCGGCGGACATCCGGGACTATCTGGGCATCACCGGCATCCGCTCGGTGCGCGTCCTGATCCGCTATGACATCGAGAACATGACGGACCGCACCTACGAGCTCTCGAAGGGGACCATTTTCTCGGAGCCTCCGGTGGACTTTCTCTATGAGGAATCTTTCCCGCACGATCCGTCCGATTTCATCTTCTCCGTCGAGTATCTGCCGGGGCAGTTCGATCAGCGCGCGGACTCCGCCGTGCAGTGTGTGAAGCTGATCAATGAGAACTCCATCGCGGTGATCCGCTCCGCGACGACCTACGTCCTCAGCGGCAGCATCACCCCGGAGGAAGTGGCAGCTGTGAAGAACTTCTGCATCAACCCGGTGGACTCGAGGGAGACGGACGAAAAGAAGCCGGAGACGCTCGCGGTGGACTATCCGGTGCCGGAGGACGTGAAGGTCTTTGACGGCTTCTGCACCATGCCGGAGGAGGAAT
The DNA here is from genome assembly GCA_902766175.1 of uncultured Lachnospiraceae bacterium. GTDB lineage: Bacteria > Bacillota > Clostridia > Lachnospirales > Lachnospiraceae > Moryella. Next base: position 4,709 of record CACXCJ010000045.1, read on the forward strand.
TCCGGAAGCTCTACGACTCCCTGAATCTCGCCATGACCTACAGCGACTTTGCCTTCATCCGGGATTATTTCCGCTCTGAGAGGCGGGATCCCACCGTCACCGAGATCCGCATGCTGGACACCTACTGGTCGGACCACTGCCGCCACACCACCTTTGCGACGGAGCTTCAGGACGTCCGCTTCCTGGACGGCGACTACCATGACCTCCTTCAGAAGACCTACGAGGAGTACGTGAAGGACCATGAGGACATCTTCAGGGGCAGAAGCGGAAAGTTCATCTGCCTGATGGATCTCGCCCTCATGGCGATGCGGCGCCTGAAGAAGGACGGAAAGCTCACCGATCAGGAGGAGTCCGACGAGATCAATGCCTGCTCCATCGTGGTTCCGGTCGAGGTCGACGGAAAGACCGAGGAGTGGCTCGTGAACTTTAAGAACGAGACCCACAACCATCCGACGGAGATCGAGCCGTTCGGCGGCGCCGCGACCTGTCTCGGCGGGGCCATCCGGGACCCGCTGTCCGGCCGCACCTATGTCTACCAGGCGATGCGCGTCACGGGCGCGGCGGACCCGACCCGCCCGCTCAGTGAGACGCTGGAGGGAAAGCTTCCGCAGCGGAAGATCGTCACCGAGGCGGCGCACGGCTACTCCTCCTACGGAAACCAGATCGGTCTTGCGACCGGTTATGTGAAGGAAATCTATCACCCGAATTACGTCGCGAAGCGCATGGAGATCGGCGCGGTCATCGCGGCGGCGCCGCGGAAAAATGTGATCCGCGCGGATTCCGAGCCCGGGGATGTCATCATTCTCCTCGGCGGAAGAACCGGCCGCGACGGAATCGGGGGCGCGACCGGCTCCTCGAAGGTGCATACGACCGAGTCCATCGAGGTCTGCGGCGCGGAGGTCCAGAAGGGAAATGCGCCGACTGAGAGGAAGCTCCAGCACATGTTCCGCCGCCCGGAGGTGAGCCTTCTCATCAAGAAGTGCAATGACTTCGGGGCGGGCGGCGTCTCCGTGGCGATCGGCGAGCTGGCGGACGGCCTTGACATCGATCTGGACAAGGTCCCGAAGAAATATGCAGGTCTCGACGGCACGGAGATCGCGATCAGTGAGTCCCAGGAGCGGATGGCGTGCGTCATCGACCCGAAGAATGTCGGGCAGTTCCTGGCCTATGCGAAGGAGGAGAACCTCGAGGCGGTTCCGGTCGCTGTCGTGACGGAGAGCCCGCGCCTCGTCATGCACTGGCGCGGGAAGACCATCGTTGACATCGCGCGGAAATTCCTCGACACAAACGGAGCGCACCTGACCTCGAAGGTCGAGGTGGAGATGCCGAAGGCCGCGGAGAGCCCGCTGAAGCCCCAAAAGGTGGAAGATGTCAGAGGCCGGTGGCTTTCGATGCTGAAGGACCTGAACGTCTGCTCGCAGAAGGGACTGGTCGAGATGTTCGACGCCTCGATCGGCGCTGGCACGGTCGATATGCCCTACGGCGGAAAGTACCAGCTCTCGGAGACGCAGACCATGATCGCGAAGCTCCCGCTCCTTCACGGGAAGACGGACGTGGTCACGATGATGAGCTACGGCTTCGACCCGTATCTCACGAGCTGGAGCCCGTATCACGGGGCGGTCTACGCGGTCGCGGACTCCGTCGCGAAGATCGCGGCCGCCGGCGGCGACTGGAGAAAGATCCACTTCTCCTTCCAGGAATATTTCGGCCGGATGTACGACGACATGCCGCGCCGCTGGAGCAAGCCGTTCTCCGCACTGCTCGGCGCGTACCGCGCACAGCTTTCCCTCGGCCTCGCGAGTATCGGCGGAAAGGACTCCATGTCCGGGACGTTCAATGACATCGACGTTCCGCCCACGCTTGTGAGCTTTGCAGTGGATACCGCTTCCTCAAAGACCTGCATCACACCGGAGCTGAAGACCCCGGGCAGCCGCCTCGTGCTCGTGACCGTGAGGCATGATGCCGATGATCTGCCGGACTTTGAGGATCTGAAGACCCAGTACGCGAAGCTCTTTGCGGATATCTCCGAGGGCAGAATCGTGAGCGCGTGGGCGCTGGACCGCTTCGGAATCGCGGAGGCAGTCTCCAAGATGGCATTCGGTAACGGGCTCGGCGTGAGGATCGACCCCTCGATTGCTGCGGAGACGCTGTTCGCGCCGGGATGGTGCAGCATCGTGGCAGAGGTTCCGGCGGGGAAGGAAAATGGCCTCACGGTGCGGACAGAGCCGCTCGGCGTCGTGACGGAGGAGGCAGCGCTGGTTTACGGGGATGTCCGGATTCCGCTCTCCGAGGCGGAGAAGGCGTGGACAGGGACCCTGGAGAAGGTATTCCCGTCCCGCGTGAAGGAAGGCGGGGAGCAGGTGGTGCGCCCGGTCTTTGATGCCGGACATGTGAGCATCCTGAGCCATGGGATCGCGAAGCCGCATGTGTTCATTCCGGTCTTTCCGGGCACAAACTGCGAGTACGATTCCGCCGCTGCGTTCGAGAGGGCGGGCGCGACGGTCACCGCGAAGATTTTCAGAAACCTGGATGCGAAGGATATCCTGGATTCCGTCGAGGAGTACAAGAGGGAAATCGCGAAGTCCCAGATCGTCATGTTCCCGGGCGGCTTCTCCGCGGGCGATGAGCCGGAGGGAAGCGCAAAGTTCTTCGCGACGGTCTTCCGGAATCAGGAGATCAGCGAGGAGCTCTTAAAGCTCCTGAATGAGCGGGACGGCCTGCTGCTTGGCGTGTGCAACGGCTTCCAGGCGCTCATCAAGCTCGGACTTGTGCCGTACGCGGACATCCGCGAGCAGGCGCCGGATGCGCCGACCCTTGCGACGAACACGATCGGCAGACACATCAGCCGCATGGTGGATATCAAGGTGGTCTCCAGCAAGTCCCCGTGGCTCATGGGCGCAGAGCTCGGAGGGGTCTATGCGAACGCGGCCTCGCACGGGGAGGGACGTTTTGTCGCTCCGAAGGAAGAGATTGACAGGCTCTTCGCGAACGGACAGGTCGCGACGCAGTACTGCGACCCGGACGGAAACGTGACGATGGATGAGGCATGGAACCCGAACGGCTCCTACGAGGCGATCGAGGGAATCACGAGCATGGACGGCCGGATTTTCGGCAAGATGGGACATCCGGAAAGAATCGGAGAGTCGGTGAACATCAACATTCCGATGCGCCAGGATATGAAGATCTTTGAGTCGGGCGTCAGGTATTTTCGGTGAGAGCGCCCGGAGAGGTGAGGACACAGAATCATTTGCAGCTTGGAGGAACAGGAAATGAAGAAAGTAGTGAAGTTCGGCGGAAGTTCTCTTGCGACTGCGGAGCAGTTCAGGAAGGTCGGTGACATCATCCACTCAGATCCGTCGAGACAGTACGTGATTCCGAGTGCGCCGGGCAGAAGATTCTCCGGGGACACGAAGGTCACGGATCTGCTCTATCAGACCTATGACGCGGTTGCGGCCGGGGAGCCCTATGAGGAGCTCTTCCGGGAAATCCGCGGGAGGTATGAGGAGATCATCCAGGGTCTTGGGCTGGATCTTGACCTGGGGGAGGAATTCCAGACGATCGAGAAGAACTTCCTCGCGCAGATCGGACGGGACTATGCGGCGAGCCGCGGGGAGTACCTGAACGGCCGCGTGATGGCGGCATTCCTCGGATATGAGTTCGTGGATCCGGCGGAGATGATTGTCTTCCACGAGGACGGCGCACTGGACGCCGACATGACGAAGCGCACGGTCGCAAAGCGCCTCGCGGGCGTGGAGCGCGCGGTGATTCCCGGATTCTACGGCGCAAAGCGGGACGGCACGGTCACGACATTTTCCCGGGGCGGCTCCGATGTCACGGGCTCCGTCATCGCGGGCGCGATACACGCGGATCTCTACGAGAACTGGACGGACGTCTCCGGCTTCCTCTGCGCGGACCCGCACATCGTGGAGAACCCCGAGGTGATCGATGTCATCACGTACCAGGAGCTCCGCGAGCTCTCCTACATGGGCGCGGGTGTCCTGCATGAGGACGCGGTCTTCCCGGTGCGGCGCGAGGGCATCCCGATCAATATCCGCAACACGAACCGCCCGGAGGACAAGGGTACCATGATCGTCGACACGACCTGCCGGAAGCCGAGGTTCACCATCACCGGCATCGCCGGCAAGAAGGGATTCTGCTCCATGACGATCGACAAGGATCAGATGAACTCCGAGATCGGCTTCTGCCGGAAGGTCCTGCAGGTCTTCGAGGACAACGGCATGAGCATCGAGCACATGCCTTCCGGAATCGACACGATGACGATTGTCGTGCACCAGTCGGAGTTCATGGACCGGGAGCAGCAGATCGTCGCGGAGGTGCACCGGGCGGTGCACCCGGACCAGATCTTCCTGGAGGCGGACCTCGCACTGATCGCCGTCGTGGGCCGGGGAATGAAGGACCAGCGCGGAACTGCGGCGCGCATCTTTGCGGCGCTGAGCCACGCGCGCGTGAATGTCAAGATGATCGACCAGGGCTCGAGCGAGTACAACATCATAGTCGGCGTGAAGAACGACGACTATGAGACAGCGATCCGCGCGATCTACAATATTTTTGTGATGACGCAGATTTGAGGGCGGCGCCCGCGCCAGAGAGTCCGGAGTTTCTTCCGGAAGCGCTGACGCGGGTGTTTTTCTGCCTGCAGGGGAGGCGCCGGATGTGTCAGAAGCGACAGCAGAAGCCTTCTGCCGGGCCTGGCAGCGCGGAGAGTTGTGGAGAATTGAGACCTGCGGAAAGTTCTGAGAGGAGAAAACCTTGAGGCATGTGATTGTGATCGGCGGAGGAGCCGCCGGAATGGCGGCGGCGGCATCCGCCGCGCGGGGAGGGGCCTCCGTCACGATTCTTGAGAAGAATGAGAAGCTCGGGAAAAAGCTTTTCATCACGGGGAAGGGGCGCTGCAACGTGACGAACGCTGCGGACATGAGAACTGTGCAGGAGAACGTGGTCACGAACCCGCGCTTTCTCTTCAGCGCGTTCCGGGCATTCACAAACCGGGATATCTGTGACCTGATCGAGGAGAACGGCTGTCCCCTGAAGACGGAGCGCGGAAACCGGGTGTTTCCCGTGAGTGACCACAGCTTTGACGTGATCGACGCCTTAAAGAGAGAGCTCCGCCGGGACGGCGTGCGCGTGCGGTTCAGCACGCCCGCGAAGGCACTGGAGACGGAGACGGGAGAGGACGGCGGGCAGAGGGTGACGGGCGTCCTTCTTCCGGACGGCACCGCTCTTGTGGCGGACGCCGTGATTCTTGCGACCGGCGGGCTCTCGTATCCGCAGACCGGATCGGACGGGGACGGCCACCGCATCGCCCGGGAGACCGGCCACCGCGTGACGGATCTTCTGCCGTCCCTGGTGCCGTTTATCGTCCGGGAGCAGCAGAGCGCCGCAGAGCTCATGGGGCTTTCCCTGAAGAATGTCTCCGTCACGGTGCGGGACGGGAAGAAGAAAATTTACGAGGGCTTCGGCGAGATGCTGTTCACGCACTTCGGTGTGAGCGGCCCTCTGATTCTCTCCGCGAGTGCCTCTGCGGGTCCGCTCCTTAAGAAGAAGGAGCTGGCCCTCGTGATTGACCTGAAACCCGCGCTGAGCGCCGAGCAGCTGGATCAGCGTCTTTTAAGGGACTTTTCTGCGGAGCAGAACCGCTCCCTCAAGAACGCGCTGTCGGAGCTCTTCCCGTCGCGTCTCATTCCGGAGGTGATCCGGCAGTCCGGCATCGACCCGGAAAAAAAGGTGCATGATCTGACAAGGGCGGACCGCGGCGCGCTGATCCGTGCCGCGAAGGGGCTCAGTTTCACCCTCACGGGGACGCGCGGATGGTCGGAGGCGGTCATCACGAAGGGCGGGGTGAACGTGAGGGATGTGGATCCCTCCACGATGGAGTCAAAGCACGTCCGGGGCCTCTATTTTGCCGGGGAGCTCCTGGATCTGGACGCCCTGACCGGCGGATACAATCTGCAGATCGCATGGTCCACGGGATGGCTCGCGGGGCAGAGCGCCGCCGGCGCTGTCCCTGCGCGGGGAGAAAGCTCTGCCCGGGTCACTCAAGAATGAGACTCCAGAGCGGCAGCGTGACCATGGAGAGCAGGGTCGAGAGGACGACGATCTTCGTCGCGAACGGGGCGTCGCTCTTGTAGCGCGCCGCGAAGATGGAGGCGGTCGCGCCTGCCGGCATTCCTGTCATGAGGACTGGAACGCCGCGCGCGGCTCCGGAGAGGCCCAGTGCGGTGCAGAGCGCGTAGGCAGCGAGAGGCAGAATTCCGAGCCGGAAGATGCTGAAGAGGACGCTCGTTTTTCCGACGATGGTGTTCAGCGGGACATCTGCGAGGATGATGCCGATGATGAACATCGTGAGCGCGGAGTTGCAGCTTCCGATGGAGCGGACTGCGGATTCGAGCATCGGCGGGAGGGAGATGCCGGACATCATGATGGCGATGCCGAGATAGACCGCGACCAGGCACGGATGCGTCAGAACATTCCGGATCACCTTTCTCCGGTCTGCCGTCCCTGAGACAAAGTAGGAGGTGCCGGCACTCCACATGACGATCCGCATCGGGATGAGAAAAATGGAGGCGTAGAGGAGCCCCTCCATCCCGTAGATTCCCTCCGCGACCGGGTTTCCGAGGAAACCGCCGTTTGAGACGATCGTGCAGTACTGCAGCACCTTTTTCTGCGCCGGCTCCCAGCGGTTGAAGAGAAAGAGGTTCAGGAGAAGGCACAGAATCTGCAGCAGGAATCCGGAGACGAGAATCAGGAAGCCCTTCCGGAGAACGTCCGGTCCCATGCCGCCGAGGAAGGACTTCAGGATGTTGCACGGGATCACGATGTCGATGCAGAGGTCCGTCAGGACGCGCTGGCCGTCCTCGTCCAGAACACCGCGCTTCCGGAGCCAGAGCCCGGTGAGAATCATGATAAAGAGAGATCCCTGCAGGGAAAATGTGTCGAGAATGTTCATGGCCTCGCGCCTCCGCTCTCCCGGCCTGAAGGGCCGCGCCGGGATTTACCGCCTTCTGAATTTATGTTAATATAACTCTTAATTATTATACTGCGCTGTGCCTTTGCAGCATAGCCGAAAAGGAAGGGGTCTGATGGGGGGAAAACTGCGTGCGCTCGCGATCGACGGACCGGCGGGGGCAGGAAAATCTACGATTTCGGAGGCGGTGAGCCGGGAGCTCGGCTGGCTTCATGTCGATACCGGGGCCATGTTCCGGGCGGTCGCGCTCTACCTTCTTGACACGGGGACGGATACCGGAAACCGGGAGGAGGTCGCGGCGGCCCTGAAGGGCGCCGAGGTCTCCTGCAGAGTGGAGAGCGGGGAGCAGAGAATTCTTCTGAACGGGGAGGACGTGACGGAGAAACTCCGGGCGGAGGAGGTCGGAAACACCGCGAGTGCGGTCTCCGCGTACCCGGAGGTGCGCACGAGACTTCTTGCGCTCCAGAGGAGCATTGCGGCGGCCCAGCCGGTCGTGATGGACGGCAGGGACATCGGGACGGTCGTGCTCCCGGATGCCGAGACCAAGGTTTATCTCACTGCCCGCGCGAAGGTGCGCGCGCTCAGGAGATTCCGGGAACTCATCGCGCGGGGAGAGCCGTGCGACGTGCTGGAGATCGAGAAGGACATAGAGGAGCGGGATTACCGCGACATGCACCGGAAGACGGCGCCGCTCGTGCAGGCGGACGATGCGGTCCTCGTGGACACCTCCGACATGACAAAGGATGAGGTGGTCAGGCGGATTCTGTCGCTGGTGCATAAAAATGAGGCGGAACCGGGGGACCCCGCATGAAGGAGATTCTTCTGGCGGAGAGCGCGGGGTTCTGCTTCGGGGTGAAGCGCGCGGTGGAAACGGTCTACGCCGAGGCAGAGAGAGCCGCAGTCTCAGGACGTGAGCGGGTGTACACGTACGGGCCGATCATCCACAACGAGACCGTCGTAAGGGATCTGGAGCGGCGAGGCGTCTGTGCGCTGAGCGGGACAGAGGAGCTGAAGGCGCTTCCGGATCACGCGGGCATCACCGTCATCATCCGCTCACACGGCGTCGGACCGGAGGTCTATGAGATCTGCCGGGAAAAGGGCATCCGCGTTGTGGATGCGACCTGCCCCTTTGTGTCGAAAATCCACGGGATTGCCGCAGAGGAGCGAAGGGCCGGCCGGCGCTTTGTCATCATCGGGGACCCGGGACACCCGGAGGTTCAGGCAATCATGGCCTGGGGAGGCCCGGGAACCAGGGCAGTCGAGAGCGCGGAGGAATTCGTATCGCTCGGAATCGGAAAGGACGAGCCGGTGAGCATCGCCGCCCAGACGACGTATCAGGGCGCAAAGTTCAAAAAGATTATTGATAAAATCCGCATTATGGGTTATGATATCAGGAGTTTTAATACGATTTGCAATGCCACGCATGAAAGACAGTCTGAGGCCGCTGAGATCGCATCAAAAGTGGATGCGATGATTGTGATCGGGGGCCGGAGCAGTTCTAACACACGAAAGCTTGCTGAGATCTGCAGCTCTGTATGTCCGAACACGTTTTCCATTCAGACTGCGGAAGACCTGGATCTGAATCTGCTGGCACCTTTCAGGCGGATCGGCATTACAGCGGGGGCTTCGACCCCCAAACATATCATTGAGGAGGTTCAAATAAGTGTCAGAGCCAAGTTTTGAGCAGATGCTGAATGAGTCCTTTAAGACCATTCACACAGGGGAAGTAGTCAAGGGAACTGTGCTTGATGTCAAGGAGGATCAGATCATCCTGAACATCGGCTACAAATCCGACGGAATCATCACCAGAAGTGAGTATACGAACAACAACAGCCTCGACCTCCGGACTGTCGTGAACGTCGGTGACGAGATGGAAGCAAAGGTCATGAAGGTGAACGACGGCGACGGCCAGGTGGTTCTTTCCTACCGCAGACTTGCCGCTGACCGCGGAAACAAGCGCCTCGAGGAGGCCTACAACAACCACGAGGTCCTGAAGGCGAAGGTTGTCCAGGTGCTGAACGGCGGCCTGAGCGTCATGGTGGATGAGGCGAGAGTCTTCATCCCCGCGAGCCTTGTCTCGGACACCTACGAGAGGGATCTCACGAAGTATGCGGATCAGGAGATTGAATTCGTGATCACGGAGTTCAATCCGCGCAGAAGAAGAATTATCGGCGACCGCAAGCAGCTCATGCTGGCGAAGAAGGCCGAGATGCAGAAGGAGCTCTTCGAGCGCATCAAGCCCGGCGATGTTGTGGAGGGCGTCGTGAAGAATGTCACGGACTTCGGCGCATTCATCGACCTCGGCGGAGCGGACGGACTGCTTCACATCTCCGAGATGAGCTGGGGCCGCATCGAGAATCCGAAGAAGCTCTTCAAGTCCGGCCAGAAGGTGACGGTCCTCATCAAGGACATTCAGGGCACGAAGATCGCCCTGAGCCTGAAGTTCCCGGATCAGAACCCGTGGCTTCACGCGGCAGAGAAGTATGCACCGGGCACGGTCGTGACCGGCAGAGTGGCCCGCATGACGGACTTCGGCGCTTTCGTCGAGCTGGAGCCGGGCGTGGATGCGCTGCTTCATGTCTCCCAGATTGCGCGGAGGCATGTGGACAAGCCGTCTGATGTTCTGAAGGTCGGTCAGGAGATCGAGGCGGAGATCGTCGACTTCAACGGAGCGGAGAGAAAGATCTCTCTCAGCATGAAGGCTCTTGAGCAGGCGCCGCAGAATCAGGACGAGGAGACTGTCTACTCCGATCCGGAGGAGAGAAGCGAGCAGTAACGGGCGCCGGGATATATGACAGAAGGCAGGGAGGCTGACACAGAAAACTGTGCCGGCCTCCTTTTCTGCACAGCCCTTTTCCGCACAGAGAGCGCGAAGTCCTCCCCGGGCGCCGACGGAAATGCTTCGGCCGGAAATGCTTCAGAAATTGTTAAGCAAAGTTAAGGCCGGGGATACTGTAAGCAGAAGACGCAGCGCCTTATAATTCATATCATAACCGGACAGCAATGGAGGTACAGGATCTATGAACTTGAAAGACAGAAAATCGGGATTTCGCCGCGGGCTGCGCCTGCGGACGGCCTTTGCGGCCTCTTTTCTCGCATCGCTTCTCTCCGCGGCGGCGGTCCTGACGGCATCGGCCGCAGTGACAGCCGGCGTGACGCCCTCCGGCACCGCGGCGGGAGAAGGCAGCGCAGCTTCCTCGGCGGCAGGACAGGACGCCGCGGCGGGCACGGCGGAGAGCGCCTCTCTCTCCGCGTCGGTCTCGGGCACAAATGTGGTGATTTCCGGCACCGTGAGCGGCTCTTACTCCGCGGAGGACGGAAAGCTCTATCTCTTCGCCCTGAAGCCGTATGAGGACAGCATCACCGGAGAGCCCGCGGCGAGCGCTGCGGAGAGCGGAGAGTTCAGCTTCACGCTTCCCCTGAATGACGGCACGGAGAGCACGCTTCTCTATGACGGCTTTGCCGCGGCGGTCTGGAAGAACGGCGCCTACCATGAGATCGGAAACCGCGCCTTCATCACGAACCCGGAGGCGGTCGCGAAGAGCACGCTTCCCTATCAGGCGCCGCTCACCAAGAAGGGCCTTCTGGTCCAGATGGACATGCTGGATGACGCGTTCGAGCTCGGCGTGAAGCACGTGAACGTAAACTTCAACTTCGCGCAGATCACGTCCGGCACGGGCATTGACTACACGTATGAGGGGAAGACCTATCAGTTTGACGCTTCGCAGATCGCGGAGTACGACAAGACCATCAGTGCCTTTTCCAACAAGAGCATGATGGTCACGGCGATCGTCCTGAATGGCTGGAATGACCGGATGCCGGAGCTGATTTATCCGGGTGTGCAGAAATCCGACACCGCCTTCTACTACGGCTTCAACACCTCCACAAAGGAGGGGCTCGAAACGACACGGGCCCTGATGAGCTTCCTCGCGCAGCGCTATTCCGGCGAGAATGCGAACTACGGAAGGGTCTCTAACTGGATCATCGGAAACGAAATCAACAACAATCAGAACTGGAACTACATGGGCAGCATGGAGATAGACCGCTATGTCGCGGAGTACGTCCGCTCGTTCCGCGTGGCCTACACGGCGATCAAGAGCCAGTCTGCGAACGCACGCATCTTTTTCTCGATCGATGAGGACTGGAACTACGCGCAGGCGGACAATGCGCTCCGCTATTCCGGGAAGGACATTCTGGACCGCGTAAACAGCCAGATCAGTGCGGGCGGAAACTTAAGCTGGAACCTGGCTTTCCACCCGTATCCGTATCCGATGGTTGAGCCGGAATTCTGGGATGATGCAGCCACCGGTGCCATCCGGCAGGATGAGTCCACGAATGTCATCGACTTCGCAAATCTGCACGTGCTGACGGACTATCTCTGCGGCTCCGCCTTCCGGGATCCCTCCGGAAACGTGCGCCGCGTGATTCTGTCGGAGCAGGGCTTCACCGCGAAAAGCGCAAGCCGCGGCGACGTGGAGGACATCCAGGCGGCAGCATTCGCCTATGCGTACTACATCGCGGACTCGAATCCCTACATCGATGCCATGATCCTCAGCCGGCAGGTGGATGCGCCGAGCGAGGTGCGGACCAGCTGCGCGTTCGGACTCTGGCCGTGCCGCACCGACGTGGGAGATGACATCAAGGCGGCATATCCGAAGAGAAAGATCTGGGAGGTCTTCAAGAACATCGACAAGAAGAACAAGACGCTCGAGACGACGGAGTTCGCGAAATCCATCATCGGGATTTCCAAGTGGTCGGACGTCATCTCTGACTTCCGCTGGAGAGCGCTCGAGAAGTGAGGATCTGCCGGGCGCTTGAGTGACGTCCCGGTGTTCTCTCAGAGGGAAGAGACTGGAAGGCGGCAGAGAGAAGGCGCAGGATACCGGGTTCCCTTGACATTTTCCGCGGAGCCGCTTACAATGAGTCCGTTCCGGAAGCTTTTTACAGCTGTTCCGGAGACAGGAAAAATGCCATGATGGCGCAGAGTAGCGCCGGGAAACCGGTCAGAGAGAGGGACCAGCGGCTGAAAGTTCCTCCGGAAATTCCCGAACGTGAATGTTCACGCCGGAGCAGCGCTGCTGAAATCCCCGGAAGGCGGAGGCAGTAGGCGGCGACGTACTCCTCGTTACGGAATAAAGAGCTCAGAGGTCCCCCGGCCGGGGCTTCCGGGAATGCGGGTGGTACCGCGGGCAGAAGACTGTTCGTCCCACACTTCAGAAAACAGAAACTGGAGTGTGGGATTTTTTGTGCGCCGGATGCGGGAGAACGTATTCCGGCCCGCGCCGGGGCGTGAGAGAGTTTTCCGGCCTGCGCAGGACGAGAGGGGAAAGATTCTGACTGATCAGATGGAAGGAGAAAACATGGACAGCACAAACAGCACCAACGGGTCCGCAGGCGCATCCTCCAGGTTCGAGGAGATCATGCGCGGGTTCAGGGAGCGCTCGCAGACGGCGCTCGACTCAAAGAAGGTTTATGAGCTCCGCAAGATGTATCTGGACAGCAAGGCCGGCATCGTGAGCAGCCTCATGAAGCAGATGCGCTCCATCCCGGCGGCGGAGAAGGCGGAGTACGGCCGGCAGGTGAACCAGCTGAAGACCTGGATCCTCGATAATCTCGCCTCGATGGACCAGAAGGCGCGGGAGGAGGAGCTCAGGGCGCGCTACGAGAGCGAGAAAATCGACATCACGATTCCGGGAAAGAAGATCCTGCGCGGAAACCTGCACCCGGACACTCAGGTCAGAAACCAGATGATCGATGCATTCGCCGGCATGGGCTTTGAGATCTACGAGGGCGCGGAGATCGAGAATGATTACTACAACTTCACCGCGCTGAACACCCCGAAGGACCACCCGGCGCGCGACATGCAGGATACCTTCTACCTGAGCAATGATTTCCTGCTCCGCACACAGACCTCCTCCGGGCAGATCCACGTCATGGAGTCCCACAAGCCGCCGATCAAGATTCTGTCCCCCGGAAGAGTTTTCCGCTCGGATGACGATGCGACGCACTCTCCGATGTTCTCCCAGATGGAGGGACTGGTCGTGGACCGCGGCATCACACTCTGCGACCTGCAGGGCATGCTGGATGAGTTCGTTCAGAAGCTCTTCGGCGCGGGCACCAGAACGCGTCTACGCCCCTCCTATTTCCCGTTCACGGAGCCCTCGGTCGAGGTCGATGTGAGCTGCTTCCAGTGCGGCGGGAAGGGCTGCCGCCTGTGCAAGGGCACCGGCTGGATCGAGATTCTCGGCGCAGGCGTCGTGAACAGAAAGGTTCTGGAAAACTGCGGCATCGATTCCGATGTCTACAGCGGATTCGCCTTCGGGATCGGCATTGAGCGCGTCGCAATGCTGAAGTACGGCATCAACAATATCAAGCTCCTGTTCGAGTCGGATCTGAGAACGCTCGGACAGATCAATGACTAAGAAACGGCAGTGGGAGCACTCTGACAGGAGGACAAGGAAATGCTGGTACCATTCAGCTGGCTGAAGGAATATGTGGATATTGACTGCACACCGGAGGAGCTCCAGGAGAAGCTTTTCTCCTGCGGCTTTGAGGTGGAGGAATTAAATCAGGTCGGAAAGGACATCTCAAACGTCGTCGTGGGACTGGTGGAGAGCTGTGAGGCGGTTCCGGACACACATCTGCATCTCTGCACCGTGAACTGCGGCGCGCACGGGACCTTTCAGATCATGTGCGGCGCGGACAATGTCGCCGCGGGGAAAAAGTTCCCGGCAGCGCTGGTCGGCGCGACGGTCTATGAGACGAACCGGGAGAGGACCGAGACCATCGGCGTCGCGACCATCAAGAAGGGGAAGCTCCGCGGCTACACCTCCGAGGGCATGCTCTGCTCAGGGCTCGAGATCGGCCTCTCGGAGGATCTCTACCCGGGCGCGGGCTACAACGGCCTTCTGATTCTGCCGGACGACGCGCCGGCCGGAGCGGATGTGAAGCCGATCGTGGGACTTGATGACTGGATCTTTGACATCTCCGTCACGGCAAACCGGCCGGACTGCCAGTCGATTTACGGCATCGCGCGGGAGGCGGCAGCGGTTCTGAATAAGCCCGTGAAGCCGCTCGATTTGAGCTTTCAGGAGACGGACCGGGAGCTCCCGGGATTTCAGGTGACGGTCGATGCGCCGCAGTACTGCCGCCGTTACATAGCGCATTACATCTACAACCTGAGGACCGCCCCGTCCCCGGCCTGGATGCGCCGCAGGCTGGCGCTTGTCGGAATCCGCGGCATCTCGAACATCGTCGACATCACGAACTACATCATGCTGGAGCTCGGGCAGCCGATGCACGCGTACGACCTGGCCCAGCTGGAGGGAAATGCGATCCGCGTGCGCTGCGCCGGGAACGGAGAGAAAATCACGACGCTCGATGAGCAGGAGCTCACGCTCTCTGACACCAATCTCCTGATCTGTGACGGAAAGAAGCCGATCGGCCTCGCCGGCATCATGGGCGGCCTGAACTCCGAGATCACGGACGGAACGAAAGAGGTGGTCTTCGAGGCGGCGCAGTTCGCCCGCGACAACATCCGCCGCACCTCGCGCTCGCTCGGGAAGAGAACCGACGCCAGCGCCAAGTTTGAGAAGGGAACCGACGAGTACACGACGGTTCAGGCGATGAAGCGCGCGCTCCACCTGGTGCGGGAGCTCGGGTGCGCGGAGATTTCCCGCACGCACTTTGACGTGAACACCGGAAACAGCATTGAGAAGCGGCTCCTCACGGTCAGCGTGAAGCGCGTCAACGGCGTGCTCGGGATCACCGTCCCGAATGAGGAGATCCTGAGAATCCTCAGGAATCTCGACATGGAGCCGCAGATCGCGGGAGATGAGCTCACCCTGCACGTCCCCGGCTACCGGGAGGACATGGAGTCCTACCAGGACGTCGCAGAGGAAGTGATCCGCATGTACGGCTACGACCACATCGTCCCGACCTTTCTTCCGAGCGCGAGGGTGACAAGCGGCGGAAGAAACGCGAAGCAGCTGACAGAGATGAAGCTGAAGGACGTGCTCTGCGGGGCCGGCATGTACGAGTGCATTCACTACTCCTTCTTCTCGCCGGAGGACCTGGACATGATGAAGTATCCGGCAGATGCGCCGGAGCGGAGGGCCATTCCGATCCTGAATCCGATCTCCGAGGAGGTTTCGATCATGCGCACCACACTGGCGCCCTCCATGATCCATGCGGTTCAGAGAAACCAGAAGAACGGAATTCTTGCGGGAAGAATGTATGAGATCGCGAGAATCTTTGTCCCGAAGGAGCTTCCGCTGAAGGACTATCCGGATGAGCGGGATCATCTCGTCATCGCGTTCTTCGGGAAGGACGAGGATTTCTACTCACTGAAGGGAGCGCTGGATCTTGCGGCGGAGACGCTCAAGGTGAGCTTCACGTATGAGGCCTCGGAGGAGAGCTTTCTCCACCCGTATCAGTCCGCCGCCGTGCTCTGCGGCGGAAAGAAGATCGGGTATCTCGGGAAGCTCGCCTACGATATCGCAGAGAAGCTGAGCCTCAGAACCGATCTCTATGTCGCGGAGGTAGATCTGCAGGAGCTGTACGAGATGCCGGTGAAGACGCCGGTCTTTGAGCCGCTCCCGGAATTCCCGGAGGTGAAGCGGGATCTCGCGCTGATCATGGACAAGTCCGTGACCTGCGCCGAGGTGGAGGACCTCATCCGGAGCTCGAACAAGCATATCTGCGGGGTGGAGCTCTTTGATGTCTACGAGGGTCTCCCGATTCCTCCGGACAAGAAGAGCATGGCGTTCACGGTCACGTTCCGGCCGGAGGACCATGAATTCACGGGAGAGGAGATTGACCGGTTCGTGGAGAAGATTTTAAAGAATCTGAACCGCCGGATGGAGATCACCCGGAGAGACTGAGAGAGGCCGGATGCGGCAGGGGAGCCGGAATACTCCGTGTGCCCATGCTGAGGAAGTGCAGCCTCTGTTCAGGAAAATACCGCCCGCGGTTTCCCGCGGGCGGTATTTTTAACAGCTGCGCCTGGCGGCGCACGTCTTCAGATGATCCAGGACCGGAATTTCGATAGGATCCATCCGGGAAGGCTCAGGCCTCATCCACAAGCTGCTCTTCCTTTTCCATCATCTTATCGAGCTTCGTGTTCCGGAAGTAGAGCACGAGGTCGATTGTCACCATGATGATATCGAGGAAATAAAACCACACGGAGTAGGCGAGGACGCCGGTTCTGCTGAAGAAAATAAATTTGCCCGTGACGCCGAGAATATACCCCGCGATCACGATAAATTCGAACAGGCAGCTCTTTCCCTTCGCCGTTCTGGATCGCAGCGACTTTACGATGTTAAAGGGCCAGGAAACCCCGAACGCGATCAGCATACCGATTTCACAAAGTTCAACAACATCCACCGATTTACCCTCCTGTGCACAAAATTTAGGTCAGAATGCAGAGTCCTGCAGCAGCACTCCGTGCCTCATTCCTGAACCGGCAGGTCCTGTGCCGGACAGGAAATCAGCGCCTCGTCTATAGTAGCACAGAATTTCCGAGACGGATAAAAATTCGTGAAATTTCCGAGAATGAGGAAGGCGCGGGGAGGCGGGAACCGCACTGCCCGGCGTAGGGTTCTTTCGCAAAAGTGAATGCACGCGTGGCAGAAATGTTATAGAATGATATGAGTGCCGGAAGCCAGGAAGTGCAGAGGCATTTTCATGGCGGCCGCATCCTGTGAACGCAAGTACAGGCGAGCGGGTCAGTTTCTGACTTCTCGAAATCCCATCTGCCACGGAGAAAAAATTGTATGAATGCACTGATGAGTCTTACGGATGCACTGAATTCCTTTCTCTACACGTATGTGCTGGTGATCCTTCTGATCGCGGCCGGAATCTATTTTACTGTCGCGACGAAGGGCGTACAGGTGCGCCTGTTCCGTGAGACCCTGCGCGTCATCATGGAAAAGCCATCCAGGGAGGACTCCGTGTCCTCCTTTCAGGCGCTGATGGTTTCCACGGCCTCCCGCGTGGGGACCGGAAACATCATCGGCGTGGCCTCCGCCATCATGTCGGGCGGCTATGGCGCCGTCTTATGGATGTGGCTCATTGCCTTTATCGGCGGTGCGTCGGCATTTATCGAGAGCACGCTCGCCCAGATCTACAAGCGGCGTGACAGGGACGGCGGAAGCTACGGAGGCCCTGCTTATTATATTGAAGCGGCGCTGCACAGCAGGACGCTCGGGGCGGCATTCGCCGTCGCCATGATCCTCACCTATGCCGGCGGGTTCAACATGCTCTGCTCCTATAATCTCCAGTCCACGTTCAAGAGCTATGGATTTTACAGTGTCACGTCTTCTCCGGTTTTGATCGGGGCCGTCACCGCGCTGCTGGTCGCCTACTGTCTCTTCGGCGGCGGAAAGCGGATCGTGAGGGCGACATCGACCATCGTGCCGGTCATGGGATGCGCGTATGTGCTGGTCGCCCTGCTCGTCGTGCTGCTCCGGATCGAGGTACTTCCGGGAGTGCTCGCAAGGATTTTCCGCGAGGCGTTCGATTTTCGCGCGATCTTCGGCGGGTTTCTGGGTTCCTGCATGATGTACGGCATCAAGCGCGGTCTCTACTCCAATGAGGCGGGCGTCGGCTCCGCCCCGAATGCCGCAGCGGCAGCGGATGTGAGCCATCCCGTGAAGCAGGGACTGGTGCAGATGCTCTCCGTATTCATAGACACCCTGCTTCTCTGCACCTGCACCGCCATGATGTGTCTCTGCTCGGGGGTGGATCCCGCCGGAGCGGAGGACAATGCCCTCTACGTGCAGGATGCCCTGCGGTCGGTTCTCGGCGGATTCGGCCCCGCCTTTCTCACGGTTTCCATGGTGCTGTTTGCGTTTACGACGCTGCTCGGGAATCTCTTCTACATGGACAATCTCCTGATCTTCCTGCACCGCGGAACCCCGCCGAGGCGTTTCATGACCGGCTTCCGGATTGCGGCGGCGTTTCTGATCTTCGCGGGCGCCTGCATGAAGGCGAGCCTTCTCTGGAACCTGTCAGATATCTTTATGGGGTTCATGGCCCTGATCAATATCCCGGTGATTGTGGTGCTTCACCGGACAGCGCTCGGCGCCCTGAAGGACTACTGCGCACAGCGGAGGGAGGGAAGGAACCCGGTCTTCTCCGCAGAGACAGTGGGACTTAAGGGAAAAGTCGACTTCTGGCAGTAGGTTCGGCAGATGCCGGTGCATGACACGAAGAACGCAGGAACGCGGGAATAGCGGGAAACACGGGAATAGCGGGAAACGCGGCAGGAGAGCTGCCGGACAGGACGGGAATTCTGTTCTATGGAAGAAAACACAAGGAATGAGAGCTGGGAAGCCTATTATAAAATAATGAATCCGGATGCGCGCGGAAAGCTTCTTGCGGAGCTCTCGGCGGCTGAGGATGGACCTGAGACGGAGCTCAGGAAAAAGCTGTACGCCTGCCGCTATCAGAAGAAGCGCGGAAAGACAGCAGACCGGGGTCTCTACGCCTGCTTCCTTCTCATGGATCTCTGCCGGAACCGCTTCGGCGGGGCAGCGGAAGCAAAAAGGAAGGGGCGGGAAGCGCTGGATATGCTCTGCGTCGGAGAACTCTGGGAAGCGGGGGATGCCGCGCGGGAGATCCTGTATCAGGAGTTCCGGAACATTTTCCGCTGCTATCTCGAGACGACAAAGGACAGCGGATACGGGAAGAAGCTCCTCGGCCTCATGCAGTCCACGCCGGAGGAAAAGGAGCAGCGCGCCATGGAGGATCTCTATGACATGAGCCGCGGTGCGGCCAGGGTGCTCCGCCCTCTGGGAGATCCCTTCCTTTCGGAGCAGATGCAGCTCATCTGCCGGGCCGCGGACGATGCCTTCGCGTCCCTGGGAGATGGCGCGGCGGAACGCTATGAGGAATTCAGAAAAAAGAAGTGAGGGGGATCCCCTTGCGGGACACACTCTGAAAGCGCGCACAGCGCGAAGCCATCCGCCTGCCGCGCCTCCGGCATTCACGGTAATTTGCGCCTGCAGGAGGAAACTGCCTCGCGCGTCCGGACTTTTTTCTTGATCAGGAGCCAGAAGAGGTTTGCGTACACCCAGCCGATTCCTGTCGCGGCTGCGACTGCCGGCAGACCGAAGTGCGGGACCAGAAGTACAGAGAGAATCACCCGGAGCGTGATGTGCATCGCAGCGCCGAGAAACGGAATCCTCACGCGGCCGATGCCGTTGAAGTACCCGGCGTAGGTGCTTCCCGTGAAATCGAACAGATAGAAGAGAGACACCACACGGAGATAGTCCGCACATGCGCGGACCGAGGCCTCCCCGGAGTTCCCCAGGAGAAATGCGGACGCCGGGCCGGCCGTGAGAAAGAGAAGAACGGAGCAGGTGATTCCGAGGAACACGGTCGTGCAGAAGCCCGCCCGGCTCATCCTTCGGATGCCCCTTTCATCTCCGGCGCCGAAGCGCTGCGCCGTGAGCACGCTCTCTGCCTCGGTGGCGCTGTCGCCGAAGGAATTTGCAAATCCCTCGATCCGGGTGGAGGCCGTGTAGGCCGCGACCGCAGAGATGCCGGCCGTGTTGACGACTGCCTGCACGCCCAGCTTTCCGATGTAGAGGCCGGAGTGGTGGAGACCGGTGACGAACGCCATGCTCCAGGTCGCCTTCAGGCGGGCGCCATTCAGACGGACGTCCTCCCTCCGGAACAGAATCTGCCGCTCGAAGAGGACACCGTAGAGAATTCCGAGAAGCGCGGAAAGTCCCTCCGCGGCGGCTGTCGCGGCAGCTGCGCCCCGGATCCCCAGGGAGAGATCCCGGACGAGGAGGAGGTCCAGAGCCAGATTGCATCCGACGCTCACAAAGAGAATCAGGAGAATCGCCGAGGTGCGGCCGATGCTTCGGAGCATGGCGCTGTAGAGATTGTAGAGAAAAACGGCCGGGAGGCCGGCAAGGACAATCGAGAGATAGGAGCGGACGTATGGAAGGAGCGCCGCATCCACCCGCATCAGGCGGAGCAGCGGGTTCAGGAGCAGGATGCCGCCTGCCGCGAGCAGAACGCTTCCGGCGGTGCCGAAGATGGCCGTGAGAAAGTGCTCATTCCGGAAGGCTGCCATGTTTTTCTGCCCGTAATACTGCGAAAAGATGACGGAGATGCCGGAGCAGGCCCCGGCGATTAAAAAAGTGAAGAGGTTCATGACGGCCGAGGCGATTCCGACCGCGGCGAAGGCTTCCTGGTCCGCGAAGCGGCCGATGACGAGTGCATCCACGGTGTTGTAGAACTGCTGGAGAATGTTGCTTAAGATCATCGGAAGCATGAGAAGAATCATCTCCCGGAGGGCGCCGTCCTGCCTTGTGCGTTCCGAGATCCCGGGCTTGAGAAAACCTGCTGTCTTCCTGACAGGGATTCCGGGGATCCGGTTCCCGCAGGTGAGAAAAATATTTTTTACGAGTTCCATCCTGGTTCTGTCCTTTCCCGCAGCCGGGCGCCGTCCTGCGAAGCCGGAGGCTTCTGTCTGCTTTTCTTTTCCAGGAAAGCTTAGCAGGATGTTATAATTGCGTAAATCGTAAATTTGTAAAGCTATATTTGATTGATACGCAAAGAGTAGCTGCAATAGAATCACCGCCGGCAGTTCCTGATTTTATCCGGAAACAAGCGGTGCGGACGGACCGGCACAGGAGGAAGCATGGAGACGGAAAAACTGAGGGCCTATCTCACGGCGCTTGAGACGGGCTCTCTCTCTGCGGCCGCACAGCGCCTCGGATACACGGTTTCCGGGATCAGCCGGATGATGGCGTCCCTGGAGGAAGAATTCGGAGTTCCGCTCCTTCTCCGCGGCAAGGACGGCGTCGCAGCGACGCGGGAGGGAGAAGAAATCGCGGAGGAGATGCGGAGGACTCTCTTTCACTCGGATCTTCTGTCGCAGAATGCGGCAAGACTCCGGGGCGTGGAGGAGGGGAGCATTTTCATCGGAAGCTCCTCGGCAGGCTATTTTCAGGAGATTGCGCAGGACGTCCGCTCCTTCCGCAGGAGGCATCCCGGCATCCGCTTCCGGTTTGTGGGCGGCTATTCCTCGGAGCTTCTTGAGGAACTTAAAAGCCACCGGATCGACCTGTGCATCTCCAGTCTCCGGGAGGGAAGCTTCCGCTGGAAAATGCTCGGAGAGGACGAGATGGTCGCCTGGGTGCCGCGCTCCGGGAAGCTCGCGTCTCTTCGCGCCCTGCCGCTCGAAGCGCTCCAGGAAGTGCCGTTTATTGACATTCTGCCCGGAAAGGACATAGACAATCACAGAATACTGAAGAAAAACAATATCCGGCCGAACGTCCAGTATGAGACCATGGACTCCGAGACCGCCTGGTCCATGGTGGGCGCCGGTCTCGGCGTGGCGATGCACAGCCGGAAGAACAGCATTTACCGCGGCGCGGATGTAAGGATCCTTCCGCTCTCGCCGCGCGTGACCGTTCAGATGGGAATCGCCTTTCTCGACGAGCGCTCTCCGGCGGCGGAGGCGTTCCTCAGGACAATCGGAGTGCAGGGAGCGGAGCTGAAAGCCGGAACGTGAGGGGTTCCGCGGACCTTCCGACGGGCCCTGAAATTCGTATTTCCTATTGAATTCCGGATTTTCATGTGTTATGGTTACAAACAGATCTTTATGCAATTCGGAGGGCACATGCTGAATACGATTTTATCGGTTGTCTTTATTCTGATCTGCGTGGTACTGACGGTGATCGTCCTGATGCAGGAAGGAAAGGATCAGGGGCTCGGCGCGATCGGCGGTATCGCAGACTCCTACTGGGGAAAAATCAGAGGCCGTTCCGTGGAGGGAACACTGGAGCGTGTCACAAAGATTCTGGCGGCGCTGTTTCTCATTGTCGCATTCATTCTGAATCTTGTCTGACCTACGTCATGAGAGAGCTTCCGTGGATCACGGAAGCTCTATTTGTACAATGTGATCAGAGTGGAACAGGGAAGGGGTTTCCGGCTGAGGCCGGGGAGAAGCGATTGACACCGGAAGAACGAAAGAAAAGAGAAGATCTGATTCTCGCGCTGATGGACAGCCCGATGTACCGGCCCATGCGTCTCCGCGACATTGCCGCCTTTCTGGAGGTCTCGCGGGAGAGGCGCGGGGAGCTCTCGGAGGTGCTCGGCGGCCTGGTGGAAAAGGGAAGAGTGCGTCTCTCCCGCCACGGGCGCTACAGCAAACCTGAGAAGCGCGATCTGGCGGGAATTTTTGCGGCAAATCCGAGAGGCTTCGGTTTTGTGCGCTGCGAGGGACAGGAAGAGGATATTTTTATCCCGCGGAGCAGGACGCACGGCGCGCTGAACGGGGACGCCGTCCGGATTACGCTGCGGCCGGGGCAGCATTTTCACAGGTCAGAGGGCGCGGTTCTTGAAGTTTTGAGACACGCGAACGAAAAAGTGGTCGGCTATTACCGGAAGGTGCGGGACTACGGGATCGTCACGCCGGATGACCCGAGGATTACGCGCGACGTTTTCATACCAGACGGGAAGTCCATGGGCGCCGTGACTGGGCACAAGGTCGTGTGCCGCATCACGAGATTTCCGCACGACGACGGAGAGCTGGAGGGCGAAGTCACGGAGATCCTGGGGCGGGTGACCGACCCGGGGACGGACATCCTCTCGATTGTCCGTGCATACGACCTCCCGGAGCAGTTTCCGGAGGACGTCCTCGCTGAGGCTGCGCGGGTCTCGGAGGGCGGCGTGACAGAGGCGATGCTGTCCGGCAGGAGGGATCTCACCGGGATTCAGGTGATCACGATTGACGGGGAGGACGCGAAGGACCTGGATGATGCCGTCTCCCTGGAAGTCCTGGATGGAGGAAGCGTGCGGCTCGGCGTCCATATCGCGGACGTGAGCTGCTATGTGCGCGAGGGATCCGCGCTCGACCGGGAGGCATACAGGCGGGGGACCAGCGTCTATCTGGCGGATCGCGTGATTCCGATGCTCCCCAGGGCGCTCAGCAATGGCATCTGTTCGCTGAACGAGGGGGAGGTCCGCCTCACGCTGACCTGTTCCATGGTGATTGATCAGACGGGGGCAGTCACGGACCACGAGATCTTTGCGTCCTTTATCAGATCCGCGCACAGGATGACGTATCAGGCGGTGAATGAGATCCTGGAGGGCAGGGACCCGGAACTGCTGAGCCGGTACGCCGACATCGTCCCGATGCTCAAGAAGATGAACGAGACGGCGGAGCTTCTGCGGAACCGCCGCAGGGAGCGCGGGTCCATTGATTTCGATTTCCCGGAGACGAAGGTCTCTCTCGATGAGAGGGGAAGGGTCCTGGACATCCACCCGTACGAGAGAAACGCGGCGACCAGGCTGATCGAGGATTTCATGCTTGCGGCGAATGAGACGGTGGCGGAGGAATATCACTGGCGGGAGGTTCCGTTTCTCTACCGGGTGCATGACAAGCCGGATCCGGAGAAAATGCGGGAGCTCGCGGTGTTTGTCAGCAATTTCGGGCTGGTTTTAAGGTCAAGGAACGGGGAAATTCACCCGAAGGAAATCCAGAAGCTTCTTCAGAAGGCGGAGGGCATGAACTCGGAGAACCTCGTGAGCCGCATGGCGCTCCGCTCCATGAAAAAGGCTTTCTACAGCGTGGAGTGCACGGGCCACTTCGGGCTTGCCGCGAGGTACTACACGCATTTCACCTCACCGATCCGGCGCTATCCGGACCTGCAGATTCACAGGATCATCCGGGAGCAGCTTCGCGGGAGGCTCACGCCGGAGCGGATCCGGCACTACGAGGCGGTTCTCCCGGAGGCAGCGGAGCAGTCGAGCGCGCTGGAGCGCCGCGCGGAGGAGGCGGAGCGCGAGAGCATCCGCTACAAGATGTGTGAGTACATGGAGAGCCGCGTGGGGCAGGTCTTTGACGGCGTCATCAGCGGTGCTACGCGGTTCGGCCTCTTTGTGGAGCTTCCGAATACGGTGGAGGGCATGATCCGCATCGAGGATCTGCCTCATGACCAGTATGAATTCAATGAGCACGAGTGGGAGCTGTTCGGATTCCACACCAGGAGGCGCTACCGCCTCGGCGACAGAGTCAGGGTCGCCGTGAAGAGCGCGGACAGGCTCACCCGGACGATCGATTTCGTCCCGGCAGACGAAACAGAAAAAGAGGAATTCCATGGCAGCAAATGACAGCATCAAGCTGATCGCGAACAACAAGAAGGCGCGGTTTGACTACTTTATTCTGGAAACCTACGAGGCGGGCATCCAGCTTTTCGGTACGGAGGTGAAGTCGCTCCGGCTCGGGCAGTGCTCCGTCAAGGAAGCGTGGGTGGATATCCGGGACGGGGAGATGTACGTGTACGGCATGCACATCACCCCGTATGAGAAGGGCAATATCTTCAACAAGGACCCGCTCCGGGTGCGGAAGCTCCTGCTTCATAAAGAAGAAATCCGGAAAATCGAGGGAAAGCTCAAGGAGAAGGGGCTTACGCTTGTCCCCCTGCGGGTCTATTTCCGTGGAAGTCTTGTGAAGGTTGAGGTGGGGCTCGCGAAGGGGAAAAAATCCTACGACAAGCGGGAGTCCATCGCGAAGAATGACCAGCGCCGCGATTTCGAGCGGAATTTCAAGGGATCAGTGAAATACTGAGCCGGAGGGAAATCGGCAAAAAGCGCTATTTCCATCTTTTCATCCTGAAAATTTGTGTTAAAATATTTAAGCCTATGTAATAGGACG
>CACXCJ010000046.1 GCA_902766175.1 uncultured Lachnospiraceae bacterium
CGGCAGACCGGACGCATCCTGATTCAAGTGCCGGAACAATCCTGATGCATGTGCCGGAACAAGAAGGCTTAAAAACAGAAGCTCCGGAAATAATTCCGAATGCTAAAACAGGAGCTCCGGAAATATTCCGGTGCTCCTGTTCTGTCCTGAGACGATTTCTCAGTGAAGTGCATTGACGTTCTCCACAAGCTTTCCGTCGGTCCAGATCCGCTCCAGGTTGTAGAAGCGCCGGTCCTCGCCGTTGAAGATGTGAATCACGACATCGCGGTAGTCGAGCAGAATCCAGCTGCCGGAGCTGTACCCTTCCTTGTCCTTCGGCAGAACGCCCTGCTTTCCGAGCTGAAACTCGATTTCATCCGAGATCGCCTGCGTCTGATGGCGGTTTGTGCCACTCACCAGAATGAAGTAATCTGCGATGACAGAGACGCCGGAGATATCTATAACCTTGATCTCCGTCCCCTTCTTGTCCTCCATGATGTGAACTGCTGTCCTGACGATTTCATTTACTGTCATGGGTTCCATTCTCCTTTAACCACTCGTAGCACTCCATGGTCCCGGGATTTACCGGTACCTGTTTCTTTTTCAGATAGCTGAGGGTATCTTCGGTGATGCGGAACACGCATGCCGTGAGATCCCGGAATGAGAGAGGCCGTACAACCGGAAGGTCCTCCGCCTTATCGCGGTTTGGCTCGATGTAGTCCGCCGTGAAGATGATTTTTTCCAGCAGCGTCATGTCGGCATGGCCGGTTGTGTGCCATCGTATGGCTGAAAGGATTTCCGGATCTGTCACGCCGTATCTGCTGCCCGCGACAAAGGGTCCGATGACCGCATGAAGAACCTGCGGCGCATCGAGATCGGCCTTCGTGAAGGAAAGTCCGTTTCTCTCTCCCACCTCGATCATTTCCTTCACGCTGTATTCCTTTGCACAGTCGTGCAGGAGCCCTGCGAGCTCCGCCTTTTCCGGATCGACTCCGTACCGCATCGCAAGGCACGCCGCTGTGTAAGCGACGCCGAGCGTATGGTTGTAGCGCTTCGCGCTGAGCGCATTTTCAAGCTTCTCCCTCAGCTTTTCAAATTCTTCCCGGTTCATGTGAAATCTGCTGCCTTTCAACTGTGTAATTCTGCCTGCTGAAGTCTTTTGAATTTCTGACATTTCCCGCGCCTGTCCCCGCTGTCCTGCACGCCTCTCCGGAATGCTGTCCTCTGCATCGCCCTCACTGCGCGTACAGGTGGTGCGCCTGTATGTACTCGAACACTGCGGGCGGTATGAGGCGCTTCGGCGTGCGGCTTCCGGAGGCGAACATCGCCCGGATATGTGCGGAGGAGATATCCACCTCCTCTGCCCGGATGAAATCGATGCGCGCGCCGAATTTCCTTCTCAGCGTTTCCGCATGTCCGGAGAGAGAATCATGATTTTTCTCATAATCGCGGTCCGCGACAAGAATTCTCGCCCGCTGAAAAATCTCTCCCGGCTCGTGCCAGCCCTCAATCTCATAGAAGGAATCCGCGCCGATCAAGAAGCTGAATTCCGTGTCCGGATACAGGGCGCACAGCGCCTTCAGGGTCTCGCTTGTATAAGAGGGAAGCCCCGCAGGGCGCCTCGATTCGAAGTCCGACACAGTGAAATGCGGATAAGGTTCCACCGCGAGGCGCGCCATCGCCAGGCGGTCCGCATAGTCGGCATTCACGTGCCCCGCCTTGTGCGGCGGGTTCGGCGCCGGCAGGAACCAGCATTCATCCAGGCTGAACTGGTTCCACGCATTCTCCGCAAGCTTCAGGTGGCCGTTGTGGATCGGGTCGAAGGTTCCGCCGAGAATGGCTGTTTTCTTCATTGTTCTGGTTTCCTCACGCGCGCGGCAGCAGAATTTTCCGGTTCTTCTCCTCCTTTGCCTGCTTGTAGAGGACAATCTTCTTTCCGATGACCTGAACCGTCTCGCTGTGTGTCCGCGCGGAGAGCGCCTCGGCAAGCTCCGCGGGGTCCGCGTCACAGTTCTGGAGGATGGAAATCTTCACGAGCTCCCGCTTGTTGAGCGCCTCTTCCACGGCTGCCGTGATCTCCGGCGTGAGAGAGGATTTTCCGATCTGGAAAATCGGGTCGGTTGTCATTGCGAGGCTCTTCAGATAAGCGCGCTGTCTGCTGGTCATATCACTCCTTGTAGTAATCAAATTCATGTCCGTACATGCGTACGGTATCGCCGTCCTGGATTCCCCGTCTCTCGAGATCTGCAAGAATTCCGTTCTGCTTCAGGAACTTCTGGAAGAAATCAAAGCCCTTCTCGGATTCCAGATTTGTGTAACCGAGCATCTTCTCGATTTTCGGGCCCTCAACCACATATTCGCCGTGCTCTCCCAGCGTGATGGTGTACGGAAGGTCCTCCTTCTCCGGCCTTTCGAGCTGCATTTCCGGCTCGAAGACCGTCACCTCGCGGCCCTGCGCATCCAGAATGTCCCGCACCGCATAGAGGAGTTCCCGGATCCCGGCACCCGTGACGCCGGAGATCGGATAGACGGGAATGTCTGGTTCAAATTCCCCTTTCAGGCGTGACACGGGATCCTCCGTGTTCTCTTCCGGAACGATGCAGTCGATTTTATTTGCCGCGATGATCTGCGGCTTTTTCAGAAGCTCCGGGTCATATTTCCGGAGCTCACCCTGAATTTTTCTCACATCGTCCACCGGATCTCGCCCCTCGACGGAGGCGGCATCCACAACGTGGATCAGCACCTTGGTTCTCTGAACGTGCTTCAGGAAGTCGTACCCGAGCCCGACTCCCTCAGACGCGCCCTCGATGAGCCCGGGCAGGTCTGCCATGACAAAGCCCTCTCCGTCCGGCAGATCGACCACCCCCAGATGCGGGGTCAGCGTCGTGAAGTGATAGTTGGAAATCTCCGGCCGCGCATTTGAGACGCGGCTCAGGAGCGTGGATTTTCCGACATTCGGGAAGCCGACCAGCCCCACGTCGGCGATGACCTTCAGCTCAAGGCGGACATAGAGGCCGCGCCCCGGCTGTCCCGGCTTTGCGTAGTTCGGCGCCTGCATCGTCGAGGTTGCAAAATGCATGTTGCCGATGCCTCCCCTTCCGCCGCGCAGAATTACGAGCCGGCGGTTGTCTCCAGACATGTCGGCGATGATTTTTCCGCTCTCATCATCCCGGATGATGGTCCCCTCCGGCACACGGATCACGAGATCGGCGCCGTCAGAGCCGTGACAGCGCTTGTTCCCCCCGTCCTGACCGTTCTCAGCGGCAAATTTTCTCACATGGCGGAAATCCGTGAGCGTGTTCAGGCCGTCGTAGACCTCAAAAATGATGTCCCCGCCTCTTCCGCCGTCTCCTCCGTCAGGTCCGCCGTTCGGGACAAACTTTTCCCGGCGGAAGCTGATGTGGCCGTCTCCGCCCTTTCCCGATCTGATATAGATTTTTGCGCTGTCCGTAAATGAAGCACTCATGAAACACCCCGGTTTTTTTCTTCTGAAAAGGGCTTCATACTTTTCAGTATGAAGCCCGAACAGTCCCCACGTTCCGGCCAGAGCCGGAATTCAGTTTTTCCGGCAGATGCCGGACTTCCGCATTACTCCGCTGCTTCAGCAGCTGCCTCAGCCTTCGGATAGACAGAGACCTTCTTGCGGAACTTGCCCCAGCGCTCGAACTTCACAGTGCCGTCGACAAGAGCGAACAGAGTGTCATCTCCGCCGATTCCGACATTGGTACCCGGATGAATGTGGGTTCCGCGCTGTCTGTAAAGGATGTTGCCGGCGAGAACGAACTGTCCGTCCGCTCTCTTTGCGCCGAGGCGCTTGGACTCGGAGTCACGGCCGTTCTTGGTCGAGCCGACACCTTTCTTATGAGCATGCAGCTGAAGGTTCATCGTGAACATCATACTTACACCTCCTCGTCTGTGATCGTCAGATACTTTTTTCCGTACTCCCTGCTCACTGCCTGAAATCCAAGCAGGCAGGAATTCAACAGGAGGACGGCTTCCTTGCTGCCGGTATCGGCGAGACGAAAGTCGAACTCTCCGCTTTTCTCGTCGATCCTGGTCTGAAAGCGCGCGTCCGTGAACTCACTGACGGAATTCGCGAGGTTCAGTTCCAGCACGGAGACAGCCGCGCAGATGATATCCCTTCCGGAATCCTCATAGTCCGCGTGTCCCGCCGTGTGAAAGCCAATCCTCTCGCCACGCGCGTTTCTGTATATGGATACTTGAATCATGGCACTTCCGGGTCAGGCATTAATCTTGTCGATCTTGACCTGGGTGTAGAGCTGTCTGTGGCCGTTCTTCTTGTGATAGCCGAGCTTAGCCTTGTACTTGTAGACAATGACCTTTCTGCTCTTGGCCTCTCTCAGCACGGTCGCAGTGACACTGGCGCCGGATACAGTCGGGTTTCCGATCGTAAGGCCGTCATTTCCGACCGCGAGAACCTGATCAAACGTAACTGCCTGACCGGCCTCGACGCCGAGCTTCTCAACCTTAATGATATCGCCTTCGGATACCTTGTACTGCTTTCCGCCTGTCGCAATAATCGCGTACATCCTCTGGTACCTCCTTCTATCATTACTCGCCAGCTGCGGCGCCTGCAGATATACAGAACTTGAGCCCCGCTGTGCGGCATACCTTGTAAGTGTAAAAGAAACGGGATTTTATGTCAAGAGAATTTTTTTATCTGCTCTGCGAGCGTGCGGCCGCTTTTTCTCCGCGTCATCTCGACAAGATTCAGCTTCGTGAGATCCACGATCTCGGTCTGCACGGGATCCCCTGCCGCAAGTTCCCTGAGAAGCGCGAGGAGGCTCTCCTGATCCTCCTTTTCACTGAGATCGATGAAATCGGCGACGATGATACCGGAGAGATTCCGAAGCCTCACCTGGCGCATGATTTCTTCCGCGGCCTCGAGATCCACTCTCCTGATGGTCTCTCGTCTGCTGCCTGACTTTTCGAACTTCCCGCTGTTGACGTCGATGACTGTCATCGCCTCAGTGGGGTCTATCACGAGAAACCCGCCACCCTTCAGCCAGACCTTTCTTGACGTGCAGTCCCTGAGCAGCGTCTCCATCGCATAGAGGGAGGAGAGGCTGATCTTCGGGTCATTCCAGAATCGAACCCTGACACCGGTGTGAATATCGAGAGGGAGCTCTTCCCGCGTGCGGAATTTTTCCGGCAGTTTCTTCCGGTAGGAGACCTCCTCAGGGGGCTTTTTCCCGGTCAGGATCTCGAAGATCTCGGCGCTGTCCGTGATGATCTCGTCGCAGCTGTCCTTTCCGGTATTTCCCCCTTCCCCGGTGTCTACGGTCTCTGCGGCATCTCCGGGAAGGGATGCCGGATTCCCGCTGCTCTGCGAGGATATGAGATTTCCGCTGCTCTTCGAAAGAGGAAAACATTCCCGCAGCATGGAGAGCCAGGAGGGCTCCGCTGTGAGGAGCCTCGCGGGCGCACTTAAAAAGGGGACTCTCTGCATGAGCTCCTGGTCTTTTCTCTCCGGAAATCTGGAGGTCACCGTCGGCCCCTTGATTCCGTGCGCATCCTTCCGGACCTTGACCGGAAGAAAATCTCCCTCCCGGAGGCGCCTCCCGGAGCTGCTCTCCGCATTTCCGAGCACATAGCTTCCGGCATCTGCTAGAAAGGCGGGGCGTTCCTCCCCGATGTCCACAAAAACGGCCCCGAGATTCTTTACGATGTGTGACACTCTGCCCAGGTAGATGTTTCCGACCAGTGAGGATTCCCCTGCGGAGAAGTCCACTCTCACAGGCATCTGATTCTCATAGAAAACGGAGAGAATTCCGCCCTGAAAAGAGGCCGCCGCGAATCTTCTCGCAGACAGCTCAGAATTTTTCCCCATAGGATTCCAGTGACCTCATGCTGCTGTCATAGAGTTCCAGCCGCGTGATGCGGGGGCGAAGGCCGGAAAGAAACTTTCCCGCCGCTTCAGAGACTGTGAACGCGTCAAGCAGGAGTGCCGGCTTGAGGTTTGCCTCACTTCCCTGCGCGATCCGCAGAAACAATCCCTCGGGCTTCATCTGCATCAGAAAAATCATGGGACGGATATCGACCTCCCGCAGAGTCTGGTTCTTTCCCTTTTTTACTGCGGGAATCTTCTCTCTTGAGAGAAAAGACGAGACAGCCGTCTCCAGCTCAGAAAGCTCCTCTCCGGAGAAATTCCTCCAGATTTCCGGAGCTTTTCTTTCCCCAGCATCTCCTGCAAAGCTTCCTTCTCCCGTGTTTTCCGCCTCGAAACGGATCTGGTAGTCCCCGGCGTGGACGATTGACATGCAGTTTTTCGCATCGTCCGGGATACGGAGAAAAGAGTGAATCCGGATCCCCTCCGCCATCTCGCGGTTCAGGCGCTCCGCCGCGGAATCAGACGAAAAGTCCTCTGCTGCCTCCTCTGTAAGCTTCATGTCAAAGTATTCGCCGAGGCTCTCGAGGCCCACGCTGAGAGGCGCCGCGAAGGAGAGGATCTGGTGCGGGGAAAATCCCTCGGAGTACGCGACAGGGAGCTGCGCACGGCGGATTGCGCGCTGAAAATACCGCATGAGGTCCAGGTGGCCGACAAACCGCAGATTCCCTGTCTTTGAAAATTTAACTCTTGCTTTCAAGGCAGACACCTCCCCCGAAGCGCGCAGCTCCGCATCCGGAGCACATCTGCCGGCAGTTCGGCGTGACAATGCCTTCCATGGCTCTCTTCCACTCGCGCTTTAAGAATTCCTTCGTGACGCCGATATCGATGAAATCCCACGGAAACAGTTCGTCCAGGCTTCTCTCGCGGATCGTGTAGAATTCCGGATCAACGCCGCAGGCCCTGAAGCTCTCCTCCCACCGCGCACTGTCGAAGGTCTCCGTCCACGCGTCAAAAATAGACCCGTGCCGGTAGGCGTACTCGATCACGGGCGCAACTCTCCGGTCGCCGCGCGCAAAGACTCCTTCCAGGATCGTTGTGTCCGCGTCGTGATACTGGTAGCGGAGACTCTTCCAGTTCTTTTCGCTCTTGAAGGTCTCCTTCACAAAGCGCGCGCGGGAAAGATATTCCTCCTTCCGGCACATGACCGCCCACTCAAATGGCGTGAACGGCTTCGGGACAAAGAACGCGGAGCTCGCGGAGATCTGCACCCGGCCGGTGCGCTCGGTTTTCGGAATCTCCTCGTAGAACATGTCGGCGGTTTTCTCGCAGAGATCCGGAATTCCGCGCATGTCCTCCTCTGTTTCGGTCGGGAGGCCGAGCATAAAGTAAAATTTCACCTTGGTCCAGCCGCCGCGGAAGGCGCTGAGCGCGCCATTCAGGATGTCCTCCTCCGTGAGGCCCTTGTTAATGACGTCGCGCAGGCGCTGTGTCCCCGCCTCCGGAGCAAAGGTGAGGGAGCTCTTCTTAATATCCTGCACCCGGCTCATCACATCGAGGGAAAATGCGTCGATGCGGAGAGAGGGGAGGGAGACATTGATTTTCCGATGGTCCGTGTAGCGGATCAGCGAATCGAGAAAGGCGCCGAGACAGCTGTAGTCGCTGGAGCTCAGGGAACTGAGCGAAATCTCGTCGTTTCCGGAGGATTTGAGAAGGCGCTCCGCGTAGCGCTCCACATATGCTTCCGAGTGCTCCCGGAGAGGCCTGTAGATCATGCCCGCCTGGCAGAACCGGCAGCCGCGGATGCATCCGCGCATGATTTCCACGACGGAGCGGTCCTGCGTGACGCGGAGAAACGGGACAAGCGGCTCATCGATAAAGGCGACGGAATCGAGGTCCCGCACCACCTGCCGCTTTACGATGGCAGGCACATCCTCGTAGAGCGGCGAGAAGCTCTTCAGTGTCCCGTCCGCATGATATGCCGGCTCGTAGAGGGAGGGGACATAGATGCCCGGAACCCGGGAAGCGGCCCTGAGGAACTCCGCCCGGCTCCTTCCCGCATCCTTGCAGGAAATATAGAGGTCCAGCAGCGCATCGTAGGAGACCTCTCCCTCTCCGATGTAAAACAGGTCAAAAAATTCGGCAATCGGCTCCGGGTTGTAGGAACACGGGCCGCCGCCGATCACGATCGGGTCCTCCTCCGTCCGGTCTGAGGCGTGCAGAGGGATTCCCGAGAGGTCCAGAACCTGGAGCACGTTTGTGTAGCACATCTCATACTGGAGCGTGATTCCCAGGAAATCACACTCCCGCACAGGACGCTGCGTCTCCAGCGTAAAGAGCGGAATGTGCTTTTCGCGCATGATGCGGTCCAGATCCGGCCAGGGCGAGTAGACCCGCTCACAATAGACGTCGCTTCTGCGGTTGAACATGCTGTAGAGGATCTGGATCCCAAGATGGCTCATGCCGATTTCGTAGACATCCGGAAAGCACATGGCAAACCGGACCCTGACCTTGTCGGGGTCCTTCACCGCCATGTTCTTTTCACCGCCGATGTAGCGCGCAGGCTGCTCGATCTCATTCAGGATGTCTTCGTCCAGAGCGAGTTTATTCATGGTTTCCGCTTCTTCCTCCCGTCAGTTTCTCTCTTCCAGAGTGCGGATCCCGTTGAAGAAGCAGGACCTGGAGCCCGTGTGACAGGCGGCACCGACCTGATAGACGCGCGCGAGCATGGTGTCGAGGTCGCAGTCCAGTGTGAGGGAGCGCACGTACTGCACGTGGCCGCTGGTATCTCCCTTTCTCCAGAGCTCCTGGCGGGATCTGGACCAGTACGTCATGCGGCCGGTCTCAACGGTGGCCCGGTAGGCGTCTCCATTCATCCAGGCGCACATCAGCACGTCTCCGTTCTCACAGTCCTGGACGATGACAGGAAGAAGTCCCTGCGGATCCTTCTTAAGGCTCTCCCACGGATATCTCGACACGTCACCCCGCCCTTCAAATCTCCAGACCGCCTGTGTCAGGTCAATCCTGTTTTCATAGAGGGCCTTCCCAATGATGCAGCCCGGGATGCCCGCCTCGGAAAGGCTTTCAAGATCTCTCATACCGGACACGCCGCCGGAGGCGATGACATCCAGCCCCGTGAGGCGGACCAGCTCCGCCGTCGCCTTGACATTTGGTCCCGTGAGCATGCCGTCTCTCGAAATGTCGGTATAGATGATGTGCCGGACTCCCTGGGCCTTCATTGTGAGGCAGAGATCGGACGCCTTCAGGCCGGAGGAAGCCTCCCAGCCCTCTACCGCAGCGATTCCGTCCCGTGCGTCAACCCCGGCGGCAACCGCATCCGCCCCGAAGCGCTTCACAAGATCCCCCATGAAGGAGGGGTCCCGGACCGCCTTCGTCCCGACGATCACGCGGTGAATGCCGGCAGACAGGAGGTTCTCCGCCGCCTCGGCGCTGCGGATTCCTCCTCCGATCTCGATCGGGATTTTCACGGCCGCACGGATCTCCTCGATCACGGGAAAGTTCACAGAGCGGCCCTCGAGCGCGCCGTCGAGATCCACGACGTGCAGAAAGGAGGCGCCCCGCCTCTCCCACTCGCGCGCAGTCTCCGCCGGGGAGTCTGAATAGCACTTCACATCATTGAACGACCCCTGACGGAGCCGCACGCATTTTCCGCCTTTTAAGTCAATTGCCGGATAGAGCTGCATGCGCTTCCTCCTTCTCCCTCTCTGCGACCAGGACCTGGAGCTTCCGGATGATGTCGCCGATCCGATCGCTCTCGCGCTTCATGGACACGCGGTTCACGACGACACGCGCGGAGAGATCGCAGACCTTGTCGAGAACCACAAGGCCGTTCTCGCGGAGCGTGTTTCCCGTCTCGACGATATCCACAATCACGTCCGAGAGGCCGACAATCGGAGCGAGCTCGACGGAACCGTTGAGCTTTATGATCTCTGCGGTCTGCTGCCGCCTGTTGAAGAAATAGTCGCGGGCAATGTTCGGATACTTTGAGGCGACGCGGATCTGCTCGTTGTGCCTCAAGAGCTCCGCTGCCTCCGCAGGACCGCAGACACACATCCGGCATCGGCCGATCTTCAAGTCGAGGACCTCAAAGAGAGTCCGCTCCTCCTCGAGAATCGTATCCTTTCCGACAATCCCGAGATCTGCGGCGCCGTATTCCACATAGGTCGGCACATCGCTCGCCTTGGCGAGGAAAAAACGGATTCTCTGGTCCTTGTTCTCGAAAATCAGCTTCCGCGTATTCTTGTCCTTCACCTCGTCGCAGGGATATCCGATCCTTCCGAAGTAGTCGATTGCGCGGTCCGCCAGGCGCCCCTTGGCGAGCGCAACAGTGATGGTTCTCATGCTTCCTCCCCGTTCAGAATGATCAGCTCCTCAGCGCCGATCTGATCTGCGTACTCCTGGTATTCCTCTCTTGTGATGCCCGGACGCTTCAGGTCCGCGACGACACGCTCTCCCGCAGACCGGAACTCCCGCACGCGGCGGACGGCCTCCGCGGTGCAGCGCTTCCGATAGATGATGAGCGCGCGGATCGGCTGCACCGGGACCTCGATCTTCTGGCGGCGGAGCGTCTCCTGCAGGCGGTCGATGTGCAGCCCGAAGCCGACCGCAGGCGTGTCCTTTCCAAAGCGCTTCACGAGGCTGTCGTAGCGCCCGCCGGTCACGATGTAGTCCCCGGTTCCGTAGGAGAAGACCTTGAAGATGGTCCCCGTGTAGTAGTCGTGCTGGCTCAGCATGCCGAGGTCATAGCTCACGTATTCGCTGTAGCCGTAGAGCTCCACGATCGACGCGATTTTTTCCAGGCGATCGATGGCGGACAGTGCCTTCCTGTTCTGTGTGAGTTCCGCAGCATCTGAAATCTTGTCGATTCCTCCGAAGAGCGTGGGAATCCTGGAGAATGCGCGCTTCAGCCCCTCGTCCTTAACATGGGCGTCGACAAACTCCTCAACGCCGAAGGTATTCTTGTTCTCAATCCGCTGGAGAAGCTTAGCATCCTCCTCCGGTGTGAGTTCCGCCTCCTCCACAAGGCCGCGGTAGAAATTCACCTCTCCGATCTCGACCTGGAAATCCTTCAGTCCGGCGGAGCGGAGACACTCGATCGCAAGAACAATCATCTCCACCTCCGCATCGATCGATGAGTCGCCGATCAGCTCGGCGCCGACCTGCAGGGACTGGCACTGGCTTCCGCGGTAATTCACCTGATTGCGGTACACATTTCCGCAGTAGAAGAAACGAAGCGGGTGCTTCTCGTCATGAAAATACTTGGAGACGCAGCGGGCCACTGCCGGCGTGAAGTCCGGCCGAAGCACCAGCGTGTTGTTCTCCCGGTCAAAGAATTTATACATCTCGCGCGAGGACAGTGCGCTGTTCGAGCTGTTGAACACGTCAAAGAATTCAAAATCCGGAGTCTCGATGCGGTCAAAGCCGAAGGTCAGGCAGACCTTCTGAATTCTGTCTCCGATGACCGTCCGGATTGCACATTCGCGGCCGTAAATATCCCGGACGCCGTCAGGCGTATGAAGCAGTGTATCCAAGATGTTGCCTTGCCTTTCTGAAAATATGTTTTCATGTGTCAGATGCGCGGCTGAGGGAAAGCGCCGGGCGGGACAGCGGAACGCGCTGCATCTCCCGCATGCTGAGAAGCCCGAGTCACGTCATCGTTTTATCGTAGCAGAGCAGGGCGAGACCTGTCAATCACAGGATTCCCCAGTGCCCCCGGATGTCTGCGCGCCGTCAAGGCTGTCGATCTCCTGAAGATACCGGTCCAGCTGCTCCAGGTAGTGAAGCGGAACGTCCCTGGACTGACGCACAAGAAATTTCCGGTTCATCTCCGCGTACTGAAAGCTCTTTCTGCCGCCCTCCTCCATTCTGATCCAGAAGCGGTAGAGATCCCGGAACGGGAGCAGATAGACCTCCTCCCGGCCCGTAAAATTGATCATGAAAAAGGATATCCCGCTCTGTTCCTCGAAATCCTTCATGAATGCGACCTGATGCGGGTGGATGTTTGCCAGGGGAAAGGTGTCCGAGGCGCATTCCTTCGCATCGAAGCAGACGGGAATCCCCTGCACGGCGCCGATATAATCGACCGTGCTCTGCTTGTCAAAATACGCGAGCGTGATGTGCCGCGTCGTTTTGTCGATCTCCATGGGGGTGATCGGCGTCGGAATCTTCTGCACAAGCGCAATCTTTTTGCTTCGGTAGATGTCGTTTGAGAGATTGATGAGATTCTCGAGCGTCGATCCCCTGAGACCTCTTGTTTTCCACGTTCCCATTCTGTGCTCCGCCTTTTCTGTCCTTCTGCTCTTCCGCATAAGCCCTGTTTCCGGAGAATCAAGGCGTGCGGTCTCGGGAATCTTCAGGGAGTCTTAAGCCGGGAAACAGCCGGAAAAATTCCGGCGGCACCGGTGCAAAGATGCTCCTTCCGGAGAGAGCCGCCAGCGGTCTCTCCTCTGTCTTTGGAAAATGCAGCTCGTATGCGTGCAGGAGCTGCCGGTGCAGGTGATATTCTGCGGAGAGCTCCCGGTTCAGGCGTGTATCTCCGTATTTCGGGTCGCCCAGGACCGGATGCCCGGCCGCCCGGAGGTGCGCGCGGATCTGATGCGGCCTTCCGGTGATGAGGCGGACGCGGAGAAGCGTCCGGTTCTCTCCCCTCGCGACAGGCTGCCAGGCGGTCCTGATTTCCATGTCCTCATTGCTCTCCCGCTGTTCAGAGACGGAGACCTGATTTGTCCGCGGATTCTTCCGCAGAAAGCCGCGGAGCTCTCCTGCGGCCTCGATGCGCCCCGAGACGGCGCAGAGATAGAACTTCTCGATGCTCCTGTCACGGATATGCGCGGAGAGCACCTGAAGACCGGAAAGCGTCTTTCCTGCGAGAAGAAGCCCGCTCGTGTTCCGGTCCAGGCGGTTTGCGGCGGAGGGGCGGAATGCGCGGAGATCCTCCTCGGTCAGCGAGCCGCTCTCCATGAGATAGGAAAGCAGCAGCTCATTCACCGAGAGATCCTCCGGGTGCGCCCGCTGTGTCAGCAGGCCCGCCGGTTTGTCAAGGATGAGAATATCCGCGTTCTCGTAGAGGATTTTCGAGCGGAATGCAGAGAGGCGCTCCTCCGGCACTATTTCCCCTGCATCCGGTTTTTTCGATCCGGTTTTTTTCGATCCGTTTTTTTTCGATGCGGGGTTTGCTGCACCGGCTTTTCTCAAATCCGCCTTCTCTGCGGAATCCCTCGCCGTTTCTCTGCTCCCTGCGGCGGAAAATTTTTCGATCGTTTCCTCTGAGAACCAGACGCGGACCGAATCACCCTCCAGAAGCCTTTCGCTCCCCGCACACTTTCCGTCATTCAGAAGGATGTTCTTTTTCCGCATCATTC
Organism: uncultured Lachnospiraceae bacterium; assembly: GCA_902766175.1. Lineage (GTDB taxonomy): Bacteria > Bacillota > Clostridia > Lachnospirales > Lachnospiraceae > Moryella. Next base: position 13,210 of record CACXCJ010000046.1, read on the forward strand.
GATAGAGAAAGGAAGCGCCCGCCCCGGGAAAAAGCTTCCGGAGAAATTTGTCCAGCCGCTGCCCCGCTTCATTCGGCCTGATGCGATACTCTCTCATGGAGCGCCTCCGTCAGTAAGAGATCCTGCAGAGGACCTCCGCCGCCAGGAGATCCGCGTCCGATGCGAGGCGGAGGGAGTCCTCCGCCCCATCGGAGATAGATCTCCGGCCGGAAGCATCGACCGCCTCGTACTTCGGCAGGCGCTCCAGTGCCCGGAGAAACTGCGTGAGATCCGTGAAGGGATGAACCGCGCACGGCGCCTTTCCCAGCCGGAGCTGGCGCTCCAGATGCTTTCTGCCCGTGGTTTCAATGCCGCGCTCCTTCTCCGGGATGTAGACGAGAACAACGCCGCCCCGCACCACGAGTGCATCCGCTGCAAATGCCTTTTCTTCTGTCGGAAACACGAGGTCGTACAGGACGAGGCCCCGGTTTTCGTACTGCCGGACCTGCTCGTAAAAGGCGCGTGCCGGTGTGCGGTAGCGCCCCAGGGCGATGAGCGGGGAGAGCGTATTCGCAAGCGGGAGGGAACAGAGAATTCCGAAGAAAAGGAGAAGCATGCCCGCTGTCCCGCCAGTCCGTCTTCCTGCGGCGACAAGCAGAATCAGAACTGCGAAGATCAGCGCCGAAGCCAGCGCATTTCGGAACGTCCGCCTGTTCCGGTACCCGTAGCATCCCTTTTCAATCCGTTCTTTCCGTTTCACGTAAGGTCTCCTGTTCGGTCACGAGGTGTAGTAGTTCAGAATCAGGTTCCACGGCAGCGCCTTGCAGAGGAGGCGGAAGCTGTTCATCGGAAGTCCGTACACAGAGACTGCACGCCCTGCAAAGGCATCCCGGAAGGCCTTCGCGACGACGTCCTCTGCCTTCACCATGAAGAGCTTCTTGTACCAGGGAGTCCCGGCGTTTTCCTCCGCGAGCGGGAAAAATTCCGTGTCCACCGGGCCGGGGCAGACAGCCGTGACCGAGATGCCGCGGGATGAGAGCTCCTTCCGGAGCGCATAGCTGTAGGACAGCACATAGGCCTTGGTGGCGGCGTACACTGCAAATCCCGGCTGCGGAAGAAATGCAGCAGAGGAGGCAAAGTTTATGATGCGTGTTTTCGCGCCGCAGAGAGGGAGCAGCTTTTCCGTAAGAACCGTGAGCGCGCGGCAGTTGAGATCGATCATCTCTTCCGTCTCTTTGCCCGGAATCTGCCCCTCGGTCCCGAGCTTTCCGAATCCCGCCGCATTTACGAGCAGGCAGACCCTGACGCGCTCCTCCAGCGCCGCTTCGGCGATTGTCTCGATGAACGAGAGGTCGATGAGATCTCCCGCGAAGGTGCGGATTTTCCCCGGATATGCGTCCGCGAGCTCCCGGAGCCTCTCCCTGCGCCGGGCGATGACCCAGATTTCATCGATTGAGCGCAGGCTTCCCGCGGTCACATGAACCGCCTCCCGTCCCATTCCTGAGGATGCACCACTGATCACTGCAATTTTCTTCATAGAAGCTCCTCATAACTGCCGATCATATACCCGGCGAGTGCCTTCTTCTCCGCTTCCTGTCCCGCAGAAAAGTCATCCTTCACGGCGACAACGGTCATTCCGGCTCTCTTTCCGGCGAGAATTCCCTCCGGAATATCCTCGAAGACGAGGCAGTCCTCCGGGGCCACCCCGAGCCGCTTCGCTGCCTCGATGTAAATTGCCGGATCCGGCTTTCCGGATGCGACTTCATCTGCCGTTATGATGAGGTCGATTTTTTCTGAAATACCGAGGGAGTCGGCTGCGGCGCGGATCATGCGCGGGGAATTGCTGCTTGTGATCGCCGTTTTTTCGCCGCGCCCTTTGATGACGTCGAGAAAATGCCTTGCGCCGGGCTTCAGCGGGACCTCCCTCCGGTATTTTTCAACGGTCATCTCCTCCCAGTCCCGGATCATTTCCGCCGGTTCCGCCGGGATGTGAAATTCTTTTCTGAAGTACTCCGCGCATTCCGGGAGACTCATTCCGACGATTTTTGACGAGAGGTTCTCCGCACTGAAATCCGTGATTCCGAAGCGCCGGAGGTACGCCTCGTCGATCGCGCCCCACATCCACATGGAGTCGACAAGGGTTCCGTCAAAATCAAAGAGAAAGGCACGGAAGCGGTTGATGTCAGGAAGCTCTGGTTCACAGGATTCTGTCCCGTTTCCCGCGCCCGGAGTGTTCATCTTCCGGCTGCCTGTCTCTTCCCTTTTCCCCTCGGTAAATTCTCTCAGCATCTGAACTTCACTCTCTGTCAGCCTCCGGAATTCCCCGTCCCTTAAATTGAGCGAGTCAAGGTACAGGGGGCCCATCGACAGGCGCTTCAGGTGCGTGACGGTCGTTCCGAGCGCGCGGAACATGCGCTTCACCTGGTGAAACTTACCCTCCTGAATCCGGAGAATGGCGGGGTTCCCCGGCTCTTCCAGCTCTGCCGGCATGCACCTCGTGCCGTCCTCCAGGATGATGCCCTGATCGAATCGCTCCGCGGCATCCGGCGGAAGCTCCCCGCTGTAGGACACCTCGTAGCGCTTGTCGACGTGGCGGCCGGGCGCAAGAAGCCTGTGCACCAGCTGCCCGTCATCGGTCACGAGGAGAAGTCCTTCCGTGTCGAGATCCAGACGCCCGCAGGGAACCATGCCGCGGCGCTTAAGCCCCATGTAGGAGATCACGGTCTCCCGGTACCGGTCCTCCGTCGCGCAGAGAATTCCCGCTGGCTTGTTTAAGACCCAGTACTCCATGGGCTCGAAGCGGACCGCTGCCCCGTCCAGCTCCACGCGGTCAGTCTCCGGGGCAATTCGCTCCTCCGGCCGCTTCACAGGAAGGCCGTTCTTCAGGAGCCTGCCCTCCCGGATGATTTTTTTCGCCTCACTTCTGCTTCCGTATCCCAGAGCGGTGAGGAAGCGGTCCGCGCGCATCTGTTCCATCTCTCTGCCCTCCGTACCTCACTGCATGCGCCAGGCGGGAAGCATCATGTTCTTCAGCCTGCCGCGGTCCTGCTTCACAAAGCCGAGCGGCCAGCCGTCCGTGCAGAAGAGCCTGTAACCGCTGCCCGGATCGGGTGCCTCGATCGTTTCGCCTCTCAGATAGCGCTGCACCGCATCCGAATCCGACGGGAGATCCACCGGATCCATCCAATCCTCCTTCCGGAGCGACATCGCGAGCGCCTGCGACGGACGGAAGCGGCCGTTTTTCAGCTGTCCGAGAAGAAGTCCTGTTCTCAGGAAGCGGAGCGGCAGGCTTCTCCCCGCAATCTCCCCGGGAAGGTGCAGGACATTTTCTCCCTGAAGCAAAATGCGGTCCATGTCCGGCTTCCAGCTGCACTTCTCAAGGAATTCCGCAAGGCCGGAAAGGCTTCCGCGGCTCCTCTCCCGCGCGCCTGTCTCCGCGCGGCTCCCTGAGAAAGCACCTCTGGCGTGCTCCTGTCTGCTTTTCCTCAGGGTCTCTCCGCCCGCCTTCTTAAGCCTCGCCGCAAAGTGGCCCTCCCCTCTTGTGCGCTGCGGGAAAATGCGGCATGTCCCGGGGAGAAGCGCTGAGTCCGAGCACCCCTCCTTAAGAGTTCCGGGATCAAGGGAAAAATCCGGATGGCGGGACAGAAACGCGAGGATCTGGTCTTCATCCTCATGGCGGTTGAAGGTGCAGGTGGAGTAGAGAAGGGTACCGCCGGGACGGAGCATCTCCGCCGCGTCGTCCAGGAGCTTTTCCTGTACCGGGCAGTAGAAGTCCCGTCCGTGCTCGATCCACCCCGTGAGGACAGCCGGGTGCTTCCGGAACATTCCCTCCCCCGAGCAGGGCGCATCGACCAGGATCCGGTCAAACCAGAGCGGGAATTCCTGCCTGAGCCTTCCGGAATCCTCGGCCGTCACACAGGCATTCCGGATTCCCATGAGCTCTATGTTTTTCAGCAGCGCCTTCGCGCGGGAAGCGCTCAGGTCATTTGCGATGAGAATTCCGCTGCCCTTAAGCTCTGCGCCGATCTGCGTCGTCTTTCCGCCGGGGGCCGCACAGAGATCCAGGATCCGCTCTCCCGGGCATGTTCCAAGGGACGCCGCGCTGATCATCGCGGACGGCTCCTGAATGTAATAGAGCCCCGCCGAATAGTAGGGATGCTTGGTGAAGCGGCTCTCCCCGCTGATATAGAAGCCGCAGTCATTCCACGGCACTCTCTCCGTGAGGCCGAAGTGCCCCGCAATCTGTTCCGGCGCGGCCTTTAACGTGTTCACCCGGAGGCCGGAACAGGGGCGTTCCTCCAAGGAGCTTAGGTAACTGCTGTACTCCGGTCCCAGAAGATCCCGCATTTCATTTAAGTATTCCTCCGGAAGTCTGTCTTTCTTCAAGCGCCCTCCTGTGTGTCTCCCTTAAGGAAAGAGAGTTTGCTTCAACGGCAAACTCTCTTCCACAATGCGTTCTGAAAGCTCTCTGTGAAATAACGGAGAGCGGCCGCCTCAGGCCCTGGGTCCGCCCTGAAGATCGTCCGATGCCTGCCCGCTGACTCCCTGCGCAAGTTCCGTGCGGTTTGAGGAGACGATGTCGTAGCTCGATTTCAGTGAATTCTGAAGAGAATCAAATCGGGACTGCGATTCCGTCATGGTGTGGCTGATGATGGTCTGAAGGCTCTTCAGCATGTCATCCGTATAGCGGATCGATCCCATCCGAATGCCGTCCGCCTGCTCCTGCGCGCTGTCCACGATCTGCTGTGCCTGCGCCATGGCGTCGGATTTCAGCTTCTCGGCAGTCGCCACCGCACGCTGCATGATCTCGTGCTGGTCAATCTGCTGCTGCGCCTGCTCATTGGCTTTTGCGATCGTGAGATCCGCCTGTGCCTTTGCGCTCTTTAAAATGGCGTCCTGATTGCTGATAATCTTCTGGCACTGCGCGATCTCCTCCGGAACCGCATCCCGCAGCTCAAGAAGCTTCTCCTCAAGTTCGCTCTTTGAAACCACGATCTTGTTTCCGCCGGAAAACGGCGCTTCCTTGCAGTCTTCGATGAAATCTTCAATTTCGCCGATGAGCTGTTCAATTCTATTCATTGATCCTCTGCCTCTCTCTCATCTTCTCATGAATCCGTTCCGCTACACGGCTGTCCACAAAAAAGCTGATGTCGCCGTTGTAGGAGGCAATCTCCTTCACGATGCTTGAACTCAGGTAGGAATACTTGAGGTTGGTCGTCAGAAAGATTGTATCAATATCCGGAGCGACTACCCGGTTCGTCTGCGCGATCTGAAGCTCATACTCGAAGTCCGTCACGGCTCTCAGCCCCCGGACCATGAACTGCGCGTTTTTCATCCTGCAGTACTCGATTGTGAGCCCGTCAAAGCTCTCCACTTCGACATTCTGGATATCCTCCGTCACTTCACGTATCATTCTAACACGTTCCTCAATGGTGAACAACGGCGTTTTCGTGTTATTCTTCAGCACCGCGATGATGAGGTGGTCAAACATTTTCGAAGCTCTCCGGATGATATCAATGTGCCCGTTCGTTACCGGATCGAAGCTCCCCGGATAGACAGCCGTGCTCATGATTCCTGCGTCCTCCTCAGAAAGACATGTTTGTTGGTCTTATATTCCTTGCTTCGGACCACCTGGTAACCCAGGTCCGAAAAGTGGGCGATATCCGCATCGACCTTCATCTCGATGATGATCATGGAGCCGGCTCCTGCGAGAGAAGTCTCGCGGAGTACTGTGAGCGCCTGATCCTCCAGTCCCTTTCCATAGGGCGGATCCAGAAAGATGATATCGTACGGCTTTTTTCTCGACGATGCGATCCGCTGCAGGGCAGAGAGCGCATCCCCCGAAATGAGATCTGCATGGTCCGTGAGATGCGTGTGCCTCAAATTTTCCTCGATGCATTTCACGGCAAGAGGATTTTTCTCGACGATCGTTGCGTGAAGCGCGCCGCGCGAGAGCGCCTCGATCGCGATCCCTCCGCTGCCCCCGAAGAGATCCAGAAAGGACGCTCCGGGGACATCCATCTGAATCATGTTGAAAAGGGTTTCCTTGATGCGGTCTGTCGTGGGACGTGTGTCTTCTCCCGGAATTGTTTTAAGGAGCAGTCTCCGCGCTGTTCCTGCGATCACTCTCATAAGACTCCTTTCAGGACCCGGGACCGGCCGGTGTGACCAGCCCCGCAGAGGATGCGGTTTCCGGCTCGGAAGCATCCGTGATGCCGGGACCTATTTCCCTGGTCTCCCCGGTCTCTTCCGACGGCTTCACGGTGCCGCCGGACGGGGCCTGGGAAGCTGAGCTTTCCGCTGCGGGAGCTGTTTCTGCCGGTCCGGCCGGCTGCGATGCATTTCCGGAGGCCGGCTTGGAACTGCCTTCCGCAGCCGGTTGTGATGAACTCTCCCGGGAGGCCTGCGGCTCGCTCTCCGCGGCAGCCTGGGACTGCTTCTCAGAATCCGTCTGAGACCGGCTCTCTGCAGCAGCCTGGGACGAGGTCTCCGCAGAAGAATCGGACGCAGCAGCGCTCTTCGCTGCGGATTCTGTTCCCGGCAGCTCATAGACAATGACCGGCGTTCCGGCGCTGATGTTCTCAAAAATCTGCTCTGCCGCGCTGTAGGGAAGGTTCACGCACCCGTGAGAACCGCTTGTCAGGTAGATCGATCCGCCGAAGGAGCTCCGCCAGAGCGCATCGTGCAGTCCCTCCCCTCTGTTGAACGGCATCCAGAAATTTACGTGGGAGGAGTAGTTCTCCCCCTTCAGCGTCGCATCCCTCTGCTTGTACGCGATCTGGTAGACCCCGGTGTGCGTCACCGTCCCGCGGGAGACATTGCCGGAAACAAAGTCGCTGGAGACGATCTGCTTTCCATCCTTGTAGAAGTACAGGTGCTGCGCCGTGAGGTTCACCTCCACATAGGTATTCCCGTAGTCCGCAGCTCCGTGGGAGGCAGCGGTCCTTGAGAATGCCGGCATCCGGGAGACCTTCTGTCCGGTCGGGATTGTCCCGGCGAGCCATTCCGCCTCCGCGGCCTGATCGACCTTCCAGCCGTAGGTTCCGCCCTTCACGGTGATGTCCTGCCCCCACGAGGTGTGAAAGGGCTTTGCCTTCCCGTAGGTATCGTACTGCTTCGAGAGGTCCGAGACAAAGGAACGGATCGCTTCCGAATCAAGTGAAACCGTGTTGTCGGAATTCAGCTTGATCCATCCCCGGATGGTGGAGCCATCCAGAACCGTTCCATCTCCGCTCTCGTAGGTGATGACCGTCTCCGTGTACCTGTTCGCTGCTTCTGCGGCGTCAAGAAGCCCCGGATCATCCGAGAGAACGGCCGGCTCCTCATAGACCCCTGCATCCTCAAGACTGATTTCCGGCTTCAGCGCACAGACCGCCTCGCGGATCGCCTCTGCGGCAGCCTCTCTGTCAAGTGCCGTTCCCCGGACCTCTGGGACTACGGAAAACACCCCGCGGCTGTCCGTCTTAAGATGCGCGTCCTCCGGCTGACGGAAGTCCGCTTCCCTCATGCAGGGAAGGGAATTCACCGCCTTTTGAAATGCTGCGTCATCCACCGACGCAATTGTATCGATCTCATATTCCTTCGAGGCATTGAGCCGGGAGAACCACGTGTAAATATTCTGGCTCTCGATCAGATTCCGGAAGGTCTCTCCGAACGCAAAGCTTAACCCCGCATCCTCCCCGGAGAGCACCGCATCGTCCTGCTCCCGCGCATGAATCGTGATTCTGTAATCTGCCGCTCTCTCGTCGAAGAGTTTCTCCGCCTGGACCGCCGTGAGGCCGGACACGTCCACACTGTTTACGGACGTATTCGGCAGAAACCTGTCCGTCCACTCCTGTGCCTTTACGCAGTAGGCAGTTCCGAGAAGCACTGCGATGACAGCTGCCGCTGCCGCGAAGCGCTTCGCGGCGCGTCTTCTTCCGGAAGACGCTGTTCCCGCAGTTTTTTCCCCATGCCCCGCATCCGGATCCTCGCTGTCCGGAATCGCGCGGCCCGGATCCCCGAAATCCGGATTCCCGGAGTCTGAATTCCCGAGGTCTGAATCCTCGAGATCCAGATCCTCAATCTCAATCCCTGCGGCATCCGTCTGATTTGGTTCTTTTTCCATCAAATTTTTGAAATTCCTTTATTCTGCAGCGGATCTTCATCCGCCGGATCCATTCTGTCTCAGAGTGTCACCAGGGAGGCTTTTCCCGTATCAGGCGGCAGAAACGCGCCTCCTGTCCGGTCAAGGACCTCCCGCGCCAGTTTTAAAACTGAATAATCATTATAGATGTCGCCCAGCCCGAAAGTCAACTCTCCGCTCTGTTCCGCGCCGAAAAGGTCCCCCGGGCCGCGCATTTTCAAATCCTGCGCTGCGATTTCAAAGCCGTCATTCGAGTGCGCGAGAAGATTCAGACGCTTCTCCGACTGCTCGGTCTTCTTTCCCTGCACAAAGATGCAGTAGGACTGAAAGGCGCTCCTGCCGACCCGGCCGCGCAGCTGATGGAGAGAGGCCAGCCCGAAGCGCTCCGCATTTTCGATCATCATGACGGTCGCATTCGGGACGTCGACCCCGACCTCCACGACCGTCGTCGAGACCAGAATGTCGATCTTATTTTCCAGGAAGTCGGACATCACCCTCTGCTTTTCCGATTCCTTCATTTTCCCGTGAAGGCATCCGACCGACGCAATTCCGCGAAAAGTCTGTGCGAGCGCCGCACTGTAGTCGGTCACATTTTCCCCGGATGTGAGCTCATCCGCCTCCACGAGGGGACACACAATGTACGCCTGATGTCCCTTCTCGATTTCCCGGCGGATATGCAGAAGCGCCCTGGGCCTGTCCTCACGGCTTATGACCGCGTTCTTCACCGGGATCCGTCCGGACGGAAGCTCATCGATGACGGAGATATCGAGATCGCCGTACAGAATCACCGCGAGTGTTCTCGGAATCGGCGTCGCGCTCATGACGAGCACGTGCGGCCGGTTTCCCTTTGCAGAGAGAGCCGCTCTCTGGAAGACGCCGAAGCGGTGCTGCTCATCCGCTACAATGAGGGAGAGGCAGCTGAATTCAACGGAGTCCTGAATCAGTGCGTGTGTGCCGACGACGATGTCCGCCTCATGACGGCGGATCTTTTCGCGGGCCGTGACTTTCTCGGATTCCTTCATGGAGCCGGTGAGAAGGAGAATCCGGGGAACTCTGTCCGCACCGGAAAAAAGACCGGTCAGGGTCTTGAAATGCTGCCGCGCCAGAAGCTCCGTCGGGACCATGACCGCGCTCTGCCAGCCGTTGTAAAAGGCGGTGCATAGGGCGGTGGCAGCGACCGCTGTCTTGCCGGAGCCGACATCCCCCTGGATCAGACGGTTCATCACGCGGCCGGAGGAGAGATCCGCCGCGATCTCTGCCGCCGCCCTCTCCTGCGCCCCGGTGAAACGGAAGGGAAAAAGTGCGCGGCACGCCTTCTCCGCGCGCGCAGTCTCCATGCGGTACGGGGAGGGAACGGACTCCGCCGCCTTTCTCAGGTTCCGGACTCCAGCGAGAAAGCGGAAGAATTCATCGAACACAATTCTTCTCCGCGCGCGCTCAAATTCCTCCATGTCCGACGGGGCGTGGATCGCCCGGATGGCGGCATCCTCCTCCAAAAGCCCGCAGGTGACGCGCTCCTCCTCCGGAAGCCAGTCGCGGATTGCGGGCGTCCTGCCGAGCGCCTCCCGGACAGCCTTCACGAATACGCTGTTCCGAATTCCCTCCGTGAGCGGATAGACGGGAACCGGACGGGAGGAGATTTCCCGGTAATTCTCCGCGGAGAAAATACGCGGCTGCTCTAGAACCAGCGCGCCGTTTTTCCTCCGCACCCTCCCGCAGAAAACTCTTCTTTTTCCGGGGAGGATGCTGCTTTTCAGGTAGGGCATGTTGTACCAGACCACCCGGATTTTCCCGCTCTCATCCAGAAGAATCCCGGAGGTCATCACAAACCTGCCGCGGCGTACGACCGTGAGAGTGGCTGCGGGTGCGGCATAAAACGCCTGGACCTCCTCGTCCGCAGCGCTCCCGACTCCGGATACCGCCGGATAAAAGTCAAACCGATGCGGGTAATGCCGGATCAGGTCATCGGCGGTGAAAATGCCGAGCCTCTGAAGCGCGGCTGCGGTCTTCGGACCGATCCCCTTCAGATCCGCGACAGGAATCCCCGAGCTCTCCAAGCTTCCTCCTTTAATGAACCGTAAAAGATGCACTGCAAGGCACATCTCTTAAAAAGAGACGGTTCGCCAAGAACCGCCTCTCTGATCCCTTTTCTTCTGCTCTCTCCGCTCTCTTCCCGCAGACCCTTACTCAGCGGAAATAAAATAGTAATACACGGGCTGTCCGCCGAAATTCAGCTCAATTTCCAGACGCCCGAACGCCGATTTAAGGGAGGTGACGAGCGTCTCTGCCTCTTCCTTCGTCACGTTCTGTCCGTAATAGAGGGTCACGAGCTCCGTCGAATCATCGGTGATCCTTGAGACCGCATCGAGAACTGTCTCTCCGAGGTTTTTGCGGACGGTCAGCATGCCGTGGTCTCCGATCGCCATGTAGTCTCCCTCGTGGATTTCAAACCCGTCGATGTTCGTGTCACGCACCGCATAGGTGATCTCTGCGCTGCGAAGCGCCCTGCAGGCCTCCTCCATGTTTCCGAGGTTCTCTTCGGCACTGCTCCCCGGCATGAAGCTCACCATCGCAGAGATACCCTGCGGGATATTCCGCGTCGGCACCACAAGCACCCTGCGGTCTTTTGTGAGATCCCGCGCCTGCTCGGCCGCAAGGATGATGTTCTTGTTGTTCGGGAGCACAAAAACCGTGTCCGCGTGAACCTTCTGGATCGCGTTCAGAATGTCCTCGGTGCTGGGATTCATGGTCTGCCCGCCGGAAATAAGGACATCAACACCGATTTCCCTGAAGATTTCATCCAGCCCCTCGCCGCAGGAGACCGCGATGAACCCGCAGGGCTTCTGCTCCTGCCGGTCTGCCGCAGCAGTCTTTTTCTTCTCTTCCGCTGCAATCTCAGAGGCATTCCGGATCAGGCGCTCATTGTGCTCCTCCCGCATGTTGTCGATCTTCATGCGGGACAGGGACCCGTATGACAGGCCCTTCTGAATCGCGAGCCCCGGGTCGTTCGTGTGGACGTGAACCTTGACGATATCATCCGATGCGACACAGACGATGGAATCACCGATCGACTCAAGGTAGGCCTTGAATTTCTTCTCCTCCTCCTCCGGAAACGGCTTCTCCAGGTTCACAAGAAACTCCGTGCAGTACCCGTACCGGATGTCGGAGGTCTCAAGGTTTGAGACATCCACGTGATGTGTCCCGGAAGCCGCGGCTTCCGTCAGTCCCTCGAGGGAGAGCGGCGCCTCTGTCCCTTCACCGCGAAGCGAGCGGAAGCACCCCTTCAACACGGTCATGAGGCCCTGCCCGCCGGAATCGACAACTCCCGCCTGCTTCAGTACCGGGAGAAGCTCCGGCGTCCCCGCGAGCGCCTCCTCTCCGGCTTTTATGACCTGCTCCGCAAATGGCAGAATGTCCTCCTCCGCGTCTTTGATTTCGGCCGCCTTCTCGCTCATGGCGCGCGCCACTGTGAGAATGGTTCCCTCCTTCGGCCGCATGACTGCCTTGTACGCGGTCTCAGTTGCGCGCTCCAGGGCCGCCGCAAGCTTCTTCACATCGATGCTCTCGCCGTCTGCGTCGAGCTCGCGCGTGAATCCGCGCAGAAGCTGGGAAAGAATGACTCCCGAGTTTCCGCGGGCCCCGCGCAGCGAGCCGGAGGAAATCGTCTTGCAGAGAGTGTGCATGTCCGGCTCATTCAGTGCATTTACATCGCGGGCAGCAGTCATGATGGTGAGAGTCATGTTGGTTCCGGTATCTCCGTCCGGAACCGGAAAAACATTCAGTTCGTTGATATAATCCTTCTTTGCGTTAAGCTCCGCGGCTCCCGAGAGGAATGCCGCCTTGATCTGAGAAGGATCCAGTTCTTTCATTTCCAAGTTCATCTCCCCCGGAGTCAGTCAATCGGTCTGACGCCTTCCACATAAATTTTAATTTTTTCCACCGTCATTCCGGAAAAGGCCTCAACCTTATATTTTACAGTCTCGATGAGGTTTTCTGCCACGGCATTGATATTCACGCCATAGGCGACGATCAGATGAAAGGCAAGCCAGATCTTATTTTCAGGCGTGACGGTGACCTTGATGCCCTGGGTCAGGCTTTCCTTCTTCAGAAGGCGGACCAGACCATCCTTCACGTTGACGGAAGCCATGCCGACAATCCCGAACGATTCGACCGCGATGGAGCCAGCGTAGGAAGCAATGACATCGGGTCCGATTTCGATCTGTCCCAGTTTGTTGTCAAGACGTCCTTTGACCATGGTGATATATTTCCTTTCTGAAATTTATGATGCAAAACCCTAAGACTAAATTCTAGCAAAAAAATGGTACTTTTCAATATTGAAATTCTGCTTGCAAACAGTCGCCTTGTTTGCTAGAATGCTCTTGTTATGGGTTTTCGACCAAAACCCAGTCCTGAGGATAGGAGGTGTTGATCATGGCTAAGTGTGCTATTTGCGAAAAGGCCGTTCACTTTGGAAACAACGTGAGCCACTCTCATAGAAGAAGCAATCACATCTGGAATTCAAACGTCAAGTCCGTCAGAGTCAAGACTGAGACCGGCGTACGCAGAATGTATGTTTGCACTTCCTGCCTTCGCTCCGGTAAAGTTGAGAGAGCCGGCAAGGCTGAGTGAGCATAAAGCTTCATTGACGACCTGATGCGTGTTGGGCGGTACCGCAAGCAGCGGCACCGCTCATTTTTTATGCGCCGGGGAATTTGCTTACTTCTCCGCGGACGAGCTCTGTCCCGTCTTCTCCCCCTCCTCCTTCAGCATCCTCTTCGCAGTCCTGTCCGCCTCCGGAGAAATCCTGCTGTCCGCCGTAAAGCGGTTGATGAAGTCCGGAACCATGTCAATGACCTTGGAGACGGCGTCCTGGTTCCGCACCGTGACGAGCCTTGTTGCGCCGTTCTGGATGATTAAGACCGCGGCAGGGGAAATCTTTGTGCTGAGACCGCCGCCGCCATTGTCCTTCTTGTTTCCGCTGAGCGCTCCGACCGCCATGCCGCAGGAGACATCCACCAGGGGGATGATGACGGCGTCTCCCACCTTCTGAGGCTCCCCGACGACGGTCTTGGTGCTGATCAGGGTATTCATTCCCTTGAAGAGAGCCTCCGCCTGCGCAGAAAAATTGTTCTCAGCCATATCAGAATCCTCCATTTCTTGCTTCTGAAGCTTTTCTGTTTTTGTCTTCCTCTCTGATTCTTTAACCTTTCATTCTGACACCGGAACGCAGCTCCCCGGCTCAGGCAGCTTCTCCCGCATCTGCATCGGAGGAGCTGCCTGCTGTCCTTCCTCGTTTCCGCCTCTTGAAGCGCCGGTAGGTCCGGCGGACTTTCTGGAAATCCCGGTCAAACCAGATGCTGACCGCCGTGAAGGCGGGAACATACAGACGGATTCTCCCGGAAAGCGTGAGATCCGCAAAAAGCTCCTCCTGGTCAAATTCCGGCACCATCCGCACGCGCTCTCCCAGGAGCGGCATGAGAAGCGCCGCAGCCTCCGCAAATTTTCCTACTGCCGCCGGATCCTCCGCGCCATAGCGGATCTCTCCGCTCATCTTCCGCGGAAGAATTTCCTTCAGAATCCTGCGGAGCTTCTTGAGAAGCAGGCGCTCGAGGCGGACGGTGCTCTCCTCCTTCAGAAAAGCAGAAAGCCTGTCAAACTCCGCCTTCTTTTTCATGAGCTTTTCGGAGAGGCGCTCCTTCCCGCGAGACCGCCCCGAAGCAGGCTTTTCTGTCCAGTCCGGTGGCGCCCCACCGGCTGTCACCCTGCCATCTGAAGCTTCGCAGGCTTCTGCACTCCCGGCTGGCTCCGGGGCTTCGGACTCCCCTGCTCCCGCTCCTTCGTCCGCCGCCTCCGGGACTTCGACTTCTCCGCTTATTGTCTCCGGGACTTCGGCTTCTCTGTCCGCCGCCTCCGGGGCTTCTACTGCTTCTGCCGCCGCATCCGGTTCCGCAGCGTCACGGGAGCACGCTTCCGTCTCCTCCCCTTTCAGCTGCCAGACAGGAAACCAGAGAATCTCTGCGCGTCCGCTGAGTCCATCCAGGTATCGAAGATGAAGCCGGAAGAGGCGGAAAAACCAGGACACGCGAAGATCCGCCTCCTTCTCCTTTGCGGCGCGCCCGCTGAAGGAATAGCGGATCGGCACGGTTAAAAAGAGAACGAGGAGAACCAGAAGGAGCACCAGAAGGACCAGGACACAGAGCCCCGCTGTCCTAAGAATGATCAGGATCACAGAAAGCATCGATATCGAAATCTCCGTTTTTTGCGTACATGTCCCCGATGATACAGGAAGCAACCTGAAATGCCTCGCTCTTTGACATCGCAATCCCCAGCACGAGCGGATCCTGATCCTGGATAAAGCTCTTCCTGAAGGTGCTTTCCGGATAGATGTCGAGCAGCGAATCCGGTCCCAGTGCCAGCGTGATCACAAAGACCGACGGCATGATTCTTCTCTCCCGCAGTCCCGCGAGAATCGACGGGCGGTGGACTGCAGCGTATTTTCCCGCATAGAGATGAGCATACCAGCGCATTTATTTCGTGTTCTCCGCTATGACAGATTTCATGAGTTTCAGCGCGCTCATTGCTGCCTGCGCCCTGATTTCATTTCTGGATCCGTGAAAGTGATGCTCCTCCACCGTGACGCGGTCGTCCATGTAGCAGCCGATGAACACGAGCCCGACCGGCCGCTTCTCCGTGCCGCCGTCCGGACCTGCGAGCCCCGTCACGGAGACCGCCACATCCGCATTCGCGGCAAACGCAGCGCCGATTGCCATTTCCCGCGCCGTCTGTCTGCTCACGGCGTCATATTTCCGGAGTGTCGCCTTGCTGACATTGAGGAGCTTTCTCTTTGCCTTGTTGGAGTACGTGATATAGCCCTCCGCGTAGACGTCGGAACATCCCGGCACATCCACCAGGCGTGAGCCGACCATGCCGCCCGTGCAGGACTCCGCCGTCGTAACAGTGAGCTTATTCTTCCGCAAAAGCTCAACGCAGTCCGCGGCGTATTTCCTGGTCCGCCGCTCCACTTCCGCGGCGTCCGGCGCCGGAATCTCGCGCCTCGGAGCCTCATTTTCCGCATCTCCCGCATTTTCCGCGGTTTCTTTTGCGATCCGTTCCGTTTCCTTCATTTCAGTATTCAGATCCTTTCCCTGTCCGGGGCCTCTGCCGCCTGCGCTCTGTCTTCATGCAGGAATCAGCCGGGCCGCGGGTTATGGCGCCCTATATTTATTATACAACAAATCGCCGGGATTATTCTGATTCGGCCGCAAGTACGCGGCGATTTTTCCAGAGATAGTCACAGAGGGAAATCACCGTGAGAAGCGTCATGAGAATTATGAGGAGCTCCGTCAGGAGCTTCATCGGGCCGTCCCGGAAGTTCAGAATGAGAAGGACGATGCAGGCCATCTGGCTCACGGTCTTTGCCTTGCCCCACATGCTCGCCGCGATCACGATTCCCTGCTCCGCCGCAATCAGGCGGAATCCGCTGATGATAAACTCCCGTGCCACGATAATGATGACGATCCAGGCAGGAAGCTCTCCGAGGGAGACCATGCAGATCAGCGCGGAGCAGACGAGCAGCTTGTCCGCGAGCGGGTCCATGAATTTCCCGAAGTTCGTGATGAGATGATATTTCCGCGCAATTTTCCCGTCGAGATGGTCGGTGTAGCTCGCCGCGGCAAAGAGTATGAGCGAGACGAGGCGGAACGCCTGGGATGTCCCTCCGTCCTTCAGGAGCGCCCAGACAAAAAAAGGCACGAGGATCACCCGTGCCATCGTAAGTTTATTCGGAAGGTTCCAGATCATATCATTTCTCCTCTGAGATCATACTCGGATGCGCCGGTGATGCGCACCTTCACGAATTCTCCTGTCATAAGCTCCCTCTTCGCTGTGAAGAAGAGATAGCCGTCGATTTCCGGCGCGTCCATGTAGGTCCGCCCCTCATAGACACCGTCCTCCGGAAGAAATCCCTCGACGAGAACCTCCATGGTGCTCCCGATCCGTTTCCGGAGGCACTCCGCGGAAATTTTCTGCTGCAGCGCCATGATCTCACCCCTGCGCTTTTTCTTTGTCCGCGCAGGCACCTGATCCGGAAATTCTGCGGCAGGCGTTCCCTCCTCCTTTGAGTAGCAGAAGACGCCGAGGTGCTCGAACTTTTCCTCGGAGACGAATTTCTTCAGCGTCTCATGGTTTTCCTCGGTTTCCCCGGGGAATCCGCTGATCAGCGTCGTGCGGAGGACGATGTCCGGCATGGCGCTGCGAAGCTTTTTCAGGATCTCCCTCAGATCTTCCTCCGTCGTCCTTCTGCCCATTCTCCGGAGAATATCGTTGTCCGCATGCTGAATCGGCAGATCCAGGTAGTGGCAGATCTTTTTCTGCTTCGCCATGCAGGAGATGAGGTCCTCTGTGATCTCCTCCGGGTAGCAGTACAAAAGGCGGATCCACCGGATTCCGCGGATGCGGCAGAGCTTTCTCAGAAGCGTCGGAAGCTTTTTTCTGCCGTAGAGATCCGTACCATAGGCAGTGGTCTCCTGGGCCACAAGAATCAGCTCCTCGATTCCCTGCTCTGCCATGCGCTCCGCTTCTCTCACGAGAATGTCCATGGGATAGCTCCGGTAATTTCCGCGCATGGACGGAATCGCGCAGTACGTGCAGTGCTTGCTGCATCCCTCTGCAATCTTCAGGTACCCCGTCTTTGTGAGAGTAGAGAACATGCGTCGTTCCGACACAGCCGGAAGGCGGCTCAGGTTCTCGAATTTCTGAACCCTTTCTCCGTCCAGCACCCGTTCCAGGACCTCTGCGATGCTGTCATAGGCGGTGGTGCCGACGACAGCATCCACCTCCGGGATCTCCTTCAGGATGTCTGCGCGGTAGCGCTCCGCGAGGCAGCCGGTAACAATCAGCGCCTTCAGCTTCCCGGCCTTTTTTCTCTCCGCGCAGTCAAGAATGGTCCGGACGCTCTCATCCTTCGCGTCCAGGACGAACGCGCAGGTATTGATGAGAATCACATCCGCCTCATCCTCATTGTCCGTGATGGAAACACCTTCCCGGGAGAGAAAGCCGAGCATCATCTCAGAGTCCACGAGGTTCTTGTCACATCCGAGAGAAACGAGGCAGATCTTCATTCTTCTGTCTCGGCAGGGCTCTCCGTCTCAGCTGCCTTGTCTTCCTTCTCCGCGGGAGCAGCAGCATCCGCGCGGAACTCCTCCGCGTCCTCGGCAGTCTCCTCTGCGTTCTCCCCGTTCACAGCGTCGGTGTCGGATTCATCCGGGTCCTCGATCTTGATTTTCCCGCGATGCAGCTCCTCGATGGCAACGGAGAGCGGCTTCTTTCCATAAGACGGAACTGCCGCCTCCTCCCCTGCGATCAGCTCCCGCGCGCGCTTTGCGGTCGCGATGACGATGGAATAGCGGCTCTCCCCCGCCGGCATATCATCTTCCTCGTTTTCTTCTCTGCTGTCCAGGTTCTCCTGATAGGACGGATCCAACATTTTCATTCCTCCTTTAAAAATTCCGTTTTCAGCTCACGGCTTATTTCTTCTGCAAACTCCATGTTCCGGTCCATTCGCTCGTGCTGGCACTCGATCAGACTGTGCAGTGCCTCCACGGAGCGGTCCAGCTCATCGTTGATCAGGAGATACTCATAGTCCGGCATCCAGCGGCTCTCCCTGGCGGCCCGGCTGAGGCGCGCCGCGATCTGCTCCGCCGTCTCGGTGCCCCGGCCGGTGAGCCGCTTTTTGAGTGTCGCCGCGTCCGGCGGCGTGACAAAAATGAGCACTGCGTCCGGATAGATGCGCTTGATGTTTCTCGCCCCCTCGATCTCGATCTCCAGGAGCACGTCTCTTCCGGCATCAAATTCCTGCTCCACGAAAGCCCGCGGAGTTCCGTAGTAATTGCCCACATAGCTC
>CACXCJ010000047.1 GCA_902766175.1 uncultured Lachnospiraceae bacterium
CGGTGCTGTTTGCGTCGTCGTACCCGAGGACATCGCGGGCAAACTCGACAATCGCCATCTGGAGGCCGAGGCACAGCCCGAGGAACGGGACGCCGTGCTCGCGCGCGTAGCGGATCGCGAGGATCTTCCCCTCCGTCCCGCGGTTCCCGAAGCCGCCGGGCACGAGGACGCCCGAGACATCGCCCAGGATGTCGTCCACGGTGTCCTTTGTCACGGTCTCGGAGTCCACCCATTTAATGTGAACCGAGGCGCGGTTTGCGACGCCCGCGTGCTTCAGCGATTCCGCGACGGAGAGATACGCGTCGTGCAGCTGGATGTACTTGCCGACCAGGGCGATGGTCACCTCGCGCTGCGGGTGCTTCCAGTTGTCGATCATCTTCCGCCACTCGTCGAGATCCGGCTCGCGGTCCGGAAGGTTCAGAAGTTTCAGGACATTGTCCGCGAGATGCTCATCCTCCAGAATCAGCGGGAGCTCGTAGAGAATGTCAACGTCGAGATTCTGCAGGACATTTTCCTTCGGCACATTGCAGAAGAGGGCGATCTTTGACCGGATTGCCTCGGTGAGCGGGCGCTCCGCTCTCGCGACGATGATGTCCGGCCGGAGGCCGATGCTCTGAAGCTCACGGACACTCGCCTGCGTCGGCTTGGTCTTCAGTTCCTGGCTGCAGCTCAGATATGGAATCAGGGTCACGTGGATCAGGACCACGTTCTCGCTGCCGACTTCATTCCGGAACTGGCGGATCGCCTCGAGAAACGGCTGGCTCTCGATGTCGCCGACCGTGCCGCCGACCTCGATGATCGCGATTTCTGTTTCCTTCGACTCCGGGTTCTTTGCGCGGTGGAAGCGGCTCTTGATCTCGTTTGTGATGTGGGGAATTACCTGCACGGTACCGCCGCCGTAGTCGCCGCGGCGCTCCTTCTGGAGGACGGACCAGTAGATCTTTCCGGTCGTGACGTTGGATTCCTCGGTGAGGGATTCATCGATAAAGCGCTCGTAGTGGCCGAGATCCAGGTCGGTCTCGATTCCGTCATCCGTGACATAGACCTCCCCGTGCTGGATCGGATTCATGGTCCCCGGGTCGATGTTGATGTAGGGATCGAACTTCTGCATGGTGATGCGGTAGCCGCGCGCCTTCAGAAGCCTTCCGAGGGAAGCGGCCGTGATTCCCTTTCCCAGACCGGAAACAACACCTCCTGTAACAAATACATATTTGACCGGCATTTTGTCCTCCTTCTCGCAGGTCCCGGACATCAGTTTGAAAAACCATTTTAAAATATAACATTACATCACTTTCCGGATTCCGTAAACATCGAATTCACAAAATCCTCATGGAGGGATCCGGATCGTTTCGAAAAATATTATACCAAGCGCGGGGCCCGGGTGATATACTGAAAACTGCTTTATGGTCAGAAAAAGGAGTTAGTGGGATGAGAGAAGATCCGACACCGAAGCGCCCGGACGAGGGCGGCGGTTTTCATTTCAACGGCTGGCAGGCCATTGTCCTGCTTCTGCTCGCGGCGATGCTTTCCATGATGTTTTTCGGCTTTTTCCACTCGCAGTCCAGGATCTCCTCTGCGCGGGAGATTCCCTACAACCAGTTCCTTCAGATGGTGGATGACGGCGAGGTGAAGTCCGTCGTCATCGGCAACCGCAGCATCCGGATTTACACGGGCGGAACGGAGGACAGTCCTCTCGCGGAGGAGTATTACACGGTACGAATGGATGAGGACGGCGATCTCGTGAACCGCCTTTACCGCGCGGGGATCGAGACGAGACGGGAGCGGCAGGATACCGCGGCGCTCGTCTATTCCGTCGCGAGCTTTGTGTTTCCGTTCCTCATCGTCCTCCTCATCATGAACATGATGATGAAGCGGATGGGCGGAGGCGGCATCATGGGCGTCGGAAAGTCCAACGCGAAGGTCTACATCCAGAAGGAGACCGGCGTGACATTTGCAGATGTCGCCGGGGAGGACGAGGCGAAGGAGAGCCTCACGGAGATTGTGGATTTCCTGCACAATCCTCAGAAATTCACGAAGATTGGCGCGAAGCTGCCGAAGGGAGCCCTCCTGGTGGGACCGCCCGGAACCGGAAAGACCCTCCTTGCGAAGGCGGTCGCCGGGGAGGCGAATGTTCCGTTCTTCTCCCTGAGCGGTTCCGACTTCGTGGAGATGTTCGTCGGCGTCGGCGCGTCGAGAGTCCGCGATCTGTTCCGGCAGGCGCAGGAGAATGCTCCCTGCATCATCTTCATCGATGAGATCGACGCGATCGGAAAGAGCCGCGATTCCAGGCTCGGGGGAAATGACGAGCGGGAGCAGACTCTGAACCAGCTGCTCTCCGAGATGGACGGCTTCGACTCCTCGAAGGGACTTCTGGTCCTCGGCGCGACGAACCGGCCGGAGATCCTGGACCCGGCGCTTCTCCGCCCGGGCCGCTTTGACCGGCGGATCATTGTGGAGCGCCCGGACCTGAAGGGACGCGTCGCGATCCTCAAGGTTCACTCGAAGAATGTGCTCATGGACGACACGGTCGATCTCGAGGCGATCGGCCTCGCGACGAGCGGCGCTGTCGGCTCTGATCTCGCGAATATGATCAACG
>CACXCJ010000048.1 GCA_902766175.1 uncultured Lachnospiraceae bacterium
CGGACCGGCAGCCGGGCGGATGAGCGGGAAAGGGAAACGGAGCAGGCATGGAGCTTGTGTCAGATGTCTTTCGCGGGAGAAAGCCGGCGGCGGAGAAGCTCTCCGCCTTCGGCTTTCAGAAGGATGCGGACGGGTACCGCTATGAGACGGAGATTATGGACGGGGACTTCCTTCTGACCGTGCGCGTGCGCACTTCCGGCACTGTCTACTCCGTGCGGGACCGCGACACGGGGGAGGACTACGAACCGCTCGCGGTCGAGGGCTGGGCCGGGTCCTATGTCCCGGAGGTGCGGCACACCTGTGAGGAGATCCTGAAGAGGATTTCCGACACCTGTTTCTATGACCCGGCATCTGTCCGGAAGAAGCACGCGTGGATCATCCCGTCAAATCTGAAGATTTACGACATTGTCCGCGCTTACCGGAACAGAGAGGAGACGGGCTGGCGGCAGTACCGGAATTTCGAGCCGGGAGATGTCGTCTACATCTATGTCGGCGTCCCGTACAAGGCGATTCTCTACCGATGCGAGGTGGAGGAAGCGCATCTGCCGGACACCGAATATCCGCACGAGCGGATGCGGATGAGGATCACGGACCGCTACGCGCCGGGGCTTTTTACGAGAGACGGGGCCATGAAGCAGTTTGGCGTGACAAATGTCCGCGGGCCGCGGTCCATGCCGCGGGAGTTCGAGGAGTATATCCGGAGGACGGACTTTTCCCTGGAAAAAGGCAGGATTCCGGAGAAAAAATGCGAGGGGTAAGGAGGCGCTTTTCATGCCGAAGAGTTCCAGAGAGGTGACGGCACACCGCAGGGAGGAGATCATAGACGCGTGCGCGGAGCTTTACAGCACGATGCCCTACTGCGAGGTCACGATGAAGAAGATCGCGGAGAAGACGACCTTCTCCCGTCCCTCGATCTATAACTACTTTGAGACGATGGGGGAAATATTCCTCGCCCTTCTTTCGCGGGAGTATGACCTGTGGACGGCGGATCTCACGGCACTTGCCGAAACGCACGAGCGCCTCACGGCGGAGGAGCTCTCCTGCGGGATCGCGCACTCGCTTTTCAAGCGCGGGACCATGCTGAAGATCCAGTCCGTGAATCTCTATGACATCGAGAACACCAGCCGGACGGAGCGCCTCGTGGAGTTCAAGCGCTGCTACTTTGCCTCGGTGAGGGCGCTGTACCGCTGCCTCGGGAAATACCGGCCGGACATGACGGAGGAGGAGATGGAGGCCTTCTGCTGCGTCTTCTTCCCGTTTCTGCAGGGCGTCTATCCGTTCACGACGCCGAGCGGGAAGCAGTGCGCGGCCATGAAGGAGGCGGGGATTCCCTTCAGGAGCTGCGGGCTCTACGAGGCCGTCCGCGCGTGTGTGATGCGGCTTCTGAAGTAGGAGTGCGCGCGGAGCCTTCTGCGCGGCGCGGCTTCTGTCCTGCGCGCCGCCGCTTACAGGTTGACACTCCGGGGAAAACAGAGTAATATGCATTCATGTGACGATCTCTGGAGAGTCCCTATAGAGGGCGCCGAAGGTGTTAGGCAGGGCCGCGCAAGGCGAGGAAAGCGCGTTCCGGGCTGATCTCTCAGGCAAACGGACAGAGCACAGTTTCTGTGTATATTTCCCGTTCTTACTCTTTGGAGAGCTGATCTTTTTAAGACCGGCTCTTTTTTATGTGCCTTTAAAGGCGGCATGAGGCCAGGGCCGGCCAGGGCTTCCGGACTTTTTCGCGGCATTCGGATGAAGCTGCGGCACCCGGATGGAATTATGGCATTCCGATGGAGCTGCGGCATTCGGACGGCAGACCGTGAGAAGCGGAAGAAAAGGCATTTCAGGGGGAGAGGAGTAAATTACATGGAAGCGTTTAATGCAGTTCTCGGTAGAATCGACGATTTCGTCTGGGGAATTCCGCTCATCGTGGCGATTCTCGCGGTGGGCTTCTTTCTCACGATCCGTCTCGGCGGGCTCCAGTTCCGCAGGATGGGGATGGGATTCCGGCTTCTGTTTTCGAAGGAGAGCTCGAAGGGCACGGAGGAGCAGGGCGAGGTCACGAGCTTTCAGGCGCTCTGCACCGCGCTGTCCGCGACGATCGGAACCGGAAACATCGTCGGCGTCGCGACGGCGATCGCGGCGGGCGGACCCGGCGCCATGTTCTGGATGTGGCTCGCGGCGCTCGTCGGGACCGCGACAAAGTTCTCCGAGTGCATGCTGTCCGTGAAGTTCCGCACGAGAGCGGAGGACGGACACATCGTCGGCGGCCCGTTCTACTACATTGAGAAGGGAATGGGAAAGCAGTGGACGTGGCTCGCGAAGATCTTCGCGTTCTTCGGCGTTCTGGTCGGCCTCTGGGGCATCGGAACGTTCACGCAGGTGAACGGCATCACGAGCGCCATCAAGGGCTTCTTTGACCCGGACGGCGTCCACACGGCGGCGCTCTTCGGCGGCAGCTACTCCGTGAGCGTCATCATCGGCGGACTGATCCTGACCGTCTGCGTGGCGCTCGTCGTCATCGGCGGCCTGAAGAGAATCTCCATGGTCGCGGAGAAGATCGTGCCGTTCATGGCCATCATCTACATCGTCATTTCCCTCATTGTCCTGATCACACACATCACGGCGATTCCGGCGGCACTGGTCGAGATTGTCCAGAGTGCGTTCGGCCTCCGCGCGGCGGCGGGCGGCGCAGTGGGCGCGATGGTCCTCGCGATGCAGAAGGGAATCGCGCGGGGCATCTTCTCGAACGAGGCCGGTCTCGGAAGCGCTCCGATTGCGGCAGCGGCGGCGCAGACGGACGAGCCGGTGCGGCAGGGCCTCATTTCCATGCTGGGAACCATCATTGACACGCTGATTATCTGCTCCATGACCGGTCTCACCATCGTCATCATGGGAGCGGAGAAGATCGAGGGACTGGAGGGCGTTCAGATCACGACGAAGGCGTTTCAGCTGGGCCTTCCGTTCCCGGAGAGAGTCTCCTCGTTCCTGCTCATGCTCTGCCTGATCTTCTTCGCGTTCACGACGATCCTCGGCTGGGACTACTACAGCGAGCGCTGCCTCGACTATCTCACGCACAACAACGCCGGGGCGGTCCGGATCTACCGGTATCTCTACATTCTGTGTGTGTTCATCGGCCCGTACATGACGGTCTCCGCGGTCTGGACGATCGCGGATATCGTGAACGGCCTCATGGCGATCCCGAACCTCATCGCGCTGGTCGCGCTGAACGGTGTGGTCGTCGCCGAGGTGAAGAGCTACTTCGAGCGGATTCACGCGTGACGGAGAGTTCTGTATATCCTGTAATAGGAAGATAGAAAACAGAAGACGGCGGCCCCGGGAAGCTTTTCCCGGGGCCGCCTCCGCATGTGCGGGCGGGGACTCCCGCGCCGGAGGAAATATCTGTGCGGGCGGAGACTCCCGCGCGGGCGGGGATTTCTGCGCGGGCATGGATTCCCGCGTGGGCATGGACTCCCGAGGGGAGTAGTCAGGAGGAGGTCCCCGCCTTGCTCTGGCGGAATTCCGTCGGCGTGACGCCGCAGGTCCGCTTGAAGATGCGGCTGAAGTAGTTCGGATCCTGATAGCCCACCGCGCCGCAGACGGTGCGGATGTTCAGGGAGGGGTCCGAGAGGAGCTCCTTCGCGCGGCTCATCCGGAGGGAGGTCAGGTACTCGATGAAGGTCGAGTCCGTCTTCTCGCGGAAGAGCTTGCTGAAGTAGTAGGGGCTGATCCCGATGGCCCTGGAGACGTCCTCCAGGGAGATGTCCCTCTGATAGTTTTCGCGGATGTAGCGCACCGCTTCGCCGATCAGGCTTCCGGCGTGGCTCTCGGACTTCTCGCCGATCTTTCCGGCGGCCTCCCGGAATCGGCGCACGAACCAGACGCGGAGCTCGTTCATGTCCGCTGTCTGGACAAATTTCAGATATCCGCTCCGCGACCGGAAGCGGTACTGCCCCAGGCTTCCGGAGGAGTAGGCGATGTGCTCCGCCCACAGGACGAATTCCAGCGCCTTCAGGCGGACGCTCTCCTCGTCTGAGGAGAGCTGGGTGTCCGCCATCCAGGAGAAGAAGCGGTCCGCGCTGTCGCCGGCGGCATCGGCCTCCCCCTTCTGGACGCTCTCGAAGAGCTCGTGCTCCAGCTTCGCGGGGTAGCTCTCCTCGTAGACGCAGAGAACGGCGAGATCGTCCGCGTGGGACACCGGGTCGGTGCCGTTGGTGAGTGCGCGCTGCGCCTCGCGGTAGGAGCTCCGCATGTCCTGCATGCCGTGCACGGTGCCGATGCCGATGCGGAAGCGCACCTCCGTCCGCTCCTCGAGCTGCTCTATGATCTGCCGGCAGGCGTCGATTGTCTGCGTGCGCTCCGTGAGATCCTGCGGCGCACTGCTGTGCGGGATCAGGACCGGGAGCTGGTTCACCATGATCTGGCCCACGAGGACCCCGGGAATGCGGCTCTTCAGGATGTTCCGGATCTGGTCGTAGAACTTCCGGATCCGGATGCCGGATCCGATCGGGTTTTCGAGCGCGGCATCCTCCTGCCCCGCTTCCGCTCCCGGCCCCGCCTTTCCGGCGTCCCCGCACTCCACGACGAGAATCAGGCCGCTCTTTTCCTGAATTTCCAGGAGCGCGCGGAACTGTTCGATTTCCTCCTCCGCCGGGCTCTTCAGGAGGAGCTCGAGGAGGAACTCGCTCTCAATCAGCGGAATCACCGTCCGGAGCTTCTCCTGCGTGCGGAGCGCGCTGCTCCGCCGCTCCTTCTCGCGGTCCACCATTCCCATGGCGGTGTTCATCGCGGAGACAAAGCTGTCCCGGTCCAGCGGCTTCGTGAGATAGCTCACGACGCCGAGATCAATCGCCTCCTTCGCGTAGTCAAAGGTGTCATAGGCGGAGACGACGATGTAGCGCGTCTGCGGCGAGAGCTTCTTGATCTCCCGGATCGCCTCGATGCCGCTGATGCCCGGCATCTGGATGTCCATGACCGCGATGTCCGGGTGGAAGCCGTCCGCGATCTCGATCACGGAGCGGCCGGTCCGGGCGGAGCGGATCTCGCACTGCTTCCCGTAGACCTCCTCCAGAATGTAAGTGATGGAATCGACGGCGATTCCCTCATCGTCTGCAATCAGAATTCGATACATAACTCCCTCTTATTCCGCCGGCAGGTAGAGGAGCACCTCCGTTCCCCTGTCCTCGCCGGCACTGGTGATGTCAAAAACATCGTCCCTGTGGTAGAAGAGCCGCAGGCGGCCTATGACGTTTGACAGCCCGACGCCGTTCGTCTCGTCGCCCTTCTGGCGGATCACCGGACTGCCGGAGAGAATCCGCTCGATCTGCTCTGCGCTCATGCCGCGGCCGTTGTCCTTCACCGAGATCACGGCGGTGCTGCCGGAGCGGTAGGTGGAGAGGATGATTCTTCCCTGCCGGTCGATGCCGCGGAGGCCGTGGTTGATCGCGTTCTCAATGATGGGCTGCAGAATCATGCTCGGCATGATGGTCTGGCTCAGCGTGTCGTCCAGGTCCCGCTCGTAGGAGATCTCGCCGGAGAAGCGGACGTTGATGATGTAGATGTAGCTGTCGATCAATGCGATCTCCCCGGCGAGGGTCGTCACCTGCTTCTCCCGGTCCGTCTTCGAGCGGAAGAACGACGCGACGTTCTGAAGGTAGCGGTAGGTGCGGTCCGCGTGCTCCATCATGGAGAGCTGGACGCCCGCGTTCAGCGTGTTGAAGAGGAAGTGCGGGTTGATCTGCGCCTGCAGGTACTTGAGCTCCGCCTCCTTCAGGTGGGCGTCCATTAAGAGCGCATTCTCCTTCAGCCTCCGCTCCTTCTCCATGGACTCGCGGAGCTTCGAGAGGTAGCCGCGGATCGAGACCACCATCTGGTTGAAGGCGGCCGTCACGACGCCGACCTCGTCGCTCGTCTCCACATCGAGCGCGGGGATGTCAAAGTTTCCGCGGCCTATCTCCCCGGCTGCCGCGGAGAGGCGCTGGAGCGGGCGCATGGCGTTCCGCAGAAGCGGAAGAATCAGCGCGAGAGAGCAGAGTGACACCAGAATCAGGATCATGAAGGAGGTGATCTCCAGAGTCCGGAAGGTCGCGGAGAACTGCGCGTACTTCAGGGAATTGTTCTGGAGCTGGCGGTTGTTCAGGCTGTAGAGGTAGGCGCCGAGATAGTCCTTCAGGCCGGTGGCGCGTGCGTAGCTCTCGCGGTACTTCTGGATGTTCCGCCCGCGCTTCGCGCTGAGTGTTTCCTCGCAGGTGGTGAAGTAGTTCTCCGAGAGCGCGCGGATGTTGTCAAAGAGAATGCGGGCGTCATCGTCCGCGCCGGCGTATGTCAGGGAGCCGGAGACCGCGTCGAGCTCCTGGAGGCAGGTGCTGCGGTCCTCGTAGAAGAGGGACAGGGAGTCTGAGCTCTTGGTGCTGAGGTAGGAGGTCAGGTCCGCGTGCGTCCGGGCGAGCGAGTCGGTCAGGTCATTCAGCCTTAAGTTGGAGTAGTAGATGCCGTCGATCTCTGCGAGGACACTGTCGATGCAGACAAAGAGGTACAGGTTCGCCGCGAAGATCACGGCGATCGAGAGAATGTACATCAGCGTGAGCTTCCGGGTCAGCGAGAGGGAGCCGAGAAATTTCCGGATGCGGTCTTTCATTGCGCTTCTGCCTCCCTGTCCTGCTCTGCGGGAGAGCCGTCGTTCTCGTACTGGTCGAGATTGTCCTTCGTGACCGGAAGGAAGCCGATGGAGACGTATTCCGTGACGAAACCGCCGGATACCGCGGTGTCCAGACACTCGACGGCATTCTCCGCGACCGCTTCCGCCGGGACCGTGACGCTCTCCGAGATGACGCCCTTTCTGATCGCGTTCCGGATCATGTCGTTCAGGTTGAAGCCGAACACCGTGACCTCGCTCACGCGGTTTGCGTCGACGATCCCCTGACAGACGGCGCTGGTGATCGTCTCGTCCAGACAGACCAGAATGGACGGGAGAGAGTAGCTTCCGAGGATGTCCGTGACAGCCTCCGCGGTGGAAAAGCTGCTGCCGTCCCCGACCTGGTAGGACTCGAAGGAGAAGCGGCTGGAGAGGCCCGCCTCGCGGATGTAGTCGATGATGCCGGAGTAGACCATGTTCTGGGAGCTGGTCCGTTTTCCGGGGCTCATCATGATCATGACCATCTGGACGGTGTCCTTCTTCAGCGCGGCGATTTTCTTCCCGTACTCCTGGCCGAGCGCGTAGTAGGAGATTCCGACGTAGGAGCGGCGGTCGGCGCCGTAGCTGTCGGTGCCGATGCAGACGACCGGAATTCCGGAGGAGGCGGCGGCATTCACCGCGTCGCGCATTTCCTCGCTGTCGTCCGCGTCGACGATGATGCCGTCCACTTTGGATTCCCGCGCGATGTCCATCAGTGTCACCGAGCTGTAGGAGGCCTCGAGGCCGGCCCCCGTGAGCTCGACATAGCTTCCGTGCGTCAGTCCGTATGCGTGCGCGGCCTCGTAGACCGAGGAGAGAAACGGGCTCCGGGGGTCTCCGACGAGCGCGTAGTGGCGGTCGTAGAGGGGCGCGGAGCTCCCGTCCCCGGTGATGCTTCGCACCTGCCGGAGATAGAGCGAGAGATTCACGGCAGTCGCCGCGCCGAGGACGAGCAGCAGAACAGCGATTGCGGGCTTCAGCAGGAATGGGGTATGATGTTCATCAGAGATTTTCATGCTTTCAGTATAGCCGATCGGGGCGGATTCGGGAAAGGAAAATCCATGGAGGAGCGGTCTGTGAGAGAAATCGTGAGAGGTGCGGGAGAGAGGAGCGGAGGCGCGCGCCGGGCCGGGCAGAGTTTTCTCGCCGGGCGGCGGTTGCGGGCCCTGCGGCATTGCCGGGCCGGGCGGTGCTTCCGGGGGCTGCCGCTGCTTCTTCTCTGCCTCGCGCTGGCTTTTTCTTCAGCCGGATGCGGGGAGAAGACGGCGGAGCCCGTGCCTTCGGAGGAGCCCGGGAGGAGCGGGCGCCTCCGGATCGGGATTGTGTTCGACTCCTTTCTCGCCGAGCGGTGGGAGAGGGACCGCGAGATCTTCACCTCCGCGGCGAATGCGCTCGGCGCGGACGTGATCGTCGGAAACGCGAACAGCGACGCAGAGCGGCAGGCGGAGATCGTGGACCAGATGGTCTCCGACGGAATTCCGGTGATTGTCATCGTTCCGGTGGACAGCTCCACGCTCGTCCGTCCGGTGGAACGGGCGCACGCTGCCGGGGCGAAGGTGATCGCCTACGACCGGATGATTCAGAATGCCGCGCCGGATCTCTACGTGACCTTTGACAGCGGGCTGGCGGGAAAGTACATGGCGAAGACCCTGAACGAGCGCCTCCCGGAGCACGGAAGCTACCTCGTTCTCTGCGGCTCCGGAACGGATCACAACGTCTCCCTCATGAATCACGGGTTCAGCAGCGTGATCCGCTCCGACCTCCGCTGCCTCTCCTCCGTGTACTGCGAAAACTGGAGCGATGAGGCGGCCTACGAATATCTGGACCGGCACCAGGAGTTCCTGAGGAGAGCGGACGCGGTGGTCTGCGGAAACGACATGATCGCGGAGCAGGCGGTGAAGGCGCTCGCGGAGATACGCCGGGCGGGACAGGTCGTCATCACGGGGCAGGACGCGGACCTCGGGGCCTGCCAGAACATTGTCCGTGGGACGCAGACCATGACGGTGTACAAGCCGATCGAACTTGAGGCGGGAAATGCCGCGAGAGCCGCGGTGCAGCTCGCGAAGGGAGAGAAGGTGGAGGCGGTCCGGACCGTGCGGGACGGAAACCGGGAGATTCCCGCGCTTTCCTTTGATCCGGTCCTCGTCACGAGGGAGAACCTCGACGACACCGTGATCAAGGACGGCTTCCACCTGAAGGAGGAGGTCTACCTGAACTGAGCGCGGGATGTCAACAGGATTTTTTTGCAGAAATGCGGGAGGCACAGTACAAAATTGTGCTTCCCGCATTTTTGCGGACTCGGGAATGATGCACGAAAATCATGGCGGACCGCAATTATTTCTTCTACCATTTCACGAAAAACGGCGCTACGATAACCGTAGTTTCAGGAAAACGGCCCAGAAAAGGCCGAATCCGGGCGGAAGCCCATTCGATGAAGGGGAGGTTTATATGAAGAAACAGGCAGCAATCCTCATGAGTGCAGTCATGGCGGCTTCTCTCGCGGCATGCGGAGGCTCTTCGAGCTCCTCGACGACCGCGGCGGCAGGCTCCGCGGCGGAGACGACCGCAGCGGCGGATTCCTCCGCGGCGGAGACGAGCGCGGCGGCAGCGTCCGGCAGCGTCGAGAACAAGGACAAGCCGGTTGTGTGGTACAACCGCCAGCCGTCCAACAGCTCCACCGGTGAGCTGGACATGACCGCTCTGAACTTCAACAAGGACACCTACTACGTCGGATTCGACGCAAACCAGGGCGCTGAGCTGCAGGGTCAGATGGTCATGGATTACATCAAGGCGCACGCGGACACGATTGACCGCAACGGAGACGGAACGATCGGCTATGTCCTCGCGATCGGCGACATCGGCCACAATGACTCCATCGCCCGTACGCGCGGCGTCCGCTCCGCTCTCGGAACCGCTGTCACGGCATCCGACGGAACGATTGACTCCAGCCCGATCGGAACGAACACCGACGGAACATCCGCAGATGTCCAGGACGGCACGCTGGATGTGGACGGCAAGACCTTCAAGATCCGCGAGCTCGCTTCCCAGGAGATGAAGAACTCCGCCGGCGCCACATGGGATGCGGCGACCGCAGGAAACGCGATCGGCACATGGGCTTCCTCCCTCGGTGACCAGATCGATATCGTCGTCTCCAACAACGACGGCATGGGCATGTCGATGTTTAACGCGTGGAGCAAGGACAACAACGTCCCGACCTTCGGCTATGACGCAAACTCCGACGCGGTCGCTGCGATCGCAGAGGGCTACGGCGGCACGATCAGCCAGCACACCGATGTGCAGGCGTACCTGACGCTCCGCGTGCTCCGCAACTGCCTGGACGGCGCTGACATCGACACCGGCATCGGCACGGCGGACGACGCGGGCAATGTCCTTCCGAGCGATGCCTACAAGTACACCGAGGACGAGAGAAGCTACTACGCTCTGAACGTCGCGGTGACGGGCGACAACTATCAGGACTTCACGGATGCGACCAAGACGCTGGCGGATGTCTCCAACCAGCTCGACTCCTCCGCACATCCGACCAAGAAGATCTGGCTTGACATCTACAACGCAGCGGACAACTTCCTCGGCTCCACCTACCAGCCGCTGCTCCAGAAGTACGATGATCTCCTGAACCTCGATGTCGAGTACATCGGCGGCGACGGCCAGACCGAGTCCAACATCACGAACCGCCTCGGCAATCCGGATCAGTACGACGGCTTCGCGATCAACATGGTGAAGACCGACAACGCGGCCTCCTACACCTCCATCCTTTCCCAGTAACTGAGGGAGTCGGAACAATTCAGCAGGCAGTCGGGATAAGGGAGAAGAAATTCTCCCTTATCCTTTCATGAGAAGCAGTGCCCAGAGGCGCGGCAGGGGAAGCTCCCGGATGCGCAGACGGGCAGCGCACGCCTCCGGAGAGCGGAGACGGATCTGCAGTACAGGAGCAGAACACATGGCTGATCAGCAGAGAGATGACATCGTCCTTTCGATCCGCGGCATGTGCAAGTCCTTCGGCAGGAACCGGGTTCTGGACCACATCAACCTCGATGTGCGGCGCGGAACCGTCATGGGGCTGATGGGAGAGAACGGCGCAGGAAAATCGACGATGATGAAGTGCCTGTTCGGCACTTACCAGAAAGACGAGGGCTCGATCTTCCTGAACGGGCGGGAAGTGAACTTCTCGGGCCCGAAGGACGCGCTGGAGAACGGCGTGGCGATGGTTCACCAGGAGCTGAACCAGTGCCTCGAGCGGAGCGTGACGGACAACCTTTTCCTCGGGCGCTACCCCACGAACAGGGCCGGCGTGGTCGATGAGGGGAGAATGCGGAAGGAAGCGGCGGAATTGTTCCGCGGGCTCGGCATGACGGTGAACCTCACGCAGCCGATGCGGCACATGTCTGTGTCCCAGCGGCAGATGTGCGAGATCGCGAAGGCAATCTCCTACCACTCCGAGATCATTGTTCTCGACGAGCCGACCTCCTCCCTCACGGTGCGCGAGGTCGAGAAGCTCTTCGACATGATGCGGAAGCTGAAGAGCCAGGGGATTTCGCTGATCTACATCTCCCACAAGATGGACGAGATTTTCGAGATCTGCGACGATGTTTCTGTCCTCCGGGACGGCCACATGGTCATGACGAGCCGGACGAAGGACACCAGCATGAACGAGCTGATCGCCGCGATGGTCGGACGCTCTCTCGACAACCGCTTCCCGCCGGTGGACAACACGCCGGGGGATCCGATTCTCTCCATCCAGCACCTCTCGACGAAATTCGAGCCGCACCTGCAGGACATCAGCTTCGATGTGCGTAAGGGCGAGATCTTCGGACTTTACGGCCTGGTGGGCGCCGGAAGGACGGAGCTTCTCGAGACGATCTTCGGTGTCCGGACCAGAGCCTCCGGCCGCGTCTACTTCAAGGACCGGCTGATGAACTTCAACAGCGCGAAGGAGGCGATTGATCACGGCTTCGCGATGATCACCGAGGAGCGGAAGGCGAACGGCCTGTTTCTGAAGGGAGATCTCACGTTCAACACGACGATCGCCAACCTGGATCACTACAAGCAGGGCATGGCGCTCTCCGACGCAAAGATGGTCCGCGCGACCACGAAGGAGATCAAGACCATGCACACGAAGTGCATGGGGCCGGAGGATCTGATCTCGAGCCTCTCCGGCGGCAATCAGCAGAAGGTCATCTTCGGAAAGTGGCTTGAGAGAGAGCCGGAGATTTTCATGATGGACGAGCCGACGAGAGGCATCGATGTCGGCGCGAAGTATGAGATCTACGAGCTGATTATACAGATGGCGAAGCAGGGCAGGACGATCCTTGTGGTCTCGTCCGAGATGCCGGAGATTCTCGGCATCACGAACCGCATCGGCGTCATGAGCAACGGCCGGCTGGCCGGCATTGTCAACACGAAAGAGACAACGCAGGATGAACTGCTGAGGCTTTCTGCGAAATACCTGTAAGGATCCGGGCAAGAGAGGTGCGGAAAATGGCAAACACAATACTTACAGCTGAGGAGCTTCAGAAGCTTCTCAAGCCGATCGACGAGCACGTCGGCGCGATCCAGAAAAAGATCGACGAACTGAGAAAGGACGGCACCAGCCGGGTGGCTGTCCTCGAGAACAGCATGGAGCGGATCCGGAAGGATGCGACGCTCACAAAGGGAGAGAAGGAGAAGGAGCTCGCGAAGTACGCGGGCGACCTGAGCGCGGCGAAGGCGGTCGAGAGTAAGAACAAGGCGGAGATCGACAGGCTGATCGCCGAGGCAGAGGGGTATCTGAAGCAGCACTACGACGCGGATTATTTCAACCGCGTGAAGGCGGACTGCGCTGCGGAGAAGGCAGAGGCGAGGAAGAAGTACGACGCAAGGGTCGCGGAGCTCACGAAGCAGAGCAGCGAGACGATTGCCTCCCTCACGGATCAGCAGGAAATCAAGGAGGAGAAGTACGTCCAGAAGAACCGTCTCTTCGACGCGAAGATGGCGTACGACAAGGAGATCTCCGACATCAAGGCGAAGGAGCACGAGGCCTTTGTCTACCAGTACCACCTGATCGACCTTCTCCGGAACTCGAAGTTCACCTTTGCGCAGAACCGGGCGCAGAAAAAGGAGAACCGCCGGTACACCTTCAACCGCCGGACCTTCCTCCTGCAGAACGGTCTTTACATCGTCATCGTCTGCATCTTCGCGCTGCTCTGCATCCTCACGCCGATCCTGAAGGGCGGCCAGCAGCTCCTCACCGTGAACAATGTCTTGAACATCCTTCAGCAGGCCTCGCCCCGCATGTTCTTCGCGCTCGGCGTTGCCGGCCTGATCCTGCTCACCGGTACCGACCTCTCGATCGGGCGGATCGTCGGCATGTGCATGACGACCGCGACGATCATCATGCACCAGGGCGCGAACACCGGGTCCGTCTTCGGCCACGCGTTTGATTTCAGCACACAGCCGCTCGGCCTCCGGATCATCGCAGCGCTCCTCGCCTGCATCCTGTTCAGCGTGATCTTCACGAGCATCGCCGGCTTCTTCACCGCGCGGTTCAAGATGCATCCGTTCATCTCGACCATGTCGAACATGCTGATTATCTTCGGTCTCGTCACGTACGCGACAAAGGGCGTCTCCTTCGGCGCAATCGATTCCAGCATCCCGAAGATCATCATTCCGAAGATCGGAAAGTTCCCGACCATCATCCTCTGGGCGGCAGCGGCGATCCTCATCGTGTGGTTCATCTGGAACAAGACCACGTTCGGCAAGGAGCTCTACGCGGTCGGCGGCAACCCCGAGGCGGCCTCCGTCTCCGGCATCTCCGTGTTCCGCGTCACGCTCGGCGCCTTCGTGATGGCCGGCATCCTCTACGGATGCGGCGCGTGGCTTGAGTGCGCCCGGATGGTGGGCTCCGGCTCCGCAGCCTACGGACAGGGCTGGGACATGGACGCGATCGCGGCCTGCGTGGTCGGCGGCGTCTCCTTCACCGGCGGCATCGGAAAGATCTCCGGCGTCGTGGTCGGCGTCCTGATCTTCACCGCCCTGACCTATTCCCTGACGATCCTCGGCATCGACACGAACCTCCAGTTCGTGTTCGAGGGCATCATTATCCTGACGGCTGTCACGCTTGACTGCCTGAAGTACGTGCAGAAGAAGTAAAGTAAAAGAAGAAGTAATAGAAAAAGTAATAGAAGAAACAGAAGTAACAGAAGTAACAGAAGCAGGAAGGGATCGGATATCCCTTGGGAATCAGTAAGAAGTAATCCGAGATATCACGCATATCATTTCAGGCCGCCTCCGGGCGGCGGGACAGGGCCAGGCAGCCCTGCAGGGCGGCTGGAGTCAGAAACTGACCCCAGCCGTTCCCATGCAGAGAAAAGGACCGCACCGGAGAGCCGCAGAAAGGGAGAATTATGGGATTTCCCAGCAGAGAGAGCATGGAGAGAATTTACGGGGCGGATGCCGGGCGCGCGGAGAGGCGTCTCCGGGATCTCGAGGCGGGATACCGGAAGGCGTTCGGCGCCGCCGGGGAGCTGGAGTTTTTTACGTCTCCCGGGAGGACGGAGATCATAGGAAATCACACGGATCACAACGGAGGCCGGATCCTCGCGGGCTCTGTCACGAAGGACACCGTCTGCGCCGCTGAGAGAAACGGGACCTCGCTGGTGCGCATCGTGAGCGAGGGATACGGGACGGGGTTCACGGTGGATTCCGCGAGGCCGGAGGAGACGCCGCGGGAAAAGGGGACGCTCTCCCTCATTGCCGGCGTTCTCGCGGGGATGAGGGAGGCGGGATACCGGACAGGCGGCTTCAACGCCTATGTCTCGACGGAGGTGCTCTCCGCCGCGGGAATCAGCAGCTCCGCGTCCTTTGAGATGCTTCTCTGCTCGGTCCTGAACTACTTTTTCAACGGGGACGCGGTGGATGTCGCCGCCCGCGCGAGAGCGGGCCAGTACGCGGAGAACCGCTACTGGAACAAGGCGTCCGGCCTCATGGACCAGATGGCCTGTGCCTGCGGCGGGACCATCCTTCTCGATTTTTCCGGGGACGTGAGGTACGAGAGAGTGGACTTCCGATTCGGGGACTTCGGGTACGATGAGATTCTCGTGAATTCCGGGAAGGGGCACGCGGACCTCTCGGAGGAGTACTCCGCGATCCCGAACGAGATGCGCCTCACCGCGAGAGAGCTCGGCGGAAAAAATCTCTGCGAGTGCAGCGAGGAGGAGCTTCTTAAAAATTTCAATGCCGTCCGGAAGCGTGTCGGGAACGACCGCGCCCTTCTCCGCGCCCTTCACTTCTTCGAGGAGAACCGGCGGGTCGACACAGCGGTCCGCGCCATGAAAGCGTGCGATTCCGCGACCGTTGTCAGGATGATCGATGAGGGAGGGCGCTCCTCGTTTGAGTGGCTTCAGAACGCCTATGTCACGGGAACTCCGGAGGAGCAGTCCGTTCCGCTCGCGCTCGCGCTCACGAGGCTCTTTCTCCGGGAGAAGGGCGCCGGCGCCTGCAGGATTCACGGGGGCGGCTTCGGCGGCGTGATCATGACGGTTCTCCCGCGGGTTCTCACGCCGGAGTACACGGAGCGGATGGCGTCTTATTTCGGAGCGGAGAATGTCTACGTGACGGGAATCCGCGACGTCGGGGCAGCACACATCGGATGACGGAAAGGAAGGGCAGATCGAGTATGGAAGAAATCAGTACAGTGGAAGAGGGGGTCCGCGCGCTGACGGCGTACGGCATCCGGAGGGGGCTCATCGAAAAGTACGACGCCATCTGGGCGCAGAACATGCTTCTGGACCTCTTAAAGTACGAGCCGGGCCCGGAGTTCAATGCGATCGGGCTTTTGAGAGAGCCGGAGCGGGAGCTGGAGGAGATCCTGAAATTCCTCCTGGACAATGCCGCATCGCGCGGGCTGATCGAGGACAGCACGGCCAGCCGCGACCTCTTCGACACCCGCCTCATGGGCGTCCTCACGCCGAAGCCGTTCGATGTGGTCCGGGAGTTCTGGGCGCAGTACCGGAAGAGCCCGGAGCTGGCGACGAACTACTTCTACCGCCTGAGCCGGGACTCCGACTACATCCGCACCTACCGCGTGCGGAAGGACCGCCGCTGGGTGACGCACACGAGGTACGGGGATCTCGACATCTCGATCAACCTCTCGAAGCCGGAGAAGGACCCGAAGGCGATCGCGGCGGCCCTCACAAAGAAGCAGAGCGCCTATCCGCGCTGCCT
Source organism: uncultured Lachnospiraceae bacterium (assembly GCA_902766175.1). GTDB lineage: Bacteria > Bacillota > Clostridia > Lachnospirales > Lachnospiraceae > Moryella. Next base: position 15,875 of record CACXCJ010000048.1, read on the forward strand.
CCTCTGCCCGGAAAATGAGGGGTATGCGGGGAGGGCCGGCCACCCCGCGCGGCAGACGCTCCGCCTCATCCCGCTCTCCCTCGGCGGGGAGCGCTGGTACATGCAGTACTCGCCCTACGTCTACTACAACGAGCACTGCATCGTCCTGTCCGCGAAGCACGAGCAGATGCGGATTGACCGCGGGACGTTCCACAGGCTTCTGGAATTCACGATCCTGTTTCCGCACTACACGATCGGCTCCAACGCGGATCTCCCGATCGTCGGCGGCTCGATCCTGACGCACGAGCACTTCCAGGGCGGCAGGTACGAGTTCGCGATGACGCGGGCGGAAGTCCGCGAGAAAGTCAGGTTTAAAGGCTTTGAGGACATCTCGGCCGGGATCGTGAACTGGCCGCTGTCGGTGATCCGCCTTGACGGCGCGGATCCGGAGCGGGTCGAGCTTCTCTCGGCGAAAATCCTTGACGCCTGGAGAGACTACAGCGACCCGGATGCCGGGATTCTCGCGGAGACGGACGGAGAGCGGCACAACACGATCACGCCGATCGCGCGGCGGCGCGGGGCGGCGTATGAGATGGACCTCGTCCTCCGGAACAACCGCACGACAAAGGAGCACCCGCTCGGCATTTTCCACCCGCACGAGGAGCTGCACCATATCAAGAAGGAAAACATCGGCCTGATCGAGGTGATGGGGCTCGCGGTGCTGCCCTCCAGGCTTCTGCGGGAAATGGAGCTTCTGGAGCGGACGATTCTCGACGGAACGAGGGTGGAGACGGTTCCGGCACTCGCTTCCCATGCCGCCTGGGCGGAGCAGATCCTCCGGAAGTATCCGGAATATGCACCGTCCCGCATAAAAATAAATAGAGGCGGAACCGGAGCGGCCGATGGCGGAACCGGCGGCGGCGCGGCGGCGGAGAGACTCCGCGGAATCCTCCGGGAGGAGATCGGCCTTGTGTTTTCCCAGGTTCTGGAGCACTGCGGGGTCTTCAAGGAGGATGCCGCCGGAAAAGCCGCGTTCGGGAGATTCCTCGCCGCGGCGGACCGGAAGGAGGCGGAAAATCAGGCGGAGCCGTGAGCGGAAGGGCATTTCATACGAAAATGAAAGCATGCACGAAACAAAATGCGGATAATGCGGAAAAATTGATCTGATTCATTGTATATTCAGCAGACAGTATGAAAAATGTTTAACGATTTTCACTAATCGGATTGAAAAAACAAGCAGAAGATTGTATACTTTACTCAGTCAGTACTTGCAGTCTTCGAGATGCTTTTTTGAGATCTCTGAGCGGAAAGGAGCAGCATGGCAAAGGACACGAAGCCGAAGGAAATCGATGTCGAGTCGCTGGACAGTGATCTGGCCGCGGCCAGACGAATGGAGGAAAGCAAGGGAACCTTCTTCGGAAAGATCGCTGCGGCATTCGCGTTCTGCATGTCGATCTTTCAGATCATCACGGTGTTCCGCCAGCTGGATGTCATTCCGCAGAGAGGCATTCACGTCGCGTTCGCGTTCTCCATCCTGCTTCTCAGCCAGCCGCTCTACGAGCACATCGGGAAGGGAAAGTACGCCGGAAACAAGACCTTCCGGATGATCTGCAGAGCCATTGACATCATCCTCATCGCGCTGCTCTGGACCGCAATCGCGATGTGCAAGAATGAGTACGATCATCTCTCCGACAACCTCGGAATCGCCGGGCCGAACGCCGCGGTGGCAGGACTCCTGATCCTGATCATCGTCCTCGAGGGGACGCGCCGCTGCCTGGGCTACATCATGCCGGTCCTGGCGCTCATCTTCTTCGCGTATGCGCGCTTCGGCCACCTGATTCCCGGGGGCCTCGGCCACAGGGAGTACAAGACGATTGATCTCCTGAAGTATCTCGCGATCGACCTCGACGGCATCTTCGGCACGACCATTGCGGTCTCCTCGACGGTCATCATCATGTTCATCATGTTCGGCTGCTTCCTGGAGGCCTCCGGGTGCTCGACCTTCATCAATGATCTCGCGCTCTCCCTCACCGGAAAGCTGCGCTGCGGCCCTGCGCTCGCGGCAGTCGTCGCCTCCGCGCTGATGGGCTGCATCAACGGATCGGCCGTCGCAAACGTCGTCGGAACCGGCACCTTCACCATTCCGCTGATGAAGTCGAGAGGCTACAAGCCGGAATTCGCCTCGGGCGTTGAGGCAGTGGCCTCCACGGGCGGACAGATTCTCCCGCCGGTCATGGGCTCCGGCGCGTTCCTCATGGTTGCCTTCACCGCGGTCCCCTACACGAAGATCGTCATTGCGGCCGTGATTCCCGCAGTCCTCTACTTTCTGGGCGCCGCAATCGCCGTCTTCGCACAGGGCGAGGTCGGAGAGGTGGAGCTGCTGCCGGAGGACCAGATCCCGAAGACCAGAGAGGTGCTGAAGGACGGATGGCTCTACCTCATCGTCATCGCCGTCCTGGTCTGGGCCCTGCTGATTGTCCAGTACTCCCCGGCGCTCTCCGGTTTCCTCGGAAGCGCATCGGTGCCGATCGTCATGCTCTTTGACAAGAAGAAGCGCTTCAGGCTCAGCAAGATCCCGCAGACCTTCGTGAAAACCGGCTACAGCTCGCTGTCCATTGTCTCCGGGTGCGCGTGCGCCGGCATTGTCGTCGCGATGGTCTCCAGGACCGGCATCGGCGTCGTGTTCGGAGACATCATGATTCACGCGGCACACGGCCTGCTGTTCCCGAGCCTTCTGTTCTGCGCGATCGCCTGCATCATCCTCGGCATGGGACTTCCGACGACCTCCGCTTACGTCATTGCGGCTTCCATCCTGGCGCCGGCGCTCGCGAAGCTGAACCTCCCGCTCCTGACCGCGCACCTCTTCGTGTTCTACTTCGCATGCCTCTCTGCGATCACGCCGCCGGTTGCGCTCGCAGCGTACGCGGGCGCCGGAATCGCGAAGTGCGACCCCATGAAGACGGCGGTGAACGCCTGCAAGATTGGCTTCGCGGGATTCATCGTCCCGTTTGTGTTCTGCTATGATCCTGCGATGATGCTGCAGGGATCCCTGATCGGCATCCTGAAGGTCTGCATCACGGCCCTGATCGGCTGCATCGGAATGTCCTGCGGCATGCAGGGCTGGTACTTCAGCGGCGTACAGCACAAGGTGCCGCTGTGGCTCAGGGCCATCCTGATCGGCGGAGGACTTCTCATGATGACACCGTCGGATCTCATGAGTATCGTGGGACTGGTGCTTCTGATCGGTGCGTACTTCCTCGTGAAGGGCGGAAAGGCCGGAAGAACGCCCGCGGCGGCGTAACGCAGGGGAGCTTCTTGCTGCAGTGAAAATTTTCCGGGTGCAGGCCGCAGCGTGAATTTCTGCGTGTCCCGCACCGCCGGAACTTTGTGAATCGGTTCAGGGGTCTCTCCTGCCGGGGAGCTCCCTGTGCGGATAAAACCAGCTAAAGGAAGGAGATTGTTATGAAAAAGAACCTGCGCTCTTGTTTGTCTGTAATAGTTGCGGCTGCAATGGTCGCAGCAATGGCAGCCTGCGGCGGCTCCGGGTCAGGCAGCACGACGGCAGCTGCTACGGAAGCTGCGACGACTGCGGCATCTACTACTGCTGCGGCAGCGGAGACCACGGCTGCTTCCGGCGGCTCCGCTTCCTCGGGTGGCGACTACACCTACACCGGCTCGCGCCTCACCCTGGGCGGCGCGGATTCCACCGGCCAGATGTACGCTGCGGCGGCTACGATCGCAACCACACTCACCAACGCGATCGACGGGCTGAACGTCGATGCGACGACCTCCTCGGGCTCCAATGAGAACGCGCTGAAGGTCCAGCAGGGTGAAATCGAGCTCGGCATGTGCTCCGGCGACGCTGCTGCGAACGCAATCGCCGGAAGAGGCAAGTTCCAGGATGTCGGCCCGTGCGAGGACATCGTCTGCATCGGCGCTGTGTACGCGTCGATGTCCAACTGGATCGCGCTGAAGAGCTCCGGCTTCACCTATCTGCACGACGCAAAGGGCGGAAACTTCGGCATCGGCCCGGCAGCTTCCTCCACTGAGGCGACCTCTCTCGCAGGCCTCGCGGCGTGCGGCATCACGAAGGATAACTCCACGCTCCAGAATGTGACCCTCGGCGACGGCGCCGACAACGTCTGCAACGGCACGATGTCCGCGGCAAACGCATTCTCCGGACCGCCTGTGGGCACGCAGCTGAACGCATCGGTCACGAAGGACTGCGTGTGGCTCGGATTCACGGATGAGGAGCTCGATGCGATCATCAAGGAGAATCCGTCCTACTCAAAGCAGGTCATCCCGGCCGGAACCTACAACGGACAGGATGCGGATGTCCCGACCTTCGGCGTCAAGACGCTGGTCATCTGCAACAAGAATGCGGATGAGGAGCTGATCTACAACTGCGCGAAGGCCATTCACGACAACGCGGCGGATATGATCGCCGGAAACGCTTCCCTCGCGCCGCTCGGCGACCCGGCCTTCATGTGCAACGACCTTCCGGCTCCGCTTCACCCGGGTGCTGAGAAGTACTACAAGGAGATCGGCCTGCTGAAGTAACTTTCCCGGCTTTTTGCAGCGCGGATGCGCTGTGAGGGGGAAGGCGCTTCCTTTTGGCACAGCGGGAGTTTTGGAGACCTGACCGCCCTCCGGAGAGATCCGGAGGGCGGTTTTTCCGTGGTGCGCTTTTCCCGTGCTTTGCTTTTCCGAGCGGGGGTCCCTGTGGTAAAATGAGTCCGGGAGGTGGAATATGGACAATGGATTAATGGAAAAATACCGGTCTCTGATTGAGAACAATCAGTTTGCAATTCATAATCACGTGGTGCTCACGGATCTGCATGAGGGAGACGCGGAGGGATATCTGGATGTGAAGGAGGACACTCTGAATCCGTACGGGATGATCCACGGCGGAGCCTTCTACACCCTGGCGGATGTCACGGCGGGAATTGCGGCGCGCTCCAACGGACACGCCTATGTGACCCAGACCGCGGATCTCCACTATCTCTCGACGACGAAGGAGAAGAGAATCTTCGGCAGAAGTACGGTGATCCACAGCGGACGCACCACGGTGATCGTGGAGTCCCGTGTCACGGACGGCGCAGGGAAGAAGCTCTTTCTCGCGACCTTCACGTTCTACTGTGTTGACGGCAGGGACTACACGAAGAAATACGAAAAGCCGGAGCAGGAGAGCGGTTCGGCAGGCCGGGACAAATGACAGAAGAGAGCGGATCGGCTGGCCGGGACAAATGGCAGAAGAGAGCGGTTCGGCAGGCCGGGACGGATGACAGAAGAGGACGAGGCGGCCGGCCGGGACGAGAGAAGAAAGAGAGCGGAGGAGGAAACAGCAGGCATGGGAAAGGTGAGTGTTCTTGTGGCGGAGGGATTCGAGGAGGTCGAGTGCCTCGCCGTCGTGGATCTGCTTCGGAGAGCGAAAATTGAGACGGAGATGGTCTCTGTCACGGGTTCGAGAGTGGTGACCGGTTCCCACCGGATCGAGGTCGTGACAGACCGGCTGATCGAGGAGGCGGACTTCTCGGAGACAGAGCTTCTCTTTCTCCCGGGCGGCGGAAAGGGCGTCGCAAATCTCTCCGCCAGCGCCGCAGTGGCGCGCGCGGTGAGAAACCAGCTCTCTGCGGGGAAACGCGCCGCGGCGATCTGTGCGGCGCCGAGCATCCTCGGGAAAATGGGGTATTTTGCGCACCGGGAATTCACCTGCTATCCCGGGTGGCAGGACGGCATTGACGGCGTGGACGGCGCGAGGTGGACCGGCAGGGGCGTCATGACGACCGGAGACATCACGACCGGACGCGGTATGGGGTACGCGGTGGACTTCGGACTGGAGCTTGTGCGCATTCTCAAGGGAGAGGCCGAGGCGGACGCCCTCGCGGAGCGGATTCAGCACCCGGGAACTGTGGAAGGTAAGAGGGCGTAACAAGCAGAAACCATACAGAGAACGAACAGAAACCATATAGGGAACGAAAAGAAACAGCAGAAACCATACAGAGAAGGCAGCAGCTGTGCGGGGGGAGCCTGCACAGCTGCTGCCGGATTTCTGCGTACTGAATATGCGGTTGAATGGGCCGGAGCGGATGCGCTCTGCAATCCCGCGTCCCCGCATCCCGGCCGGAGCGGCACCTCCCGCATCCCTCTGCCGCTTAAGCCTGCGCCCTTTTCTTTTTCTCGAGGTAGTCGTTCAGGACGTCGTTCTTTATGTCGGTGATGAACATGTGGCCCGGTGCGTGGGTGATTACGAGCGGCAGCTTCGCGTTTTCAATCGCCGCCTGCGGGGTGACGCCGCACGGCCAGAAGACCGGGATCTCGCCCGGGAGGAAGTCCACTGCCTCGCCGTAGTCCGGCTTCATGACATCCTTCACGCCGATTTTCTCCGGGTCGCCGATCTGGACCGGCGCGCCGTGGACGTTCGGCATCTTTACGGTGATGTCATACGCCTTCTTCGCGTTTTCCGGCGTCATCGGCCGCATGGAGACGACCATCGGGCCGTAGAACGGGCCGGCCTTCTTTGTCTGGATGTTCGTCTTGAACATCGGGACATTTCTTTTCTGGGTGATGTGGCGGATGTCGATGCCGGCCTTCAGGAGCGCCTCCTCAAACGAGAAGCTGCAGCCGAGCAGGAAGCCGGCGTCCCCGTCCCTCCAGTAGGAGCTGACATCGGTCTCCTCCTTCGTGAAGACGCCGTTCTCGTAGATCCGGTAGCGCGGAATGTCCCTCAGGATGTCCGCGTGGTCCGCCATCTCGTGTGTGATCGGGGTGTTCCTCAGAATTTCGAGGACCGGGCACGGAAACGGATTCAGCCTCGTGAATTCCTCAAAATCCGCCGCGTACTCGCCGGGCAGGATCACGAGGTTTGCCTGGGCGTAGCCGAAGCACATGCCGGCGGTCGGAAAGTCGATCTTTCCCGCGCGGATCAGCGCGCGCACCTCCGAAGGTTTCATGTTCCCGTAGGGCGTCGTGTTCAATGCCATATCGGCCTCCTTTCCTCTTGCGGTTTCCTTGTTACAATCTTATCACAATTGTCCCTCGGAAAATGCAGAAATCCGCCGGCTTTTTATTCGAATTTCCTTGCATACACGCAGCAGGCGCGCTATAATCTGCAAAGCATAGCAAATTACTGGGAATTAAGGCGCGGCGTCATCGGCTGCGAAAGGAAAACTCCGCACAGGAGGAGGCAACAGGAGGAAGCGAATGGAGAACGAACTGCTGAGGATCGAGGATCTCTCGGTCCGCGTGGAGGAGAAGGAGATCCTCCGCAAACTGAATCTCAAGGTGAACCGCGGCGAGACCCACGTCCTGATGGGACCGAACGGCGCAGGAAAGTCGACGCTCGGAAACACCCTGATGGGAAATCCGCACTACGAGGTGACGGGAGGAACCATCACCTTTGACGGAAAGGATCTTCTTTCCATGCCGGTGAATGAGCGCGCCAAGGCGGGGATCTTCATGTCGTTCCAGAACCCGCTGGAGGTGCCGGGGATCAGTCTCGCGAACTTCATTCGAAGCGCCGAGGAGCAGCGCACCGGAAAGAGAATCCGCCTCTGGGATTTCCGGAAGGAGATCACGAAGGCGCTGGAGGTCCTCGAGATGAATCCTAGCTACGCGGACCGCGACCTGAATGTCGGCTTCTCCGGCGGCGAGAAGAAGAAATCGGAGATTCTCCAGCTCCTCATGCTGAAGCCGAGCCTCGCGATTCTCGACGAGACGGACTCCGGACTGGACATCGACGCGGTGCGGACGGTCTCGCGCGGGATCGAGGAGTACCAGAAGGACAAGGACTCCGCGCTCATCATCATCACCCACAACATGGGAATTCTTTCCTCCCTCCACGTGGACTGCGCGCATGTGCTCGTGAACGGCACCATCGTCGAGAACGGCGGTGCGGAGCTCGTGGAGGAAGTGAACCGTGACGGCTTTTCGCGCTTCGAGGCGAAGGCGGAGCAGGAGTGAGGCATGGCTGAGAAAACATATGTCGCCGACATTGACCGCAGCCTGTACGATTTCCGGAACGAGGAGAAGGACGCGTACCGGGTGAAGCAGGGCCTTACGGCGGAAATTGTGGAGAAAATCTCCAGCGAGAAGCATGACCCGGAGTGGATGCATGACTTCCGGCTCAAGTCGCTCGAGATCTTCAACCGGATGAAGATGCCGGACTGGGGTCCCTCGATCGAGGGGCTCAACATGGACAACATCGTGACCTACGTGCGCCCGAACACGAAGATGAGCGCAAAGTGGTCCGAGGTCCCGCAGGAGATCAAGGACACCTTTGAGAGACTCGGCATCCCGCAGGCGGAGCGGAAGTCGCTCGCGGGCGTCGGCGCGCAGTACGACTCCGAGCTCGTGTACCACAACGTGAAGAAGGAGGTCGCGGAGCAGGGCGTCATCTACACGGACTTAGAGAGCGCGATGCACGGCCCCTACGAGCAGATGATCCGGGATCACTTCATGAAGCTTGTGCCGCCGACGGACCACAAGTTCGCGGCGCTGCACGGGGCCGTGTGGTCCGGAGGTTCGTTTGTGTACGTCCCCTCCGGCGTGCACGTGGAGATTCCGCTGCAGTCCTACTTCCGGCTCAATGCGCCGGGCGCGGGGCAGTTCGAGCACACGCTGATCATCGTCGATGAGGGGGCCTACCTCCACTTCATCGAGGGATGCTCCGCGCCGAAGTACAACGTCGCGAACCTCCACGCGGGCTGCGTGGAGCTCTTTGTCGGAAGGAACGCGACGATCCGCTACTCGACGATCGAGAACTGGTCCAAGAACATGTACAACCTGAACACGAAGCGCGCGAGGGTTGAGGAGGGCGGAAAGGTCGAGTGGATCTCCGGCTCCTTCGGCTCCCACGTCTCCTACCTCTATCCGATGAGCGTCCTGAACGGAAGGGGCGCGCGAAGCGAGTTCACCGGCGTGACCTTCGCCGGAAAGGGGCAGAACCTCGACACCGGCTGCAAGGTGGTTCACAACGCGCCGGACACCAGCTCCTACGTGAACACGCGCTCCATCTCGAAGGACGGCGGCATCTCGACGTTCCGCTCGGCGGTCGTCATCAATCCGCAGGCGGTGAATTCGAAGTCCTCCACGTCCTGCCAGTCCCTCATGCTCGACGCGAAATCCCGCTCCGACACGATTCCGGCCATGGATGTGAGGACGAACCAGGCGGATGTGGGACACGAGGCGAAGATCGGGCGGATCTCGGACGACGCGGTGTTCTACCTCATGAGCCGCGGGGTCTCCGAGGAGGACGCGCGGGCGCTGATTGTGAGCGGCTTCGCGGACAATGTCGGAAAGGAGCTGCCGCTGGAATATGCGGTGGAGATGAACAATCTGATCCGCCTTGAGATGAAGGGCGCGATCGGGTAAGGAGGGAATCTTGAAGATCAATACACTTGCCAGTCCGACATTCGGCTGGCTCAGGATGAACGGCGCCGAGCTGAAGGAGCTCCCCGCCGCGCAGAAGCTCTCCGCCGAGGTGGAGCTCCCGGTCGGGGTCCGCGTGGAGCAGCTCAGGCGTGCGTCCCTCCATCCGGAGATGAAGACCGCGGCGGGTTCGTCCGCGGATCAGCTGCTGGACCGCCAGGCGCTGCCGACGCTCGCCTGTACGGTGCCGGCGGGGGAGAGAATTCCGGAGAGCGACGCGCTCCGCGTCTCCTTCATGCTCCCGGATTCCGGGGAGGAGTACGATCCGTCCGGGAAAAGAAAGAGCAGTGAGGATAGCGGAAGCAGAGAGGAAGAGCAGACCGGGGAAGCGGCTGCGGGAAGAGGCAGGAAACCTGCGCAGTCCGGGAGATTTGCGAAGGTCGACATCACTCTGGAGAGGGGGTCCTCCCTCACGGCGGTGATGGATTACCGCTCGGAGGAGGACGCGCGCGGACTCGCGGGCGTGCAGACGAAGGTCACGCTCGGGGACGGGGCAGAGATGACGCTCGTGCAGGTGGTCCGTCCGGGCTCGCGCTACACCTTCTTAAACGAGGCGGGGGCGGTGCTCGGGAAGGGCGCGAGGCTCCGGGTGATTCATCTCCTCCTCTCCGGAAAGCACGTCTACAGCGGCATAAGCGCGCTGCTCTCCGGAGATGAATCCGGGCTCTCCGTGGATGTCGGCTATCAGTCTGCCGGCGGCTCCGATCTCGACATGTCCTACGAGTCGGTGCACACGGGAAAGAAGACGGAGTGCGCGATCGCGGCGAAGGGAATTCTCAGGGACAGCGCGAAAAAGGTGTTCCGCGACCTGATCGATTTCAGAAACGGCTGCGCGGGCTCGGTGGGAAATGAGACCGAGGACGTCATGCTGATGGACGAGAAGGTGGAGAACCGCTCGATTCCGGTGATTCTCTGCGCGGAGGAGGACGTCGTAGGAAACCACGGCGCGACGATCGGCCGCCTCGATGAGAACCTGCTCTTCTACATGCAGTCCCGCGGCATGAAGAAGGAGGAGATCTATGAGATGATGGCGAAGGCGCGGCTTGACGCGATCATCCGGAAAATTCCGGACACGCGGATGCGCTGTGACCTTCTGGAGAATGAGGGAGAAGAGGAATGACGGCAGAGGAACGGAGAGCACAGGACGAAGAGATCCGGAGGGATTTCCCGCTTATTTACAATCACCCGGAGACCGCCTATCTCGATAATTCCGCGACGACGCAGAAGCCGCGGAGCGTGATCGAGCGCGAGAGGGCCTACTACGAGGAGGAGAATGCGAACCCGCTCCGGGGCCTCTACGCCCTGAGCGTCCGCGCGACGGAGGAGTACGAGGAGGCGCGGGAGCTGGTGCGGAGCTTTATCAACGCCCGGTCGCCGGAGGAAATCATTTTCACGAGAAATGCGACGGAGAGCCTGAACCTTCTCGGGTACGCGTGGTGCAGCGCGTTTCTTCACGCGGGCGATGAGATTCTCATCACGGTGATGGAGCACCACTCGAACCTGATCCCGTGGCAGCAGGCTGCGGCGCGGACCGGCGCGGTGCTGAAGTACCTTGAGCCGGACGAGGAGGGCAGGATCACGGAGGAGGCCTTTCTGGCATCTCTCACGGAGAAGACGAAGCTCGTCTCCATGACGCAGCTGTCCAATGTCCTCGGTGTCCGGAACGACATCAGAAGATTTGCGGCGATTGCCCATGAGAGAGGCATCACCTTTATCGCGGACGGCGCACAGAGCGTGCCGCACGTGCCGGTGGATGTCCGGGATCTCGACGTCGATTTCCTCGCCTTTTCCGGCCACAAGATGCTCGGCCCCATGGGGATCGGCGTGCTCTACGGAAAGAAGGAGATCCTCGAAAAGATGCCGCCGTTTCTTTTCGGCGGGGAGATGATTGAGTATGTCACGAGAGAGGGCGCGACCTGGGCGGAGCTCCCGCACAAATTCGAGGCGGGGACCGTGAACGCGGCCGGCGCCATCGGCCTCGGCGAGGCGGTCCGCTACTATCAGAAGATCGGCTGGGACGTGATTCTGGAGCGCGAGGAGCATCTCTCGGAGTACCTGTACCGGAAGCTCAGTGCGGTTCCGCACTTGAACCTCACGGGGCCGAGGGACGGAAAGGCGCACCACGGCATCTTCACGTTCACGATTGACGGGGTGCACCCGCACGACATCGCGGCGATCCTCGACGCGGACGGCGTGGACATCCGGGCCGGCCATCACTGCGCACAGCCGCTCATGAAGTTCCTCGGAACGCCCTCGACAGTGCGCGCGAGTATTTCGTTCTACAACACAGAGAAGGAGATTGACCGCCTCGCCGCGAGCCTCTCAAACGTCCGCGCGGAGATGGGATATCAGGACTGACCCGGGAGGGCGGCCACATCATTTGATTTCAGGAAGTGCGATTATGGCGAACAAGATTTTCTACAATGAGATTCTGACGGATCACAATCTTCACCCGGGAAACAAGCACGACATCCCCGGCGCGAACATGGTGCTCGAGGGGGTGAACCCGAGCTGCGGCGACGACATCATCCTGAAGCTCAGGGTGAAGGACGGCGTCATCGAGGACGGCGGGTTCATCGGCGACGGCTGTGCGATCTCGCAGGCGTCCGCGGACATCATGCTGGATCTCATCATCGGAAAGACGGAGCAGGAGGCGCGCCATCTCGCGGAGCTCTTCCTCCGGATGATCAAGGGAAAGGTCACGGATGAGGAGATGGAGGAACTCGAGGAGGCAGGTGTCCTGAAGGACATCTCCCACATGCCGGCGCGCGTGAAGTGCGCGGTCCTCGGCTGGCACACGATGGAAGAGATGCTGAACGGGGAGAGCGAGGCCGTCACGACGGAAGAGAAGGGCGGGGGCAGAGAGCATGATCAATCCGAAGACACTTCTTCGCATCGCTGAGCTTCAGCGGGAGTTCTCCGGCCGGCACCCGAAGGTGACCGCGTTTCTGAGCGCGGTGACCTCCCGCGGGATCCCGGAGGGAACCGTTCTCGAGCTCACGGTGACAAAGCCGGGCGAAGCACCGGTCACGGCAAACATGCGGGTCAGTGCGGAGGACATCGCACTCATCGAGGAACTGAAGAACCTCAGAAAATGAGAAAAAGAAGAAAAAGAAAAGAGGCGCGGGAAATTCCCGCGCCTCTTTTCTCGCAGATTCTGTGCCCGGCGGCACACAGCCTTTGACCATTTGCCGCAGCACCTCTCAGGCTCTGAGGGCGCGGCGCACCGGGGACACAGCCTTATCTCTTGCTGCTTCTTCTCCAGATGCCCATCTTTTCCGCCTCCGCGATCAGCTGGTCGCGGAAATCCGGATGCGCGACGGAGATGATCGCCTCCGCTCTCTGCCAGGTGTTCAGGCCCTTTAAGTTCACCTTTCCGTATTCCGTGACGAGGTAGTGGACAGCGGTCCGGGGATCCGAGACGATGGAGCCGGGGGTCAGGGTCGGGCGGATTCTCGACTGCATGGGCTTCCCCTTCGGCTGGAAGGTGGAGGACATGCAGATGAAGCTCTTGCCGCCCTTCGAGAGGTAGGCACCCATCACGAAGTCGAGCTGTCCGCCGGTTCCGCTGATCTGACGCGTGCCGGAGGACTCCGCGTTGATCTGTCCGTAGAGGTCGATGTCCACCGCGTTGTTGATCGAGATGAAATTGTCGATCTGCGCGACGACGTACGGGTCATTCGTGTAGTTCACGGGAGCGCTCATGCACCCGGGGTTGTTGTTCAGGTGATCGTAGAGCTTTTTGGTACCCGCAGCGAAGGCGAAGACCTCGCGGCCGCGGTCCAGGTTCTTTTTCGAGCAGTTGATCTTGCCGGCGTTGTAGAGATCCACGAAGCCGTCGACGTACATCTCGGTGTGGACGCCGAGGTCCTTCAGGTCGGAGTCCGCGATCGCGGAACCGACTGCGTTCGGCATTCCGCCGATTCCGAGCTGCAGGCACGCTCCGTTCGGGATTTCCTCGACGATGAGCTTCGCGACTGCCTTGTCCACGTCGGAAGGCTCTCCCGCCGCGCCGGTCTCCGGCATCGGCTCGTTCTCTCCCTCGACGATCATATCGACCCCGGAGATGTGAATCGCATTCTCAAAGCCGCCCTGACAGTAGGGCTGATTCTTGTTCACTTCGACGATGACCTTCTTCGCGGACTCGCAGACGGCAGCGAGGTGGGATGCGGACGGGCCGAAATTGAAGTATCCGTGCGCATCCATCGGGGAGACCTCGATGATGGCCACATCCGGCTTCGGCATGTTCGGGTCGCGGTAGAAGCGCGGCAGCTCCGCATATCTCATCGGCGAGAAGTAGCCGAATCCCTCGGCGATCGCCTTCCGCTCGATGCCGCTCATGTGCCAGGAATTCCAGCACATGTGCTCCGCAGGGTTCTCGATGTCAAAGACGGCCGGACGCCGCATGAGGACACCGCCGCGGAACTTGACGTCCGTAAGAGACGGAAGGCGCTTCGCGAGTGCCCTGTCCACTGTGTAGGGGGTGCCGACGCACCAGCCGTAGTCCACCCAGTCTCCGGACTGAACGACGGCGGCTGCCTCCTCGGCGCTCACCAGCTTTGAAGCATACTCTTCGTGAATGTTCATTCTGACCTCCAGTAAATCGATGTTGTCACTTAGGACAGATTTCCTAAATATCCCACTCAGTTTAGCATTTTGCCCTGTCTATTTCAACGGTACAGCGAATTGTAAAAGATTGATAAAAAATTATCAAAATTGTTTGACAAAGCTGTCTGACTTCGATATAGTTAATACAGCAATTCATTCAGAGAAAACAAGTGATTCAGCTACTTTCCCAGGAAAAACAACTTTCTAAGGAGGAACTAGTTATGGCGAAGAAAATTGTCATTGCCGGCGCATGCCGTACCGCGATCGGAAAGATGGGCGGCGAGCTCGGAACCGTTCCCGCAGTTGAGATGGGCGCGGTTGTCATCAAGGAAGCTCTGAAGAGAGCTGGCATCACTCCGGACAAGTATGACCAGGTGGATCACGTCTACATGGGCAATGTCCTGCAGGCTGCTCTCGGCCAGAACCCGGCGAGACAGGCTTCCATTAGGGCAGGCCTTCCGGTCACGACGACGGCGGTCACGGTGAACGTCGTCTGCGGTTCCGGCCTGAACTCCGTGAACATGGCAGCCGACATGATCCTTGCGGGCGATGCGGATGTCGTCGTGGCGGGCGGCATGGAGAGCATGTCTCTCGCGCCGTACGCACTGACCAAGGCGCGCTTCGGCTACAGAATGAACAACGGAACCCTTGTCGACACGATGGTGAATGACGGCCTCTGGGACGTGTTCAACAACTATCACATGGGCATCACCGCGGAGAATGTCGCGGAGCGCTGGGGCATCACGAGAGAGGATATCGATGCATTCTCCTGCGAGAGCCAGAAAAAGGCCTGCGCAGCGATCGAGAACGGAAGCTTCAAGGAGGAGATTGTCCCGGTCGAGGTTCCGGTGAAGAAGAAGGGCGTCGTCGTGGTGGACACCGATGAGGGCCCGCGCCCCGGCACCACGATGGAGGCTCTCGCGAAGTTAAAGCCTGCTTTCAAGAAGGACGGCGGAATTGTGACGGCTGGAAATTCCTCGGGAATCAACGATGGCGCTGCGGCGGTTGTCGTCATGAGCGAGGAGAAGGCGAAGGAGCTCGGCGTGAAGCCGATGGCAGTCTGGATCGGCGGAGCCCTTGGCGGCGTTGACCCGGCGATCATGGGCGTGGGCCCGGTCGTTTCGACGAGAAAGCTCTTCAAGAAGACCGGCTTCACGATCGACGACATGGATCTCATTGAGGCAAACGAGGCGTTTGCGGCGCAGTCCGTCGCGGTCGCGCGCGAGCTGAAGTTCGACATGAGCAAGGTCAACGTGAATGGCGGCGCTGTGGCGCTCGGCCACCCGATCGGCGCTTCCGGCTGCCGCATCCTGGTCACCCTTCTCTATGCGATGAAGCACAGAAATGCGAAGAGAGGCCTCGCGACGCTCTGCATCGGCGGCGGCATGGGCTGCTCGACGATCGTCGAGAGCTGCGAATAATAAGGAGAGCGGAGGAGCAATTCCGGCCTGACCGGTGAAAGCTCCGGGAATTCAGGAGACCGTCCCGGAGATCCGGGCGGGAATGTCCCGGAGATTCAGGAGAGGGACTCCAGAAATCGCAGCTTTCCGGAAGCAGCAGAATGGTGAGATGGTTTTTTGCGGGCGCGGTCCGGATTTCATCCGGACTGCGCCTGTTTTTATTAGAAAAAAGGTTCCATCAAATCCGCCCGTGTGTTAAACTAGGTTCGGCGATTTTGTAAAATCGGCAGAAACGGGGAATTATGCCGAAATTTTATGCGGGGGAGTAAAAGAGAATGAAGGTTGGCGTTATTGGTGCCGGCACCATGGGGAGCGGCATCGCCCAGGCATTTGCACAGGTGGACGGATACGAGGTCCGTCTCTGCGATCTGAATGAGATCTTTGCCGGGAGAGGCAAGAAGAAGATCGCGGCGAATCTCCAGAGAAGAGTGGAGAAGGGCAGGATCACAGAGGACAGAATGAATGAGATTCTGGGCCGCATCACGACCGGAACCAAGTATATCTGCGAGGACTGTGATCTGGTGGTCGAGGCCGCCGTCGAGAACATGCAGATCAAGAAGGACACGTTCCGGGAGCTCTCCGGGATCTGCAACAAGGACTGCCTCTTCACGACAAACACCTCCTCTCTCTCCATCACGGAGATCGGCGCAGGGCTGGACCGCCCGGTGACCGGAATGCACTTCTTCAACCCGGCTCCGGTCATGAAGCTGGTCGAGGTCAGTGTCGGCCTGAACACGCCGCAGGAGATCGCGGACCGCGTCAGTGCGATCGCGGAGGATATCGGCAAGACGCCGATCCAGATGCAGGAGTACGCGGGATTTGTGGTGAACCGCATCCTGATCCCGATGATCAACGAGGCGATTGGCGTCTACGCGGAAAATGACGTCCCGCCGGAGAAAATCGACGAGGCAATGAAGCTCGGCGCGAACCACCCGATGGGCCCGCTGGCTCTGGGCGACCTCATCGGCCTGGATGTGGTGCTCTCCATCATGCAGGTGCTGCAGGCGGAGACCGGCGATTCCAAGTATCGTCCGCACCCGCTGCTCCGCAAGATGGTCCGCGGCGGCAGGCTCGGGAGAAAAACCGGGCGCGGCTTTTATGATTACACGAAAAAGTGAAGGTTGCGCTTGAACTGCCTCAGTAATATGAAGTAAAATAGGTTCGGCTGACAAGAGCATTTTATCATAGGATCTTTACGGAGATATGGCAGGATATCTCCGTATCGATATAGTGGACAATGTTAGTTAATTAACAAACAATGGAGGAAGGATCATGGATTTCGTATTGGACAACAAGCACGAAATGGCGCGCTCCTTATTCAAGGAGTTTGCCGAAAACGAAGTCAAACCGCTGGCTCAGGAAGTAGATGAGACAGAGGAATTCCCGGTCGAGACTGTGAAGAAGATGGGCCGGTATGGTTTTATGGGCATTCCGATCCCGAAGCAGTACGGCGGACAGGGAGCTGATATCCTTACCTATGCAATGTGCGTCGAGGAGCTTTCCAAGGTCTGCGCCACCACAGGCGTCATCGTTTCCGCTCACACCTCTCTGTGCATGGATCCGATCCTTACCTTCGGCACAGAGGAGCAGAAGATGAAGTATCTGCCGGATCTCGCGAGCGGCAGAAAGCTCGGCGCGTTCGGACTTACCGAGCCGGGCGCCGGCACGGATGCGCAGGGCCAGCAGACCAAGGCGGTTCTTGACGGAGATGAGTGGGTCCTGAACGGCTCCAAGTGCTTCATCACGAACGGCAAGTACGCGGACGTCTATGTCATCATCGCTGTGACCGGCACCGTCGAGAAGCGCGGCAGAATGATGAAGGAGATCTCCGCGTTCATCGTGGAGAAGGGAACCCCGGGCTTCACCTTCGGAACCAAGGAGGAGAAGATGGGTATCCGCGGATCCGCTACCTATGAGCTGATCTTCCAGGACTGCCGCATCCCGAAGGGGAACCTCCTCGGAAAGAGAGGCAAGGGCTTCAACATCGCTATGCACACCCTGGACGGCGGACGTATCGGAATCGCTTCCCAGGCGCTCGGCATCGCGGAGGGCGCTCTTGACAGAACCGTTGATTACGTGAAGGAGAGAAAGCAGTTCGGACGCGCTCTGTCCCAGTTCCAGAACACGCAGTTCCAGCTTGCTGACATGAAGACCAGGGTGGATGCGGCTCAGCTCCTTGTGTACCGCGCGGCAGTGGCCAAGATGACGAAGGACTACTACGGCAATGAGGCAGCCATGGCGAAGCTGTTCGCAGCAGAGACCGCGATGTGGGTCACCACAAAGGCAGTTCAGCTGCACGGTGGCTACGGCTACATCAGAGGCTACGAAGTCGAGCGCATGATGCGCGATGCGAAGATCACGGAGATCTACGAGGGCACTTCCGAGGTCCAGCGTATGGTCATTTCCAGCAACTTACTGAAGAAATAATTAGGAGGGACGAGTCGTGAAAATTATCGTTTGCGTAAAGCAGGTTCCTGATACGAAGGGCGGTGTCTCCTTCAACGAAGACGGAACTTTGAACAGAGCTGCAATGCTTGCAATCATGAACCCGGATGACAAGGTCGGTCTTGAGGCCGCTCTCAGACTGAAGGATCAGTACGGCGCAGAAGTCACCGTCCTCTCCATGGGTCTTCCGAAGGCAACCGCTGTGCTGCGCGAGGCTTATGCGATGGGCGCTGACAAGATGATCCTCGTCTCCGACCGTCCGCTCGGCGGCGCTGATACGTGGGCTACCTCCAGCACGCTTGCTGCTGCAATCCGGAACCTCGATTATGATCTCATCATCACCGGACGTCAGGCAATCGACGGCGATACCGCTCAGGTCGGACCGCAGATCGCCGAGCACCTCGGAATTCCGGTCGTTTCCTATACGCAGAGCCTTGAGATCAAGGACGGCTATGCAATCTGCCAGCGTCAGTTCGATGACAGGTATCACGAGCTGAAGGTTAAGATGCCGTGCCTCTGCACCGCAATCGACGCACTGGCTGAGCCGCGCTACATGTCCGTGGGCCGCATCTTCGAGGCATTTGATCAGCCGGTTACGACCTGGGGCAGAAAGGATCTCCCGACTCTGAAGGACGAGGACATGGGTAAGGACGGCTCTCCGACGAAGATCGCGAAGGCATCCGACAAGGTCAGAAAGGGCAAGGGAACCAAGGTCAATCTTGATCCGGAAGAGTCCGTTACCTATCTGATGGACCAGCTGACAACAAGACACATAATCTGACAAACTCCTGGAAAGTGGTGAGAAAAGATGAATTTAGACGAATATAAGGGTGTATTCACCTATGCCGAGCAGGTAGACGGCAGGATCAGCGGCATCGCATATGAGTTAATTGGCAAGGGCAAGGAGCTGGCGAAGGACCTCGGGGTCGATGTGACCGCGGTTCTGATCGGATCCGGAATCAAGGATCAGGCGTACAAGCTGGCTGAGTACGGCGCTGACAGAGTCATCGTCATCGATGATCCGGAGCTGAAGGATTACAGAACCGAGCCGTATACGCATGCGCTTGCTTCCGCAATCGAGAAGTTCAAGCCGGAGATCGTCCTGATCGGCGCAACCCCGATCGGCCGTGACCTCGGACCGAGCACCTCCGCGCGCGTCCACACCGGACTGACCGCAGACTGCACGAAGCTGGATATCGGGGACTTCCCGATGACCCCGATCCCGAATGTTCCGACGCTTCACAACCAGCTGCTCATGACCCGTCCGGCATTCGGCGGCAACACGATCGCTACGATCGCCATTCCGGATGCGCGTCCGCAGATGGCCACCGTCCGTCCGGGCGTCATGCAGAAGAGAGAGAAGGAGCCGGGAAGAACCTGCGAGATCATTGAGTTCAATCCTGGATTCACTCCGAATGACAAGTATGTCGAGATCCTCAAGGTCGTCAAGAAGGTCTCCAATACCGTCGATATCATGGATGCGAAGATCCTTGTCTCCGGCGGCCGCGGTGTCGGAAGTCCGGAGAACTTCGCCATCCTGGATGACCTCGCGGATGCGATCGGCGGCGTTGTCTCCTGCTCCCGTGCAGTGGTCGATGCGGGCTGGAAGCCGAAGGAGCTCCAGGTCGGACAGACCGGCAAGACCGTCCGTCCGAAGGTCTACTTCGCAATCGGTATCTCCGGTGCAATTCAGCATCTGGCAGGCATGGAGGAGTCCGACCTCATCATCGCGATCAACAAGGATGAGGACGCTCCGATCTTCGATGTCGCGGATATCGGCATTGTCGGCGATCTGAACAAGATTGTCCCGGCTCTGACCAAGCAGGTCCGCGCATATGTCGCGAACAAGAAGTGAGACACACGGACAGGAATGCAGAGATTCCTGGACTGTTTGAACCCCTGGCAGCCGCCGGTGCAGGTGCACCGGCGGCTGTTTCTGCGCCGGCGGGGCATCGTTAATCGGGCGCACATCGTTAATCGCGCGGGGCATCGTTAATTCATTGACATTTGTTTACTTTTCAGCATCTGCCCGCTAAGATTGTAGTGTTAAAACTGATCGCCAGCGCTGTGTCTGCGAAAGGGCTGCAAAGGCGGTCTGCTGGTTTTATGGCACTTGCATCCCGGCGTGCCGGGCGCAGGTGTGGAGAAGGATCCGGGGGAGAAAGGAGCTGTTGTCATGCAGGTTGGAGTTGTTGGTGCCGGCACCATGGGAATGGGAATTGCCCTGGCGTTTGCGCAGGCACAGGATTTTCAGGTGTGTCTCTGCGACGTGAATGAGCTTGTCGCCGGAAAATCCAAGAAGAAGATTGCCGCGCGTCTTCAGGACCGCGTGGAGCGCGGCAGAATCTCACAGGAGGAGATGAACCGGATTCTCGGAAACATCCGCACCGGGACCAAGTACATCTGCGAGGAGTGCGAATTTGTGATCGAGACTGCGCCGGATATCCTCGAGGTCAAGCAGTCCATCTACAAGGAGCTCGCGCAGATCTGTTCGAAGGACTGCATCTTTGCGACGAGCACCAGTGCGCTCTCCATCACGGGGCTGAGCCACGGCATGGACCGCCCGATCGTCGGCATGCATTTCTTCAATCCGGCGCCGGTCATGAAGCTGGTCGAGGTCTGCATCGGAATGGACACGCCGCAGGAGTACGCGGACCGCGTCTGTGAGATCGCAAAGAAGATGGGAAAGATCCCGATCCAGATCCCGGAGTTTGCCGGCTTTATCGTGGACCGTATCCTCTTCCCGATGATCAATGAGGCGATCGGCATCTACGCGGAGAATGACATTGACGCCGCGCAGATCGATCTCGCCATGAAGCTCGGCGCAAACCATCCGATCGGCCCGCTGGCTCTGGGCGATATGATCGGCCTGGATGTCGTGCTCCGGACGATGCAGCTTTTGCAGGCGGAGACCGGCGATCCGAAGTACCGTCCGCATCCGCTGCTCCGGAAGATGGTCCGCGGCGGCCGCCTCGGCAGGAAAACGGGCCTGGGCTTCTACCGCTACGAGAACGGAAGGCGCTGCGACATCGACCGGGATGATGAGACGAGGAGGAGTGAAAAAGCGCTGTCCTGAGAGAACACAGAGGGCCCGGAGCAGGGAAAAGCAGGCCCGGGACAGAATAAACAGAGAAGCGGATGCACCGGAATGTGCACCCGCTTCTCTGTTTGATGTGCCGGGATTCCCGCCGCATCCGGCTTTTCCGCCTCATCCGGGCATTTTGCCTCAACCCGGGGTCTGACCTCAGCTGCGTTTCCCGCTTCAGGTGAATTCCGCCTCATGCAAGCTTCATGTCTCCGTCCTTTACCCATCCGGCTCTCCGGACCAGGAGATTGATGAGCGGGGTCAGAACGGCAGGCAGGACGAAGGAGATGAGGATCAGCCCGAGCCAGTCAAAGCCGGAGACTGACGCCTTCGTCCCGGCTGCGATGTCATTCACCCAGCCGGTGTAGACGCCGATCTGCCCGACGAGACCGCAGGTTCCCATGCCCGAGGAGACGGCCGCCCCGTCCATGCGGAGGTGGAAGACGCAGGTCGCGATCGGTCCGGTGATTGCGGAGGTCACGATCGGCGCGATCCAGATCCTCGGATTCCGGACAATGTTTCCCATCTGCAGCATCGAGGTGCCGATTCCCTGCGAGATGAGACCGCCCCACTTATTCTCCGGGAAGGACATGACCGCGAAGCCGACCATCTGTGCACAGCAGCCGGCAACCGCCGCGCCGCCTGCCAGACCCGTGAGGCCGAGCGCCGCGCAGATCGCGGCGGAGGAGATGGGAAGCGTCAGCGCCACGCCGACCAGGACCGAGACGAGGATGCCCATCAGGAACGGCTGTAGCTCCGTCGCCCACATGATGACGTCGCCGACTTTCATCGCCGCGCTCCCGAGCGCGGGCGCCCACCAGGCGGAGAGGGCGATTCCGATGAAGATCGTGACAAGCGGCGTCACGAGAATGTCAACGCGCGTCTCCTTTGAGACCGCCTTTCCGCATTCCGCCGAGAGAATTGCGACGAATAGGACGGCGAGCGGTCCGCCTGCGCCGCCGAGCGCGTTGGAGGCGAACCCGACCGTGACGAGGGAGAAGAGAACGAGCGGAGGGCAGTGAAGCGCGTAGCCGATTGCGACCGCCATTGCGGGGCCGCTCATGGCGCTTGCGAGACCGCCCACCGTGTACTCTGTGCCGCCGATCGTGGCGACCGGATTCATGAGGAAGGGAATGTGAAACTGCGAGCCGATCGTGTTGATGATGGTGCCGATTAAAAGCGAGCAGAAGAGACCCTGCGCCATGGCGCCGAGCGCGTCGATTCCGTAGCGCTTTGCGGAAATCACGATGTCCTTCCGCTTGAGAAATGCCCTGAAGCTTTCCATGAAAAATCCCCCCTTGCAGCATTTACCGCGTCCCGGGAAAAGGACGGGATGCGAGAGCGCGGACAGCCGGAACAAAGTAAAATCTGCGTGCCGCCGGACGGATGCGCAAAAAAAGTGTCAGTGGTCTGCCCCTGACAGCTGCCCTGTTGACTTGTTATGTGACTTGACACATATATACAACGCTGAATGGGGATTGTCAACAAAAAACGAATTTCGGGACAAAGCGGTGCTGCTAGCTCTCGTACAGAAAGCCCAGGGAGCGGAGCTTCTCCAGAACGCGCTGATAGGAAGCTTCATCCGGGCAGATCAGGGTGTGCAGGTGGATTCCCTGTGTGAGGACGGAGAGCGGCTGCGCTTCCGTGCGCATGGAGGCGCGCACGAATTCGTCGGCGTCGTGACGGCTCCGGACCAGAAGCATGCCGGTCAGTTGCCCGTAGATCGGGTGCTCCACGATGACGTCCCGGACGGTGACGCCCTCATCCACCATGGCGTAGAGCTCGGTGCGCACATCCTCCGACGTGTGGCGGCAGGCCACCTGCCGGACCAGCTGTCCGCGCCCGGACGAAGCGGCGGTGAGATATCCGCGCGGCGTGGCCTGAATATCCGCGCCTGCCGCACGGAGCAGGGCGATATCGCCCACGATGATCTGCCGGCTCACGTCAAAGCGGGCGGCGAGAGAAGCGGCACTCACCGGCCGCTCAGATGACTTCAGTATGGAAAGGATCTCTTTTCTTCTCTCCACCGCTTCCATAGGACTGCCTCCAGCAGAAATATCCGTCCCCGGTCAGTCACGGGCGGACCATCGAAAAATGAATTTCTGTCCCGGCGCATTGCCGGCTCACAGAAACAGCTCCGACGCGAAGACCACGGCGCAGCAGGAGAGGCTCACCACCATGAGATCCTGGCCGAAGAAGGCGAGCGCCGCGCCGACGAGGAGCGCTGCCGCACCGGAGAAGACGGTCGGTGTCTCGTCGATGATCGCCGGAAAGGTCATGACGGCGAGTGTGACGTAGGGAACATAGTAGAGAAACGAGCGGATCGTCCGGTTTCTGATCTGCTTCCGGATCAGTGTGAGCGGAAGCACACGGATCAGATAGGTGACGGCAAACATCACCAGAATATATGCCCATACAGAGTGCTTCATGCTTCCTCCTGTGCTGATGACAGAAGCGGAATCGACAGGCTTCCTGCTTCTTCAAAACAAGCCTCTCATCAGGTTACAATATAGCACAAATTCAGATGAAGTTCCCCTTTTACAGCCGCAGGAGAAAAAGATCGTTTTCTGCTAAGTCCTGTCTGACTTTTCCCGGCTGGTCTCCTCCTCGCGGGGAAACAGCACGGCGGCTGCGAGGGAGATGACTGCGGTCAGGAGGATGATGCGGTTTCCGCCGGACATCCGGAGCAGGCCGGAGCGGTCGAGCCGTGAAAAGAGCCAGCTTACGGCCATGGAGAGCGGAACCAGCGCCGCGATGACGCGGTTTTTCCTCGCCGGCGGGATGATGATCGCGAGAAACATGCCGTAGAGCCCCACGGAGAGAGCGCTCACCACGCTTGCCGGGAGCACGTTTCCCATGATGACGCCGAGGCACGTGCCCAGGATCCAGCCCGGCCAGGCGACCGAGATGATCCCGTAGGTGTAAAACGGGTTCAGGGTTCCGGGATATCCGATCGAGAGGCCGAAGATCTCATCGGTCACGAAGTTCGCGAGGATCATGCGGTGCAGAGTGCTGAGCTTCTCATCCAGCTTCTGTGTGAGCGCGCAGGACATGAGGAGATAGCGCGCGTTGACGATGAGCTGCATGAGCGCCATCTGCGTGAGACTTCCGGCGGCGGAGACGACGGTGATGCCGGCGAATTCCCCCGCACTTGCCGAGCAGGCCGCGCTCATGACAGACGCCTGCAGCGCCGAGAACCCGGCATTTCTCGCGGCGATTCCGAGTGCGAAGGAGACGGCGAAGTAGCCGACGCCGATCGGCCATCCGTTCCGCATGCCCCGGACAAAGACGGACTTGTTTTCTTTGTTCATGACCTCACCATGACATGATTACAAGTATTCTGACCACACTTCTGACTGCATGCTGACGAGCATTCTGCCCACATCCAGACGAACGCTCCGCCTGTTATTGTCCTCTTTTTCAGCTTGAATTGTAATGCTTTTTCAAACCAATTCCTTGTAATTTTTAAGCGCGGAGGATCTGAGGTCCCGCATAAAATCCAGAAAAATGGCCGTTTGTCAGTTTCAACAAACGACCATAGACAAAAAAATAGTGGAGATAGTAGGGTTCGAACCTGCGACCTTCCGCACGTCAAGCGGATGCTCTCCCAGTTGAGCTATATCTCCAACGCGGTTCATTATACCTGACCGCTCTTAAAATAGCAAGCACAAATTTTACGAAATGCAGAGACACAGAATTTACGAGATGCACACGGAAAACAGCGCGGAAAATAGTTCAAAACGCTCTGGTCCGGAAGCCGCTGTTATCTTATGATGATCTGGGAGCAGTGCCGGAAGGAATCCTCCGCGCAGCGCGGAGCAGCCTGGCTGCCGTACTTTCGACACCCGCGTCATGATCCAGACAGAAAAACGACAGGAGGAGCGGAGAATGAAGCCGAGCGAAAAAATTTATGCGTTGTGCGGAGAGAGGTGGAGAGGTTTCCTCTCGCACCCCTTTGTCCGGGGGATCGCGGACGGAAGCCTCCCGATCGAGAAATTCCGCTATTTCATGGTGCAGGACCACAAGTACCTGATGGAGTACGCGAAGATTTTTGCGATCGGGATCGTGCGCTCTGAGACGGAGGAGGACATGCGGATCTTCAGCAGCCTTGTCACGGACGCGATCGACACGGAAAATGCGGTGCACCAGGCGTACCTCAGGGAGCTCGGCATCAGCCGCGCCATGATCGACGGGACGCCGATGAGCCTCAACAATTCCTCGTACACTTCCTACATGATCGCGGAGGCGGAGAAGGGAGGGCTTCCGGAAATCGCCGTGTCCGCGCTCGCGTGCTCGTGGAGCTACAAGGTGGTGGGGGACGGCCTCGCGGCCTCCTTCCCGGATTCCCTGCAGCACCCGTTCTACGGCCGGTGGGTCCGGATGTACTCCGGTGAGGAGTATGCAGCGGCAAATGACGGCCTCGTGTCGCTTGTGGACCGCTTCTGTGCGCCTCTCCCCGCGGCGCGCCTTGAAAGGCTCTTGAAAATCGTGCAGATCTGCACGGACTATGAGTGCCAGTTCTGGGACGCGGCCTGGACACTCGGGGCGGAATATACGCCTGTCTTCCCCGGGCATTGAGAGAAGAGCTGCGGAAAGACGCATGAAGAGGGGGAAGCGTGTGCCTTCCCCGGGCGCTGAGAGGAGAGAGCTGCCGGAAAATGCCGCGGGGCGGCCCTACGCCTTCCGCAGCGCGTACCACGAAGTCCAGGTGCGGAAGGCGGAGGGAAGGGCGAAGCGGTCAAGCTCCTCTCTTTCCGCGAGTACGGAACCTTCCGGAAGGTTTCCGGAGAGCTCCGCGGTGCGGATTTCAAATGCCGTCATGTGCCACTCGATGTGGGTGAAGATGTGCGTTCCCTCCGGGAGGGGCGTGACCCTGAGCGGGGTGAATCCGAGGAATTTCGCCGCTGCGGCAGCCTGTTGTGCGGTCAGGTGTCCTGAAAATCCCGGGAATTCATAGAGGCCTGCGAGGAGGCCCTTCGCGGGGCGTCTGCGGAGAAAGAAGCGTCCGCCGTCGCGGATCACGAGAATGGTCCGCTCCTCGATGCGGCGCTTCTTTTTCGGCGCGCGGTACGGGATCGAGGCGGTGTCATGCATCGCATCTGCGCGGCAGATGGAGCGGAGCGGGCAGGCGGAGCAGGAGGGAGCGCCGTTCGGGACGCAGAGCAGCGCCCCGAGCTCCATGAGGGCCTGGTTCAGGTTGCCGGCGGAGAATCCGGGGATCGCGGAGACGCAGAAGCGGAGCAGATCCTGAATCCAGGCAGTGCACTTCCTTACCACAGCGGGGGAGGAGATGTCCTCCCTGCTGCCTGTGAGCCGGGCAGAGACCCGCAGCACATTTCCGTCCACGGCGGGGACCGGAACCCCGTAGGCGATCGAGGCGATCGCGCCGGCGGTGTAGGGGCCGATCCCGGGAAGCTTTCTGAGAAGTGCGGGGTCCTCGGGGAGCGACCCGCCGTAATCGCGGACCAGGATCCCGGCGCACTTCTTTATGTTCCGCGCGCGGCTGTAGTAGCCGAGCCCCTCCCAGAGCCGCAGGAGAACATCCTCCGGACAGGAGGCGATGGCCCGGGCATCCGGCAGCGCCGCGCGGAAGCGCGTGAAGTACGTTTTCACTGCCTCGACCCTCGTCTGCTGCAGCATGATCTCGGAGATCCAGACATCCTCCGGGTTTCCGGTGTCCCGCCACGGAAGAATCCGGTGGCTTTTTTCGTACCACGAGAGAAGGGAGCGGACCGCAGTCTCCGTGAAGGGAAACGGCACATCAGCCGCCCCGGAAATTTCATCTCTGTTCATATCTGTTCCTCCCTCTCCCGGCGCACCAGCCCGGCCGGGGTCTTACGTCAGTATAGCGCGCGGCAGGGAAGAATGACAGCCGCGCATGCGGAAGAAGCGCGGGCGGGTTTTGTTGAATTTCACTTTCCGCTGTATTAGAATAATATCCGGTAGATGTCTTTCATCCCAATGAATAAACGGAGGTAGCTGAGATGGCATTGGTAACATCCACAGAACTGTTCAAGAAGGCTTACGACGGCGGTTATGCGATCGGTGCCTTTAACATCAACAACATGGAGATTGTTCAGGGGATCACGGAAGCAGCGGCGGAGCTCAAGTCTCCGGTCATTCTGCAGGCCTCCGCAGGTGCCAGAAAGTACGCGAACAGCATTTACCTCGTGAAGCTGGTTGAGGCAGCCGTCGCGCTCCACCCGGAGATTCCGATGGTCCTGCATCTGGATCACGGCGCGGATTTCAATGTCTGCAAGGACTGCGTGGACAATGGATTTACTTCCGTCATGATCGACTACACCGGTCATCCGTTTGAGGTGAACATCGCGGAGACGAAGAAGGTCGTCGAGTACGCGCACGCGCACGGGGTCGTCGTCGAGGCAGAGCTCGGAACGCTCGCCGGCATTGAGGACGATGTGAAGGTTTCCGCGGAGGAATCCTCCTACACCCATCCGGACCAGGTCGAGGAGTTCGTGAACCGCACGGGCTGCGATTCCCTCGCGATCGCGATCGGAACGAGCCACGGCGCGTACAAGTTCAAGCCGGGCACGAAGCCGCAGCTCCGC
>CACXCJ010000049.1 GCA_902766175.1 uncultured Lachnospiraceae bacterium
GCTCGCCGGGACGGAGGACAGGCTCATTCTCCCGGAGGCGGCGGAACACGCTGATCCGAGCTGGTTCGGCTTCCTCATCACCTGCCGCGAGGGTCTGCCGCGCAGGAGAATGGTCGCGGAGCTCGAGAAGGCGGGGATTCAGACGCGCATGCTCTTTGCGGGAAACCTCACGCGGCATCCGTGCTTCGATGCGCTGCGCGCAGCGGGAAAGGGATACCGCATTGCCGGGGCCCTCACAAATTCCGACCGGATTGTGGAGGACACGTTCTGGGTCGGCGTGTACCCGGGCATGACCGATGAGATGATCGATTACATGGCACAGGAAATCCGCAGCGCGGCGGAGAGAGCCTGAGGGACGAAGTGCTGCGGCCGGACAGGCGGCAGCCGGCCCGGACTGCCTGCGCTCTTACAGACCGCATCGAAAGGAGCATCTATGATCATCACCCAGACCCCGTTCCGCATGTCCTTTTTCGGGGGCGGAACGGATCTTCCGGAGTTTTACCGGGAGCACGGAGGAGCCGTGCTCTCCACGACGTTTGACAAGTACTGCTACGTGAATGTACGGCATCTGCCGCGCTTCTTTGACTACAGCACGGAGCTCTCCTACTCCAGGATCGAGCGGGTCACCGATGTGGACCAGATTCAGCACCCGGCGGTCCGGGAGGCCATGAAGATGCTCGACATGCATGAAATCCGCCTCACGTATGAGGCGGACCTTCCGGCCCGCTCCGGCCTCGGCACGAGCTCGAGCTTTGCGGTCGGGATGCTGAGCGCGTTTCACGCGCTGAAGGGAAAATACGCGGACAAGCGGAAGCTCGCGGACGAGGCGATCTATCTGGAGCGCGTCCTCTGCAATGAGGCGGGCGGACTGCAGGATCAGATCGCTGCCTCCTTCGGCGGCATGAACCTGATCCGCTTCTCCGCGGAAGGGTATACCGTGAATCCCGTGATCATCTCTCCGGAGAGGAAGAAGGAGCTGAATGAGAACCTGATGCTGTTCTTCACCGGTTTCTCGCGCTTCTCCGCAGACATCCAGAAGGACACCGGGAGGGCGGTGAAGGACAAGACCGCGGAGCTTCTGGAGATGCTCTCCCTCGTGGACGAGGCGGCTCACGTGCTCACCTCGAAGACGGACCTCAGCGAATTCGGGAGGATGCTGGATCACACCTGGAAGCTGAAGCGCGGCATCACGTCGAAGATTTCCACGGATTCGATCGACGAGCTCTACCGCAGCGCGGTGAATGCCGGCGCACTGGGCGGAAAGCTTCTCGGCGCGGGAGGCGGAGGATTCCTTCTCTTTTACGTGGAGAAGGAGCGCCAGAAGGAAGTGCGGAAGGCCCTTGAGAATCTGCTCTACGTCCCGTTCGCGTTTGAAAACGGAGGGACCAGGGTGATTTTCTATGAGCCGGAGAGCTATGAGATGTGAACACAGCGGGAAATGAGGACTCCGCGTGGAAGTGTGCTCTGCAGAGGATGCGGCAGAGTAGCCATAAGTCAGGGAGAAAAACAGAGAGAAGGGCTCTCTGCAGCTTTTACAGACACTCTGGAGGAAGCAGATGATTGAGGTCACAGCACTCGGGGAACTTCTGATTGATTTTTCGGCAAAGAGCGCGGACGTGGACGGCTATCCCACGATGACCGCGCATGCAGGAGGCGCGCCCGCGAACTTTCTCGCTGCTGCGAGAAGCTTCGGACATGAGGCAGCGCTGATTGCAAAGGTCGGAGACGATGCGTTCGGCCGGATGCTGGTCCGCACGCTGAAGAACGCCGGGATCAGGACGGAGGGCATCCTCATTGACCCGGATGTCTTCACGACCCTTGCTTTTGTGACACTCGACTCCACGGGGAACCGGTCGTTCAGCTTCGCGCGGAAGCCGGGCGCCGATACCTCCCTCCGCTTCAGCGAGGTGAAGCTCCCGCTGATCGACGAAGCAGAGGTGTTTTATTACGGCACGCTCTCCCTGACGAACGAACCCTCCCGCTCAGCTGCGATGGCTTCGGTGAGCTACGCGAAGGCGAAGGGCAGGATCCTTTTCTGCGACCCCAATTTAAGGCTCAGCCCCTGGAAGGATCCGGGAGAAGCGAGGAGCATGATGGAGTGGGCGGTCTCCCGGGCGGACATCGTGAAAATCAGCGATGAGGAGTGCGTATTTCTCTGGGGATGCAGACCGGAAACTTCCGCGAGAAGGCTCGTCGACAGCATGGGCGTGAAGCTCGCGATGGTGACGCTCGGGCCGGAGGGCTGTCTTCTTGTAAACCGGAATGCCTCGGTGTACTGCAAAAGTCCCTCGGTGCACCCGGTGGATACGACCGGAGCCGGAGATATCTTCGGCGGTTCGGCGCTGAGCAGGATCCTGGAGATCGGGAAACCGGTGGAGGACCTCTCAGAGAGCGAGCTCTTTGAGATCGGTACCTTTGCGTCTGCATCCGCAAGTCTCTCCACGGAGCACGCGGGCGGAATTGCCAGCATTCAGAGGCGGGACGTCATCCTGAACCGGATCAGGAAGTAAGAGGGCGGGGCGGAAGCCCCGGAACAGAAAGAAGCGCCCCGAACAAAAGAAGCCACCAGAACAGAAAGAAGCGCTCCGAACAGAAAAGACAGTTTCACAGACGAAGGGACCGCAGCCTGGATGCTCTCCATGCTGCGGTCCCTTCGTCTGTCCTGTTTCAAGCGGAAGGCGGCCGTGCCGTCTGTTCTCCCGCGTCAGTCCTGAAACAGCGGGGAGGAGAGATAGCGGTCACCGGAATCCGGAAGGATTACGACGATGTTCTTTCCCTTCGCCTCGGGGCGCTTTGCGACCTGAATCGCTGCCCAGAGCGCCGCACCGGAGGAGATGCCGGTCAGGACGCCCTCCTTGCCTACGCGCTTTCCGATTGCGAAGGCGTCCTCGTTCGTGACTGTGATGACCTCGTCGTAGATCTTCGTGTCAAGCGTCTCCGGGATGAAGCCCGCACCGATTCCCTGAATCTTGTGCGGTCCGGCGACGCCCTTCGAGAGAACCGGGGAGGTGGCCGGCTCCACGGCGATGACCTTCACGTCCGGATTCTTCTTCTTTAAGAATCTGCCGATGCCGGTCAGCGTTCCGCCGGTGCCGACACCGGAGATGAGATAATCGACCTTGCCGTCCGTGTCCTCCCAGATTTCGGGGCCTGTGGTCTTTTCGTGCGTAGCCGGGTTCGCCGGATTCGTGAACTGTCCCGGAATAAAGCTGTTCGGGATTTCCTTCGCCAGCTCATTCGCCTTTGCGATTGCACCGGTCATGCCCTTCGCGCCCTCTGTCAGGACAAGCTCCGCGCCGTAGGCCTTCATCAGGTTTCTGCGCTCCACACTCATGGAGTCCGGCATCACGATGATGATCCGGTAGCCGCGCGCTGCCGCGACGGAGGCGAGGCCGATGCCGGTGTTGCCGGAGGTCGGCTCGATGATGACGGAATCCTTCTTCAGGAGACCCTTCTCCTCCGCGTCATCCAGCATCCCCTTCGCGATTCTGTCCTTGATGGAGCCGGCGGGGTTCAGGTACTCAAGCTTTGCAAGAATCTTCGCTTCGAGCTTTTCGTCCGCCTCGAGGTGTGTGAACTCCAGCAGCGGGGTGTGACCGATAAGCTGATCTGCGGAAGTGTAGATTTTCGACATAATGTTCCTCCTTTGTCATCTGACAGTGCTGTGTAAAGATGCGTCCTAATAAACATATAAATCCGATAGGTAAGTTCTAAGCTGTTGTCAAAAGAATACTCTCCTTTCCGGATGCTGTCAAGGAGTTCCTGCACTTTTTTGTAAAAAACTGAAGCTCCGGAAATCGAGAGTCGGTTTCTTCAGCAATCGCGGAGAGGAGAGCAGAGACAGAAAGCAGGTTCCAATGACGCAGTCATCACCCGGTCAGGTTCAAATGACGTAGTCGTCACCCGGTTTTCCGGTATTCGCGAGATCCTTCAGCGTGTGCGTGTCAAGAAATTCATTCGACAGGCGGTAGTATTCCTGCCACATCTCCTTCTGGCGGCAGTTTGATGCCTGCGGACAGGGCTCCGCGTCCGGCTCGAGGCAGGGCACCGGCAGGAAGGGGCCCTCCGTGTTGCGGAGAATTTCCCCGACCGTGTAGTCCTCCGGCGGACGGTTCAGCCGGTAGCCGCCGCCCTTTCCGCGGAGCGCATCGAGAAGGCCTGCCTTTACGAGGGATTTCACGATGTTTTCCAGGTACTTCTGGGAGATCTGCTGCCGCTTCGCAATTTCGCCCAGAGGAACGTATGCGGTTCCGACATGCTCCGCCAGATCCACCATGACCCGGAGGGCGTATCTTCCTCTCGTTGAGATCATTCCCGTATCTCCTTCCTGCGGTGCGTCGCACCGCTTCAAGCGCATATGCAGGGACGTGCTGTGAAGTCACGCGCTCGTCACAGCGCAGTCGCAGCTCGGGCAGTGAGTCAGCACGGTAATTAATATATTATCACTATGGAAGTAGGAATTCAAGACGGCTCTGCATCCGCAGCCATCCTCCTATTGATTTCCTTCTCCTGTTGCGCTACGTTTGGGGACAGAACCGGCCGGATCACCGCAGGAGGAAGAGAAATGAGGATCTGCATCATAAAAGGAAGCCCGAGACAGAATGGCAACACCAATACGCTTCTGCAATATTTCATCAGAGAACTGACTCGGGCAGGACACGTGGTTGCAGAGACGGATCTGAGGGACAAGGAAATTCACGGGTGCACTGCCTGCAGAAAATGTCAGGAGGACTGGTCGGATTTCGGGTGTATCTTTCAGGATGATGCCGTTCCGATCTTCCGGGAGGTCATGAGAAGTGAGATGATCGTTCTTGCGGCGCCGATTTATTCGTGGTACTGTCCGGCACCCATGAAGGCATTGCTGGACCGCTTTGTCTATGGCTTTAACAAATATTACGGCGAAGCAAAGGGACCGTCGCTGTGGCAGGGAAAGAGAATGGCCCTGTTTGTGACGTGCGGATATCCGCCGGAAAAGGGGGCGGATCTGTTCGAGGAGGGAATGAGGCGGTACTGCCGCCATTCGAAGCTTCTCTATGCCGGAATGCTGGCAGTTCATGATGAAGGCTATGATGTCAGATTCCTCACTGAGGAAAAGATCAGACAGGCCGTTCACTTCGCGGAGGAGATCAATCAAGGAGGAGAGCTTTCATGACTGAAATGGAGACAGGGAGAAGGAAGCCGGCGGGGGAGTGGATGGTTCGTGCGGCGGACCCTGAAAAGGACGCCGCCGCGTGCCTCGAAATCTACCGGCCGTATGTGGAAAAAACGGCGATTACGTTTGAGTACACGGTGCCCTCGCTGGAAGAATTCCGCGGCCGCATGGAGCATACGATGGAGCACTATCCGTATCTTGTCATCGAGAAGGATGGGTGCACGGGCGGGTATGCCTACGTCTCTCCCTTTGTGGGGCGCCGTGCCTATGAGCGTTCCGTTGAAACCTCGATCTATCTTGCGGAGGGCCTCCGGCATCAGGGACTTGGCAGAAAACTGTATGCGGAGATGGAATGGATTCTGAAGGAGATGGGCATCTGCAATCTGTACGCCTGCATAGGGGTGCCGAGGGAGGGAGAGGAACTTTCCTTCCTTGACAACAACAGCATGGATTTTCACGCGAAACTTGGGTATCATCTTGTTGGCAGGTTCCACAGCTGCGGCTATAAGTTCGAGCACTGGCTGGACATGGTGTGGATGGAGAAGATGCTCCGGGAACATCCGGAGCATCCCGCGCCGATTCGTACATTTCCCGCGCTCCTCTCACAGAGAGGGACAGCCTGGGTATGACATTCTTTAACTTGTGATTTTCAACACATGCTGCCGCCGTAAGTGTGACAGCGGATCCTTCCGTGATTCGCGCTTTCGCCGGCAGCATGAGGTCCTTCATCCGGGGCAGAGAGGAGAAAAAATGAGTGGAAAGCGGATTCTTACGGTGCAGGATCTCTCCTGCATGGGACAGTGTTCCCTCATGGCTGCGGTGCCGATTCTCTCCGCGTGCGGCTTCGAGACCTGTGTCCTTCCGACAGCGCTCCTCTCAAACCACACGGATGCGGGATTCCACGGCTTCACGTTCCGGGACCTTACGGGGGAGATGCCGGGGATCCTCAGAAAGTGGCAGCGGGACGAAAACCGGTTTGATGCGCTCTATACCGGATACCTCGGAAACGCCGAGCAGGTCGGGATTGTGAGGAACCTCGTGTTTCCGATGGTAAAGAAGGGCGGAATAAAAATTGTGGACCCCGCGATGGCGGACAACGGCGCGCTCTACACGGGCTTTGGCAGAAGCTTTGTCCGGAAAATGGCGGAGCTCTGCGCGGCAGCGGACATCATCCTCCCGAACCTGACGGAAGCCTGTCTCCTGGCGGGGAAGCCCTTTCTGCCCGCAGTTCAGACGGAGGAGGAGATCCGGGAGCTCGCGGAGCAGCTCGCAGCCACGGGGCCGGAGACGGTGGTTCTCACCGGCGTGTCCCTGGAGGAAGGAAAGATCGGAAATGCGGTTCTTGACCGAAAAACCGCGCGCATCCAGTACTCCTTCACGGAGCGTGTCCCGAGGGCGTACCCGGGGACGGGAGACTGCTTTGCGGCGGCATTTGCCGGCGCGCTTCTGCACGGCTTTGTCCCGGCGGCGGCGGCCCGGACGGCAGCGGAGTTTGTCCTCGAGAGCCTCCTGCAGACGGCAGAGGACCCGGAGCACTGGTACGGCGTGAACTTTGAGCGCGCCCTGCCGTATCTCGTGCGGCGGGTGAATGGCGCAAGGCCCTTGAGCAGGGCGGCAAAGCGGGCCGAGGGAATCCGCCGCCGCTTCCTGATCGACGGCAGCAGCTTTCAAAACCGGGAGGAGTTCTTTCAGGAGATGACGCGCGTCTTCACAGCAGGTGCAGGGAGCGAAGAATCCGAGGAAGGCAGGCTGGCATCAGTGCCAGCCATCACAAATCTGGATTCCCTTCACGACGCGCTCCGCGGCGGCTTCGGAAGGCACGGCTTCGGGGAGCCGGTTGAAATCCTGTGGACGCACTTTGAGGAGAGCAGAAAAGCGCTCGGGGAGAGCTTTCTCCTGACGGTCGTGGGCATCCTCTTAAGCCGGGAGGAGGAGAAGGACTGCATCCTTCGGATTGAGAACGAGGCATGACCGGGCAGAAGCACCGGGGCGTGCGGCGGAGCATGCCGCCCGGAGAAGAAGCCGGTGTGATGACAGGTACGGCGGAATTTCAGGCTGAACCGTGACCGCTGTCCTTCTGCACGACAGTCACGGTGTTGAACGGAATCTCGATTCCGTTCTCCGGGAATTGCTTCAGAATCTCCCGCCGCACGTGGTCGCATGCGGCGAAGTTGTCGTTCAGCGTGCGCGTCCAGAGCGTGGTCTTCAGGACCACGCTGCTCGCCTCAAAGCGCGTCAGCAGCACGGACGTCTCGTCCTTCCGGATGCTCAAGGGCTCGTTCACGATGATCTCCTTCAGGATTCTGCTCGCCTTGTCCACATCCGCATCGTACGCAATCCCCACTTCGATGTAGTTTCCCATGTCCTTCGTGTAGTTCGCGTTGATGATGACAGAGGAGTCCATGACGGAGTTCGGGACGATACAGGTCTCGCCGTTGTACTGTGCGACGGTTGTCTGGCGGAGCGTCATGGAGGTCACGATCCCCTCCACGATGGTGGACCCTCCGGACAGGACCTTGATCTTGTCGCCGATCTCGAAGGTTCCGCCGACGCTCAGGGCAAAGCCCGAGATCACATTTCCGAGTGCCTGCTGCGCGGCAAATGTCGCCAGTGCCAGGATGAGCGTGCCTCCCTGGAAAATCGTCTTGCTGATGTCCTTTGTGATCTCGAACTGGGAGAGGCAGGCGTACACGCAGAGCACGACGATCACGGCGTCCAGCGCGCTGTTCAGAAACTTCACATGTATGCGGTTCCGCCTCCGCTGAATCACCTGAAACATGTGGTTTGAGAGAAAGAGAAAGATGGCTGCTGCGATGATAAAGCTCAGCGCTGCAATCAGGGACTGCATCATAGACGAAATTCCTCTCGGTAAATGTGCTCGGATGGTCTCTGCGGCCATTGCTGCGGCCGCAGATGGACTCAGATCTTCTTCCGCCCGCTCCGGTCCGGAATCCCGAGCTGGAGGCGGTACTTGTTGACAGTTCTGCGGGAAATGCTGATGCCTGCCGCGAGAAGCTTCTTCCGGATGCCCTCATCGCTCAGGGGCTGCTCCGGATCCTCCGCGGCGATCAGGCTCCGGATTTTTCCCTGGATCTGCTCCTGCGTCACGGCGCTCCCGTCCGGACCGGATGCCCCGACGGTCTGCATGAGAAAGTAGTTCAGCGGGAACACGCCGAAGGAGCACTGAAGATATTTGCTTCGAAGCGTCCGGGACACCGTCGACTGGGACAGGCCGGTCCGGTCCGCGAGATCCAGGAGGGAGAGCGGCCGCCTGCTTCCGGGTCCCTGGAGAAAGAAATCGTACTGACACTCGACGACCGCGTGCATCACCTTGGAGAGCGTGGAGGTCCGGTAGCCGATGTCGTTTTTCAGCTGGTCGATCTCCCGGATTTTTTCCGAGAGGTATTTTTTTGCCTCCGGGTCGTCTGTCGTCTGCGCGAGATCTCTGTAAAAGCTGCTGACGGAGACCTTCGGGTACTGGTACTCGTTGATCAGAATATCGAAGCCGGAAGCGGTGCGGACCACGATTGCGTCGGGGCTTATGTACTTCAGGTGCTCGCGGTTGCTGAAGGAGTTGCCGGGCTTGGGGTTCAGCGTGCGTATTTTCTCGCACGCCTTCTGGACCTCCTCGGGCGAGATCTTCAGTGCTCTCGCGATCGCGGTGAGGTGGTTTCTGGCGACATCGTCCAGATGGGAGAGAACAATCGCCTCTGCTTCCTTCGGAAAGCCCGGCGTCCGGTGAATCTGGATCAGCAGGCACTCCTTTAAGCCGCGCGCGCCGACTCCGGCGGGATCAAGCTTCTGGATCTGCTTCAGCATGCGGAGAACCTTCTCCTCCGGCACCTGGAAAAGGCGCGCGGCGACCGACGGATCCTCCGTGAAGTAGCCGCGGGAGTCCAGCGAGTAGATGATGTACTCCAGAAGCTTCCGCTCCGAATCGGTCACCTCGAGGTTGATGATCTGCGACAGCAGGTAGGAGGCGAGATCCTCTCCCTCCTGGCTGATGTCCTGCAGATTTGCCTGCGGGTCGGAGTCGTCGTCATCGTCCTCGTGATAGACGTGATTCTGGTAATCTGTCGCCTCGAGCCAGTCGAGTTTTCTCTGCCGGTCCAGCTCCGCGGACGGATCAGCGGTCTCCGTGCTCTGCGGCGGCAGCTCCAGAACCGGATTTTCCATGGCGAGGTCATTGATATGTGTCTCGAGTTCCTGCGCACTCATCTGCAGAATGCTGAGCGTCTGGATCATTTTCTGGGAAATGATCTGCTTCTGAGAGAGTGTCTGTTCAAATTCCAGCATAGCAAGCCTCCGTCTTACAGCCTTTCTCTTACAGCGTTTTTCTCACAGATCCGGCATCTGAACCCCGGGAAATTTCCGGATATCCAGGGCCTCCGGGGCTCAGATGGATGCGTCTGTTTCTGCCGGCCTTCTCATCCGGAATGGTTTCGTGACATTCCCTTTATTATAAAGTAAAATCACGGAAAAATCTCGACAAAATGGGGTATGATAGTAGCGGTACGGAACATGCCGGATGGCTGCGGAGCCTGGCAGCAGATTTCAGGAAGAAATGTGCCGGCAGCGCCAGGGGATGAAAACGCGCAGGTGGAGGCAGAAAATTTGAAGCAGTGCCGGCAGCGGCAGAAACTCTGGAAGCTGCGCCGGTGGGGCAGGCGGTCTGTCAGAAAATGAGGAGGCAGAAGAATGGAACTCAGGGAAATCAAGGAGCAGACAAAACAGGCGGTGACGGAGGTCCTCGCCGCGGCGAGGCTTAAGAAGGGAGATCTCTTCGTGATCGGCTGCTCCAGCAGTGAGGTAATCGGGGAGAAGATCGGGACGCACAGCAGCGTCGAGACGGCGGAGGCAATCTACGAGGGCGCGCAGGAGGTGCTGAAGCCGGCGGGCATCTATCTCGCGGCGCAGTGCTGCGAGCATCTGAACCGGGCGCTCGTCGTGGAGCGGGCGTGCTGCGAGAGGTTCGGTCTGGAGCAGGTGAATGCGGTCCCGCAGCCGAACCACGCAGGCGGCGCGTTCGCGACCGTGGCCTATCAGAAAATGGACGATGCGGTCACTGTGGAGAGCCTTGACGCGAAGGCAGGAGCCGGCATCGACATCGGCGGAACCCTGATCGGCATGCACATTCACCCGGTGGTGGTTCCGCTCCGCATTTCGCTAAAAAGGATCGGAGAGGCCGGCATCATCTGCGCGAGGAGACGCCCGAAGTACGTCGGCGGACAGCGCGCAGTCTACGACCAGTCGCTCATGTGAGGCGGGAGAAATTTCCAGGGGAAGCCGGGAAAGCGCTTCGGGAAAATGGTTCCGGAAAAGAACCCGGGGGAAAATCCTAGAGAGGGATCCGCGGAGAGAATCAAAGGAGGAAGATTTGGAAGAAAAGGGAAGGTTTCCGCGCTTTGAGAGCGTGCGGAATGACCACGCGGTCACAAGCTACATCACGGAACAGAACAACAGCATGAAGGCGCTCCACTACACGGAGCACAGCTTTGCGCACGTGGGCGTCGTGACGGAGCGGACCAAATACATCCTTGAGACACTCGGCACGGACGATCACACGATAGATCTCGCGCTGAGCGCCGCCTGGCTCCACGACATCGGAAATATTGTGAACCGGGTGGACCACAGCCAGACGGGTGCACTGATGGCATTCCAGATTCTGAACCGGCTCGGGTTTCCCGCGGAGGATATCGCGCCGATTATCTGCGCGATCGGGAACCACGACGAGGGGAACGGCGTCCCGGTCAGCACGCTGAGCGCAGCCCTGATTCTCGCGGACAAGTCCGACGTCCGCCGGAACCGCGTCCAGGAGGAGGATGTGAGCCGCTTCGACATCCACGACCGCGTGAACTACTCCGTCACCCAGACGGAGCTGAAGATCAACCAGAACCACACAATTATAAAGCTGAAGCTCTCGATCGACACCAAGTACTGCGAGATCGGGGAGTACTTCGAGATCTTCATGGACCGGATGCTCCTCTGCAAGAGAGCTGCAAACTTCCTTCAGATGGAGTTCAACCTCATCATCAACGAGCATGTGCTGATGTAAACGCTGCGGTTCGCCGCACAAAAGCAGTCGGATTCTTTTTGCCGGGCCGGCGGAACGGGAGTTCCGCCGGCTTTCGTATTGGAAAGCGGAGAGGAAAGGCTCTCAGAGAGGCGGCGGAGCAGCAAGAATTTATAATATATAAAACATAGCAAAAACACGATAATTCAAGTATTTAACAATAGATGAAAACGCGCTATGATGTAGTTGTAAGAAAGAGATGGAGGTCCGGGAGGACCGGAAAGGAGTTTCATATGAAGAGCTTTTTCAAGGAACTTTTTGGCGGATGCAATGTATGGGTGAATGCAGTCAACAGCAGAGATTTCCGCTGATTCAAACTCCCGTCAGTGCTCATTTTTGTGAGAACCGGAATTATATAAATAATGAATGATAACTGAAAGTAATCCGGTATTTAACAATAGTAAAAAGAGCGCTAAAATGTAATTGTAAGAAAAGAGTGACAATTGCTTCAGCAGAAAGGAGCTCAATATGAAGAACATTTTAAAGGAACTGTTCGGCGGAAACAACGTATGGGTGAACGCAGTCAACAAGAAAGATTACGAGTGAGAACAACGCGATGACAAACTTCGGGACGAGATTTGGAGCTGACCGCAGAGAGTGCTATCGGGATGAGATGCTCCGCAGGGCGATGTGGAGAAAGCGGAAGAACCTGACCGCGCTCGAAGACGGAACGGATTTTCAGGTCCGGTTGGAGATCAACAGATGAATAAAGGAAGCCGGTTGGGCCCCTGACGTGTTCCTTTCGTGAGAAGGATGCGGCAGGGGCTGTTTTTTTATTCTTTTTGGATTCCATATTTTTTCATTTTTCTCCAGAGAGTGACGGTACTGATTCCGAGTGCCTTCGCTGCCCTTGCACGATTCCAGCTGACTGCCGAGAGCGCCTGAACGATCCGCTCCGATTCTCTGAGAAAGCCTCCGGCCATGTCGGTCGAATCGGGATCCGCTTTCACAGTATTTTGGTTCCGGGGATCTGTGTTTTTTGCGGTAAAGGAGAAGAGCTCCCGCATATTTTCCCCTGTAATCAGTTCCTGGTCCGCGAATACAGCGGCCCGTTCCACGCAGTTTCTGAGCTGCCGGACATTCCCGGGCCAGTGCGAATGTTCGAGAAACAGTAGTGCCTCCTCTGTGAACTGATGCGAATCAGTCTGCTTCTCGAGAAAACGCGTTGCAAGAAGAGGAATATCACTTCGCCGCTCCTCCAGTGTTGGAATTCGAAGCGTTAAGACATTCAGACGGTAAAAAAGATCCGGGCGGAAGTGTCCCTTCGCGACCTCTTCTTCAAGATTCCGGTTTGTAGCTGCGATCACGCGGACATCCACTGGGATCACGCGCGTGTCCCCGAGCCTGACCACTTCCTTTTCCTGAAGCACGCGGAGCAGCTTAGCCTGCAGTTCGAGCGGAAGTTCCCCTATTTCGTCCAGAAAAATAGTGCCCTTATGAGCCAGCTCGAAAATTCCTGTCTTTCCTTCCGTTCTTGCACCCGTGAAAGCGCCCTTCACGTATCCGAAAAGCTCGCTTTCCAGAACGCTTGGAGAGAGTGCTGCGCAGTTGATCGCGACGAATGGCGCGGATGAGCGGGAACTGAAATTGTGAATGCTCTGTGCGAACAGTTCCTTTCCGGTTCCGGTATCGCCGATCAGAAGTACGGTTCCCTCGGCGGCGGCTATTTTCTTCGCCCAGCGGATCGTCTGCTTCAATGCGTGACTGGTACCGAGAATATCATTGAAGGTAGCTTTTGCGGTAAGACCTCGTTCGGCGAGCTTTGATCGGATGTTCTGCTCCAATTTCTGAATTTCGTCCACGTAGCGGGCCGTGATGATGGAACCTCTGTATCCTCCGCTGACAATGATCGGCGCAATATCGGCAATCAGTTTTCTTGAGCCGTGAGAGAGCAGCAGGTTGCGTTCGGCAGCAGTTCTTTTGGACAGAGACTCCTGATTGAGCTCAGGAAGAAATTCCAGAATGTTTTTGTGAAGATTCTCCGCATGGAAAGCCTTTTCTGCCGCAAGATTATAGTCAGTGATTATGCCGGTCTCACTGATCTTTAGGAGAATCTCCGGGACGGTTCTTACGAAAGCGGAGACCGTCTCATTCTTTTCCTCTTGAGTGAGAATCGTCTCGCAAATTTGTGCAGCTTCCTCCAAAGAGGTCTCAACGAGATCCTCATCAGGAAAATTTTCAGCACAGTGAAGCCCAAGCTTTGTGGCAAGTCTGTATACGAGACTTCCACCGATGAAACCCTCATAACCTTCCTCCTTCAGCCGGAGGAGTTCCTCCTGCATGTGCAGGGCAAGAGTCTCATTGGAGTAATTTCGCCAGTTATAAGTGAAGAAGCGGATCCCCTCATCGAGAATGTGGTTGAACCGCTCAGAGTTATGGCGGAACTGGTCGGAATATCCCATGATTGCAATTTTCCGGATCCCCAGATTGTGAAAGCGTTTGATCAGGCTGGCGTAAGAAAAATAGGAGAAATGTACGTTTACGAGAGCAGCGTCTGTGCGCTCCCGGAGATAAGAATAGGTCCTGCCGCGAGTGATGAAAACGTGAGGCTCAGGCAGTCTTTGAAAATTTCGGATGATTCCTTCCGCTTTTTCGGTATTTGCCTCGTAAATCGGATAGTTCAGGCCCTTTCGTTCCATGACGGACTGAAAGGCTTTTGTCAGAAGCGGGCTCACAGAGATAATGACGATATTATACTGCCTGTCCATAATACACCTCTCAAATCGATCTTAAAACATTTCACATATTATTTCAATTAATGTAATGATGAAATGAAATTGAATGAAAACAGGAAGTACACGGAGAAAAACTCCTGAAAAATCTCATATTACAGTATAAGACTGAACGACAGTGTAGTGAAACGATTCGGTAAAAAAATACAAAATATGCGGTATCTTGAGCGGAAAATGATGTGAAAGATGAAATAATTCACGAAAAAGGCCATGTCTCCGGATTCATAATCAATATCTGGCATAAAACTTGCTTTTATCAGGCTGGAATCAGAAAGACCTGTACAGGCAAGTTTTATTTCGGGAGGTATAAGATTGAAGGTCGCTTACATAGGCTACGGTGAAGCCGGCTATAACATCACGAAAGGCTGGAAAAAGCACGGACTTGAGAACATCGTCGCTTTTGACGCAAACAGAGATCATCCGAAGAAAGGAGAGCTGATTCGGAAGCGCGCTGCTGAGGTAGGTGTTCCGCTGATGGACAGCGTGGAGGAGGCGGTGAAGGATGCAGATTTTATTTTTAACAATACCTCAGCCGCTTTTGCGCTTGAAATCTGCCGCAGGGTACTGCCGCTCCTGCATGCAGGGCAGATCTATCTGGACTTAAACGCCACGTCTCCGGCCACCAAAGAGAAAATGGACAACATACCGCGGGAGGAGGGTGTTTACTTTTGCGACATCGGCGTGATGGGGGGCATCAACGTCAAGGCGGAAGCAACAAAAATGTACGTCTCAGGAAATCCTGCCGGGGTGAAGCGCTTTTGCGAGACCTTTTCGAAGTATGGAATGGATCTTCACCCTCTTGATGCAGCCGCAGGCGGCGCATCCGCAATAAAGATGTTCAAGAGCGTTTTCAGCAAGGGCCTGCCGCAGCTTCTGTTTGAATCCATGATTCCCGCTATGAAATACGGTGTTCTGGATGAGTACATGAAGAACATTGACAACACCTTTAAGAATAGAACGGTCAGCGAATTTGCGGACAACACTATGAGCCGGACA
>CACXCJ010000050.1 GCA_902766175.1 uncultured Lachnospiraceae bacterium
ACTTCTTCACCTGGCCCGGAAGATGCTTCTCCAGCTCCTCATCGCTCCCTGCGCAGTTCAGAAGGAACGTGCCACCGTCGACAAGCTCCTGGACCATGTTGTACTTGCGGATGTATGCCGGGTTGTGGCACGCGACGAAGTTCGCCTTGTGAATCAGGTAGGTGGACTTGATCGGCTTATGACCGAAGCGGAGATGGGACATCGTCACGCCGCCGGACTTCTTGGAGTCATAATCGAAGTAAGCCTGCGCGTACATGTCGGTGTTGTCGCCGATGATCTTGATGGAGTTCTTGTTCGCGCCGACCGTTCCGTCTGCACCGAGGCCCCAGAACTTGCAGTTCGTGGTTCCCTCCGGAGTGGTGACAAGAGCCGGTCCGACTGCAAGAGAGGTGTTCGTGACATCATCGACAATGCCGATCGTGAATCTCTTCTTCTCGGTGTTCTCGAAGGTGGCGACGATATCTCTCGGAGTGGTGTCCTTGGAGCCAAGGCCGTAGCGTCCGGAGAATACCGGGACATCCTTAAACTCGGAATCTCTGAGTGCGGCAACGACATCGAGATAGAGCGGCTCGCCCTCGGAGCCCTGCTCCTTCGTGCGGTCCAGAACCTCGATCCGCTTCACGGTCTTCGGCATCGCAGCGATCAGTGCCTTCGCGCTGAACGGACGATACAGGCGGACCTTGATGAGGCCGACCTTCTTGCCCTGCTTCAGCAGATAGTCAATGGTCTCCTCGATGGTATCGTTGACGGAACCCATGGCAATGATGACGGACTCTGCATCCGGTGCGCCGTAGTAGTTGAAGAGCTTGTAGTCGGTTCCGATCTTCTCGTTGACCTTGTCCATGTACATCTGGACGATCTCCGGAAGAGCGTCATAGTACTTGTTGCGCGCCTCGTTGATCTGGAAGAAGACATCCGGGTTCTGCGCCTGGCCCTTCTGAACCGCGTGATTCGGATTCAGG
This sequence comes from uncultured Lachnospiraceae bacterium, assembly GCA_902766175.1. GTDB lineage: Bacteria > Bacillota > Clostridia > Lachnospirales > Lachnospiraceae > Moryella. Next base: position 963 of record CACXCJ010000050.1, read on the forward strand.
GCATTTCTGCGGAACTCGTTGATGGCATCCATATCCGCCATATCCTTGAGATCATCATAGTCCCAGATCTGAATCTTCTGAATCTCGTGGGAGGTGCGGAATCCATCAAAGAAGTTGATGAACGGAACGCGTCCCTTGATTGCAGCAAGATGTGCAACCGGCGTGAGGTCCATGACCTCCTGGACAGAGGATTCGCAGAGCATCGCGCAGCCGGTCTGGCGACATGCGTAGACATCGGAGTGGTCGCCGAAGATGCAGAGCGCGTGGGTTGCGATGGAACGTGCGGAGACATTGAAGACACCAGGAAGCATCTCACCGGCAATCTTATACAGGTTCGGGATCATCAGAAGAAGACCCTGGGAAGCGGTGTAGGTTGTCGTCAGAGCGCCTGCGACCAGAGATCCGTGAACAGCAGCCGAAGCGCCTGCCTCGGACTGCATCTCCGTAATCTGCACAGTGTGGCCGAAGATGTTCTTGACCCCCTGCGTTGCCCACTCATCGGTGTGCTCAGCCATCGGTGAGGAAGGCGTGATCGGATAGATAGCCGCGACATCGGTATATGCATAGGAAGCATGCGCCGCTGCCTGGTTACCATCCATGGTTTTCCATTTTCTTGCCATGTTTTGATACCTCCTGAAGGAAAAAATAAATAGATAGAAATATTCTGGCAGAACCGCCCCACACACTGAGCGGTTTATTCATATTATAACAACCGGACATCGAAAAATCCAATCCAGAACTCATATTTCTGCATCTTATTCAATACAAGCGGGCCTGTATCCGGGATTTTCCGCCTCCCTCACATGCAGAAAACCGGTCTCCCTCCGCAGAGGGGACCGGTTTTCGAGCTGGATTCAGTTAGTTTCCGGGGAACGGGGCGATGGTCTCGGCAGTCTCCGCCGCAGACGATGTCTGAGCAGCTTCTGTTCCAGGCCCGGCCGAAGCTGCGGAGGACGCTGTGGTCCCGGGCGATTCCGTCTTTGCGGCAGTTGCCGCGGTGCTGGCCGCTGCAGCCGTAGTCCCGGGCGCCGCTGTCTTTTCTGCGCTTGTCTCCGGCGTCTTCGTCGGAGAGGCTGTGCCGGAGCTTCCCTCTGCGCCTCCGGAGGTATTCGGAGCGACAGTGGCCGCTTCCGTTGAGGAGTTCTCCGCCTGCTCCGCGGCAGTCTCCGTGTTCTCGACGATTGTCATCTCGTCCGCACCGGTTGTCGACGTGACGCTCGTTCCGGGGTTCCGGGCAATCTTCTTTGCGTGGCCCTTGTAGGTGCTGTTGTGGAAGAAGACGTCCGACACCACCTCGCCGTTCTTTTTCGTGATGATGTTGGTGACCCAGCGGCTTCCCTTCGTGCCCTCCGAGATCACCTTCTCAACACCGGGCTGGAGCGTCGTGTCATCGACATATTCCACACCGCCGTTGTCGTACTCCTCGGTCTTCACCGAGTGGAGGGAGATCGTGACCCCCTCTTCCAAAACCGGCAGGCCGATGAGGGATACGGTCACTGTGCGGTCATAGAAGGTCGCGCGGATCGCGAGGGAGGATTCCGTCGTGTTCACAAAGCGCATATCCGGACCCGCGTAGCCGTCATAGCTCACAGTCGCGTCTTCTCCCGGCGTCACGTAACTCGGCTCAAAGGTGTGCGCATGCCGCTCAGTCGGCGTGAGCCCGGCCTTGATCACCGCGTTGTAGAGCGTCGAGGAGACCTGGCACACACCGCCGCCCGGCTCAAGCACCACCTTTCCGTTCTGGTAGGCGCCGGCGGGCTTGTATCCGCGCTCCAGGGTGCGGTTTCCGGTTGCGCTGTTGAAGCTGAAGGTCTCTCCGGGCTGGAGAATGGTCCCGTCGATCGCGCTGCATGCGAGCTGCAGGTTATTGTTGCGGTCCGCGTTCGCAGTCGCCTTCGTCGTGTAGGTGCCGATCACAGTGTACTTTTCCTTGGCCTGGGCCGCGGTGAGCTTCGCCGGCTCAGTGGAAGCGGGAATGGTGAGCTCCGCGCTGTAATCCTGCTCCTTCATTGCGGTGCGGATCGCATCCTCGGCCGCACTCTGATCCACTGTACGGCCGTCGCGGGACTCCGTGTACTGGAACTGGCCGGATTCCTTGTCGAATCCGCTCACGGCACCATTCTTCGGGGCGACATTCCATTTTTCCGCCATTGCGGCGCTCTCCGCCGCAATTTCATCGTCCAGCCCCTCCGCGTCAAGGAGATAGCTCTCCTTCGGAGTCTTTCCGCTGTCGTAGACATCGTCCAGAACCATCGCGAGCTTTCGGTTCAGGAGATTGCTGACTGCATACGTCTCATCCTTCTCCCCGGCGTTTTCAAGCTTTGCCGTCATGGACCAGTGATACTTCGAGAGAATGGCCTTCTCCGCCTCTTCCCGGCTCATGCCCGTGATATCGACATCATTCACGGTGACAGCGCTCTTAAGCTTCGTCTCCTCCTGGGAGGTATTCTCAGCCTCCACCGTGATCTGTTCCTGGTCCGATCCCGACGGAGTCCCTGCGCCGCCCCGGATCAGCTTTTTCATGCCGATCACGGCCAGAACGGCAGCAAGAAGCACCGCTGCGGCGAGCACCGCGCGGCGTTTTCTTTTCTCCCTGTCTCTTCTTCTCTTTCTTCTATAATACCCGCTTCCCGGATAGGAATTCTCCGTTCCGCGCTTTTCTGTCCCGGAAGCTCCCCTGTTGCCTGTGCGTCTCTCCGTCATACTCCCTTTCATCCCCCCCACTGCCCGGATCTGACCGCGCATCAGGAGACACGCTGGTTCTGCCGGAACAGTAACAGAAGTATAGCATAATTCCCTCGAAATAAAAGGCGCAAACATGTTAAAATTATTACGAAAACTTTGCGGTGAAAACCCGAAAGGAACAGCTATGATCGATCTGCATCTGCATTCAAGCGCCTCGGACGGGACGTTCTCCCCGTCCGAAGTCGTGCGCCTCGCCGCAGCCGCCGGGCTCTCCGCCGTATCTCTCACAGACCACGACACGGCAGAGGGAATTCCGGAGGCGCGCTCTCAGGCGGCCGCTTCCGGAATTGAGTTTCTCCCCGGCATCGAGATGACCTGCGTCTGGCGCGGCACGGAGATTCACCTGCTCGGCTATTTTCTGGAACCAGACCTGCCAGGCTTTCAGGAGGCACTCGGAGGATTCGCAAAAAAGCGCGCGGAGCGGAATGAGGCCATTCTCGACAACCTCGCGGAGGACGGGATCTTTCTTGAAAAGCGGGAACTCTGTCCGCCGGACCGCGGCCTTGAGCACGTGACGCTCGGGGATTTTGCCCGCGCACTCACGGAGAGGGGCGTCACAAGGGAGAAAAAGGAGGCGATGCAGAGCTACCTGCGGACAGGCGGCCGCTATGTCTCCGCACGCGACAGCGCCACACCGGAGGAGGTTCTGGCATTCTTCCGTGCCTTCCATATCTGGCCGTCGCTCGCCCATCCCGCGGCATACCACCTGAAGGAGGAGACGCTCGGGGAGCTCCTGCAGGAACTCCTTGCCGGCGGCCTCCGCGGCATCGAGATCTGGCACCCGTCCCAGACTTCCTATGAGAGCGCAAGGCTTCTCACGATCTCCCGTCTTCTTCATCTTCTTCCCACCGGCGGGTCCGACTTTCACGGCACCTCCAAGCCGGAGATCCGGATCGGGCGGGGCTTCGGCTCTCTGAATGTCCAGGACAGCGTGCTCGCAGAGATGAAGCGCGATTATGCCACCCTCCCCTGAATCCGGCACAGGATGCCGCACCATCCGATGAAGCTTTTCGATGAATCTTTTCTTTCTCTCATCCCCGAAGAAAAGGAGAGGAAGGCGGCAGAGCCGTCTCCCTCTCCTTTTATTTAAGGTGCGCAGGACAGCGCACGCAGGCAGATATCATCGCCATTCCTTCTGCCGGCAGCCCCGGATTCTCCGTGCGTCCGGAGAAGTGCAGCTGCCGCGGACTGCTTCTCTCAGCTCTCGTCACTCTTTGTGAGCGCCGCGCGCGCCTCGATCTCCCGCTTCTGGACATCTCCCGGGCACTGCTCGTAGCGCGAGAACTCATAGGAGAAATCTCCAAGTCCGCCGGTCATGGAGCGGAGATCCGTCCCATACCCGTAGAGCTCGGAGGCCGGAATTTCCGCGGAGATCACCTGATGGCCCCTGTGGTCCGACTCCATGCCGAGCACACGGCCCCTGCGGCGGTTCAGGTCTCCCATGACATCGCCCGTGCTGCTGTCCGGAACCGTGACCTTCAGGGAATTGATCGGCTCAAGCAGGATCGGGCTCGCCTGCATGAATCCCGCTTTGAAGGCAATGGACGCCGCCATCTTGAACGCCATCTCGGAGGAGTCCACCGGGTGATACGATCCGTCGAGCAGAACGGCCTTCAGCCCGACAACCGGGTAAGCCGCGAGCGGTCCCTTCTGGCAGCACTCCGCAATGCCCTTTTCGACCGCCGGGAAGTAGTTCTTCGGGATCGCACCGCCGAACACCTGCTCCTCGAAGACGTACGGCTTCGAGAGGTCTCCGGACGGCTCAAAGCTCATCTTCACGTCGCCGAACTGTCCGTGGCCGCCTGTCTGCTTCTTGTAGCGGCCCGCGACCTCGACCTTCTTCCGGATGGTCTCGCGGAACGCAAACTTCGGCTTTTCCAGATCGATTTCGACCTTGTAGCGGTTCGCGAGCTTGCTCACGACGATGTCGAGCTGCTGGTCGCCGATTCCGTAAAGCAGGGACTGGTGGTTCTCGGAATCCACCGCAGCGCGGAGCGTCAGATCCTCATCCATGAGCTTTGCGAGGCCGGACGCGATCTTATCCTCCTCGCCCTTGTTCTTCGAGACATATGCCTTGTACGTATACGGCGTGGAAATCTTCGGCCTGTGGTAGAGAATGGGCGCGTTCTTCAGGGCGATCGTGTCTCCGGTCTGCGTCACGTTCAGCTTTGCCATCGCGCCGATATCTCCCGCCTTAAGCTCCGGGACCTCGATCGCGTCCTTTCCGCGGAGCACGTAGATCTTGCCGACCTTTTCCTCGGTCTCCTTCGCGACGTTGTAGATCGTGCTGTCCGGCTTCAGGGTGCCTGTGCAGATCTTCACGAGGGAATACTTCCCGATGAAGGGATCCACGATGGTCTTGAAGATCTTTGCGGAGAGGTTCACATCGGACTTGTAGTTCGCGGTGAAGCGCTCGCCGGTCGTGACATCCACCCCCTCCTCCTGCTTCGCCTTCTCGGGAGACGGAAGGTAGCGGACAATCGCGTTCATCAGCGCATTCGCGCCCTGCGCATAGATCCCGGCTCCCATCATGACCGGAACCAGATCGCAGGTTCTGACCTGCTCGCGGAGTGCGGTGTAGATCTCCTCCTCCGTGAACTGATCGCCGGAGAAATAGCGCTCCATGTACTCCTCGCTCGTCTCAGCGACTGCCTCGACCAGCGACTCGCGGGCGATCTTCAGGTTGTGCTCGGAGTAATCCGGGATGTCTGAATCGATATACTCGGTGCTGTTCGCCTTGAAGCGCCGGCCCTTCATCTTGACGACGTTGACGAAGCCGACGAATTTCTCGTTCTCACGGATCGGCAGATGCAGCGGCGCGACCTTCTTGCCGAAGCGCGTCTCGAGCTTCAGAAGGAGATCCCTGTAGCTCGCCTTGTCATCGTCCATATTCGTGACAAAAATAATGCGGGGAAGCTGAAGGCTCTCACAGAGCTCCCACGCCTTGACGGTTCCCGGCTCAATTCCCGCCTTGCAGTTCACGACAATGACCGCAGCATCTGCGGCGCTCGCAGCCTCCTGCACCTCGCCCACGAAGTCGAAGTAACCGGGGGTATCCATGATGTTCAGCTTTACGGGGCCGTTGTCCGCGTCCGTGTATTCAATCGGGATGACGGAGGTGCTGATCGAGAACCCGCGCTTCTGCTCTTCCTTGTCATAATCGCTCAGCGTGTTTCCCGCGGCAATCGTGCCCATCTTCGGGATGATGCCGCTGACATATGCCATGGCCTCCGCAATCGTCGTCTTGCCCGAGCCGCCGTGGCCCAGAAGAACAACGTTACGGATCTGTGAGGTCTCATAAACTTTCATAAAGTGCTTCCTCCTGTCAGAAATTGTGTCCGGACTTTCTGTGAAACCCGGCCAGCCGTAGAATATTGTACTAAAAAATGCAGTGAATTACAATAACAATGCGGCATTCCTTACAAACAGGCATAAATTTTGAGACGTTGACACCTCTGCCGGGGACATTTAAAATTGAGAGAAATCTATCTTGGAAAGAGGCGCTCTATGGCGATATACGGATTCATAGGACTCGGTCTGATCGGCGGCTCCATTGCGAAGGCTCTGAAGGCTGCGGAGCCGGACTGCCGCATCATGGCCTATATGCGCACGCGTGCGAAGCTCGAGCAGGCGCGGAGCGAGGGAACCATCGACGTAATTCTCCCGGGCGTCGGGAAGGAGCTCTCGGCGTGCGATGTGATCTTTCTCTGTACGCCGGTGGAATACGCGTCGGACTATCTGGAAAAACTGAAGCCGGTCCTGAAGGAGGGCGCCCTCGTCACGGACGTCGGAAGCACCAAATCCGAAATTCTGGAGAAGGTCTCGGAAATCGGAATGGAGGAGTGCTTCATCGGCGGTCATCCCATGGCAGGCTCTGAAAAGAGCGGCTACGAGTTTTCCGACCCGGTCCTCCTGGAGAACATCTTCTATCTCCTGTGCCCGACTGCTAAGACCCCGCCGGAGCGGACGCGCCGCATGGAAGAGCTCGTGCGGGAAATGCGGGCAGTGCCCTGCGTGATCGATGCGGCCGCCCACGACAGGGCAGTCGCCACCATCAGCCATCTGCCGCATCTTGTCGCCGCGTCTCTGGTGAATCTCGTGAAGGAGACGGATGATGAGCGCCACACCATGCGGACACTCGCCGCGGGCGGATTCAAGGACATCACCCGCATCGCGAGTTCCTCCCCGGTCATGTGGCAGCAGATCTTCAGCTCGAACCGGAAGCCTGTCCTCGCCGTTCTCCGGAAGTACATTGCATCGCTCGAGGCGATCGAGAGAGAGCTCGAAGAGGACGATATGTCGGCGATTCACGATCTCTTCGTCGAATCCGGGAGCTTCCGGAGCGAGATGTCGGATGAGAACGGTCTCATGAACGCACAGTACTCCTTCTCGGTGCGCGTGGCGGACCGCCCGGGCGCGATCTCCATCATCTCCGCGGTGCTCTCCGCCGGGGCGGTGAGCATCAAGAACATCGGCATCAACCATAACCGCGAGAGCGGGGACGGAGCGCTGAGGATCGAATTCTACGACGCAGAATCCTGTCTCAAGGCAGAGCACCTTCTGAAGGAGTATAATTACCAGATCACCAGATAGTGAGAGGAATACACTATGACAAAGAAAGTTTACACCCCGCTTCACGGAAGCATGACCGTCTCCGGCGATAAATCGATTTCACACCGGGCGGCCATGCTCGGCTCCATCGCCCTGGGCACGACGGAAATTGACGGCTTCCTGCCTGGCGCGGACTGCCTGTCGACAATCGGGTGCTTCCGCGCAATGGGCATCGAAATAAACCGCGACGGAACGCATGTGACGGTCACCGGGCGCGGGCTGCATGGACTCAGAAAGCCGGATCAGATTCTGGACTGCGGAAACAGCGGCACCACGACGCGCCTCATCAGCGGCATTCTCTCCGCGCAGGCGTTTGACACCGTCCTCACGGGAGACGCATCGATTCGGAAGCGCCCTATGGGGCGCATCATCCGGCCGCTCACGGAGATGGGCGCCGACATCCGGAGCGAGCACGGGGATGGCTGCGCGCCGCTTAAAATCCACGGGCAGCCTCTCCGCGGCATCCGCTATGACTCGCCTGTCGCCTCCGCCCAGGTGAAGTCCGCCATTCTTCTCGCGGGCCTCTACGCGGATTCCGATACCACTGTCACGGAGCCCTACCTCTCCCGCGACCACACGGAGCGCATGCTCAACGAGTTCGGCGCCTCCTGTGCGGTGCGCGCGTGTAAGGACGGCGAAAGGCCGGAGATCACGGTTTCTCCCGCCTCAGAGCTTCATGCCGCGAGAATCTCAGTTCCCGGGGACCTCTCTTCCGCCGCGTTTTTTATCGCGGGAGCCCTCCTCGTTCCAGGAAGCGACCTTCTGATCAAAAATGTAGGCATCAACCCGACAAGAAGCGGAATCCTTGACATCCTCATGGCAATGGGGGCAAACCTGGAAATTCTTCCGGAGAACACAAATTCCGCGGAGCCCACGGCCTCGATCCGCATCCGCTCCTCTGCGCTGCACGGAACGGAAATCGGCGGAAGCCTCATTCCGCGGTCCATCGACGAGCTTCCGGTCATCGCCGCCGTGGCGGCAGCGGCGGAGGGAACGACGGTGATCCGGGATGCCGGGGAGCTGAAGGTAAAGGAGTCCAACCGCATCCGCGTCATGACCGAGGGGCTCAGGAAGATGGGCGCAGACGTCACCGAAACCGGGGAGGGCATGATCATCCGCGGGGGAAAGCCACTGACCGGCGCTTCCATCGACTCTCACAAGGACCACCGGATCGCGATGACCTTCTCGATTCTCTCCCTCATCGCGGACGGTCCGGTAACGATCTCCGACCCGGACTGCGTGAACATCTCCGCCCCGAGCTTCTATGAGGACCTGAAAAAGGTGACGGCCGTCTGACCGTCACCTTTTTCGTCATTTCCTTTTTTCTTTTCGACGTTACCTTTTTTCACCCGCGGCTTCCTCAGCGATTCATCCGCCTGCTCACGCGTTCTGATCTGCTGCCGGGGACTTTCCCTCTTCTGCGGACCCCTCCGCTTCCGCGGACGCCCCCGCCTCCGGGGCCTTCTCCGCCTCTGCCGGCTTCGGGTCCGCGAGAGAAGCGTAGGCGCTCGGCGCATTCAGGATCTGCATGAACTCCTCGCCGGTGATCGTCTCCTTCTCATACAGATACTGCGCGAGCTCGTCGAGCTTGCCCTTGTGCTGCTTCAGGATGCTGACCGCCTTCTGGTGCTGCTCCTTCACGAGGGCGACCACGCGGGTGTCAATTTCCTCCTCCGTCTTCGCGGAGCAGGTGTTCGTCGTGTCATCGCCGAGGTACTGGCTGTTTCTGTGGGCGAGCTGGACCATGCCGAAATCGTCGTCCATTCCGTACTGGGTGACCATGGCGCGCGCAAGCTTCGTCGCCTGCTCGATATCATTCGAGGCGCCGGTGGTGATCACGCCGAATTCCACCTCCTCCGCCGCGCGCCCCGCGGTGAAGGTGCAGATCTTGTTGAGAATTTCCTCCTTCGTGAGGAGATACTTGTCCTGTTCATCCACCTGCAGCGTGTACCCCAGCGCACCGGAGGTGCGCGGAATGATCGTAATCTTCTGCACCGGTGCGGAGTTTGACTGCAGCGCCGCAACCAGGGCGTGGCCGATCTCGTGGTACGCGACCGTGCACTTCTCCTTGTCCGTCAGGACCGCGTTCTTCTTCTGATACCCGGCGATCACCGTCTCGACGCTCTCCTCAAGATCCGACTGGTTCGCAACTCTCCTGCCGGAGCGGACCGCGCGGAGCGCCGCCTCATTGATGATGTTTGCGAGCTCCGCACCCGAAGCGCCGCTGGCCATCCGGGCAATCGTGTGAAGATTCACATTGTCCGCGAGACGCACCTTCTTCGCGTGAACCTTCAGGATCGCCTCACGCCCCTGAAGATCCGGCAGCTCGACAGGAATCCGGCGGTCAAAGCGGCCCGGCCTGAGCAGTGCGGGATCCAGGGACTCCGGGCGGTTCGTCGCTGCCAGGATAATGACGCCCGCGTTGTCCTCGAAGCCATCCATCTCGGTGAGAAGCTGGTTCAGCGTCTGCTCCCGCTCATCGTTTCCGCCGAAGGAACCGGAGTTCCGCTTCTGGCCGATCGCATCAATCTCATCTATGAACACGATGCACGGGGCCTTCTGCTTTGCCTGGTCAAACAGGTCACGCACCTTGGAAGCACCCATGCCGACGAACATCTCCACAAATTCCGATCCGGAAATCGAGAAGAACGGGACGTTGCTCTCGCCGGCGACTGCCTTTGCTAGCATCGTCTTGCCGGTTCCGGGCGGGCCGACAAGAAGAATTCCCTTCGGCATCTTCGCACCGATCTCGCGGTACTTGGAGGGGTCCTTCAAGTAGGTGATGATTTCCTGCAGGCTCTCCTTCGCCTCGTCTTCTCCTGCGACATCCGCGAAGCGGATTCCCTCGGTCGACTGCACATAGACCTTCGCGTTGCTCTTCCCGAGGCCGAACATCATGGAGTTCGCGCCGCCGCCCATCCGATCCTGCATCCGCTTCATCATGAATTGCCCTATGGCGTAGAAAATCAGGATCGGGATCACCCAGTTGAACAGGAAGCTCTCAAGAGGTGTCGTCGTGCGCTTGATGCTGGTGCTGAAATTCGCGCCGGCGTTGTAGAGCCGCTCCGTGAGGTCCGGGTCGTTCATGAGGCCCGTCTTGTAGATCCCGTTCTCGTCCTTCTCCGTGAACAGAATCTCGTTGCTGTCCGACTGGATCTGGACCGTGTCGATCTTCTTGTCCTCCGTCAGCTGCATGAAGACATTGTACGGGACTTCCCTGATGGAAGCCTCCTCCACGCGCGGCATGATCACCGCGTTCAGGACCAGCATGATGAGGAGGACGATGATGTAATAATTGATCCACGTCCGCTTCGGGTCCTTCACTTCTTTCATGTTTTTATTCATTGGATTTCCTCTTCGGTTTCAGTAGCTGGTTTTATTGATACATATGTTATAGCACAGCGCAATTATGACAGCAAGACGGCAGAAGCGTATTCACCAAAATTTCGCATTTACACGGCGGGAGCCGGAAAACCGCCCGCCCCCGCAGGTACAAAAAAGGCTTAAGTACATTTTTGTACTTAAGCCGCAGTGGGACCGACGGGGCTCGAACCCATGACCTCTCGCGTGTGAGGCGAACGCTCATCCCAGCTGAGCTACGATCCCGCACAACGATTTTTATTATACCAGAGTTTTCCAAAGGCGCAAGCACTTCTTTTGGCTCCGGCCGCGTTTCCTGGTGCATTCTCCGTCAGGCACCGCTGTCACGCCCCAGGTCAGCCCCGTCACTTCCGGAGCACGCGGCAGATGCGGTCCACCTCCTCCATCGGCAGGTCTCCATACATGGGAAGTGTCAGCACCTCCTCGGAAAAGCGCGCCGCCTCCGGAGTCGCAGAGGGATCAAAGCGCGCCGCCGAAAGCTCCGGGTTTGCGGGAACCCCGGGCTGCGAGGCGATCTCTCTCTCGAACGGGAATGCGTTCGTGAGCGGATAGAAATATTTCCGCGGGAAAATATTCTCCGCATTCAGCCGCGCCGCCGCCTCATCGCGGGTCTCCCCGTACTTCTCCGCAGAGAAGCGGACCGGGAAATAGGCGTAATTCGACTTCACATTTTCCTGCTCCGCGGGAAGCGCAAGGCCGGGCGTCCCCGAGAGATTCTCGACGTAGCGGCGGAACACCCGCCCCCGCATCGCAATCTGTTCCTCAAGGTGCCTCAAATTGCAGAGCCCCATCGCCGCCTCAAACTCGTTCATCTTTGCGTTTCCGCCGACACAGTAGGTCTCGTTCTCCTCTATGCCGAAATTCTTGATCCGGAACAGCCGGTCAGCGAGCTCCGGATCCCGGAAGCAGACCGCGCCTCCCTCGATCGTGTGGAAGACCTTCGTCGCATGAAAGCTGAACATCGCGAGATCTCCGTATGCCGCGGCGCTCACGCCGTCTCTCGTGACGCCGAAGGCGTGCGCCGCGTCATAGAGGACCTTCAGGCCGTGCCGTTTCGCAATCTCCCCGATCGCGTCGACATCGCAGAGGTGCCCGTACACATGCACCGGCAGAATCGCCGAAGTTCTCTCCGTGATGAGCGGCTCGATTTTTTCCGGGTCCATGGTACCCGTCACCGGATCCACATCGCAGAACACCGGAATGCAGCCCGCGCGAAGGATTGCCCACGTCGTCGACACGAACGTAAACGGAGTCGTGATAATCTCGCCGTGCAGTCCCATTGCCTCGATCGCGAGCTCCAGCGCGAGGTGCCCGTTCTGGAAAAGGCAGATCTGATCCACCCCGAGGAACTCCTTCAGTGCCTGTTCCAGCGCCCGATGCTTCTCCCCCATGTTCGTGAGCCAGCGGCTCTCGAAAATCGGACGGATCTCCTCCGTGTATTCCTCAAGCGGGGGAAGAAAGGATCTGGTGACAAAAATCTTATCTGCCATGCGGCCGCTCCTTCATACAGTTACTTCAGCCACTCTCTCACTGTCCCTGCGACCCCGGCGCCGTCAAGGCCGTAGTAGGAGAGAAGCTCCTTCGCCGGACCGGACTGCGTGTAGGTGTCGCGGATGCCGATCTTCTTCACAGGTGCCGGGAAGTTCTCGGAGAGCACATCGCAGACCGCACTGCCGAGGCCGCCGATGCAGGAGTGCTCCTCGACTGTGACAATCCTTCCGGTCTCCTTCGCCGCTTTGATCACGAGCTCCTGATCGATCGGCTTGACCGAGCACATGTCAATGACCCGCGCGCTGATTCCCTCCTTCTGGAGTATTTCTGCCGCTTCCATGGCGGAGGCGACCGGAAGCCCCGCAGCGATGATCGTCACATCGGAGCCGTCCCGCATCGTGACGCCCTTCCCGATCTCAAAGTGATAGGTCTCCGGATCGTTGAAGACCGGCGTCGCGAGACGGCTGAAGCGCATATACACCGGGCCGTCGTGCTCATAGGCCGCGCGGACCACTGCGCGGGCTTCGACATCGTCCGCGGGAACCATCACGACCATTCCCGGAATGGTGCGCATGAGGGCGATGTCCTCGTTGCACTGGTGCGTCGCGCCGTCCTCCCCGACCGAGACGCCGGCGTGCGTCGCACCGATCTTGACATTTAAGTGCGGGTAGCCGATGGCATTCCTGACCTGCTCAAACGCGCGGCCCGCGGCGAACATCGCAAAGGTGCTCGCGAACGCCACATGCCCCGCCGCAGCAATTCCGGCGGCCACCCCCATCATATTCTGTTCTGCGATGCCGCAGTTGATGTGCCGGTTCGGGAACGCCTTGCGGAAAGTGGCGGTCTTTGTGGAGCCCGCCAGGTCACAGTCCAGAACGATAAAGTCGTCGTGCTCCGCGCCGAGCTCCGCAAGTGCGCTGCCGTAACTCTCTCTCGTCGCGATTTTCTTTCCCTCGGTCATAATGCCTCCCCCGCCTTCGTAAGCTCTGCCATAGCCTGCTCATACTGACTGTCATCCGGCGCCTTGCCGTGCCAGCCGACCTGGTTTTCCATGAAGGAGACGCCTCTTCCCTTCACGGTCTTCATGATAATCGCGGTCGGCGCTCCCTTCGTCTGCGCTGCCTCCCGGAATGCCGCGCGGAGCTCATCGAAATCGCTGCCATCGGCGACATTGACCACGTGGAAATTGAACGCCTCAAATTTTTTGTCGATCGGATACGGGGAATTCACCTCGGTGATCGGGCCGTCGATCTGGAGATTATTGTTGTCGACCATCACGCACAGATTGTCAAGCTTCCGGTTTCCCGCGAGCATCGCAGCCTCCCAGACCTCTCCCTCCTCGAGCTCCCCGTCGCCGAGCAGGGTGTAGACGCGGTAGGAATCACCGTAGATTTTCGCGGCTGCAGCCATGCCGACGGCCGCTGAGACGCCCTGGCCCAGGGAGCCTGTCGACATGTCGACGCCCGGAATGTGCTTCATATCCGGATGTCCCTGCAGATAGGAACCGAGGTGGCGGAGCGTCGTGAGATCCTCCTTCGGAAAGAAGCCCTTCTCCGCGAGTACTGCGTAATAAGCCGGCGCAGCGTGTCCCTTGGAGAGGACAAAGCGGTCGCGGTCCTTCTTCCCGGGATCTGCCGGATCAAGATTCTTCATTTCCTCAAAGTAAAGAAAGGTGAGCACGTCCGCTGCAGAGAGCGAGCCGCCCGGGTGCCCGGACTTTGCCGCATATACGGAACGGATCACGTTTTTCCGCACTTCCAGCGCATGCCTTTTCAGTTCTCTGTTCTCCATATCTGCTCCTTTACAAGTAGTTGAATGCCGGAGGAACCCTCCGGTCCTTTTCCATTATACCGGTTTGCTCCCGATTTGAAAGATCCTTTCCGACTTCTCTATTTCATGATCCAGAACTTCATGGCCGGGTAGCTCACGCCGACCTGGATCACGAGATTGAGAAGCTGCGCGGCCCAGGGCGCAAAATTCCGTGACATCCCGTGCGCCATGAAAAAGGTCTGACTCTGCGCAGGAAGCGCCGAGGAGACAAGGACCAGAAAACAGGCGAGAAGAATGTATCTCGGAACTGCCTTCCGAGAGGAAGCGCGGGAACGAAACACAAGTTTTTTCTGCACGAGAAAGTTCACGGCCTGTGCGGCCGCGTTCGCGGTGAAAAAGCTCAGGAAACCGCAGAGCCCCCGCGTCGATGCAAGCGGCTCAGTGTAGTCAAAGATGAGGAACTGGAACGGAATTGTCTCGTACGCGCGGAAGAAAAACGTGTTCCCGAGATACATGCCGAGAAAATTCACGGCAGTCGCACAGTTTGAGAGGACGTTGAACAGGAGAAATTCTGCGGCACCGGGGTGCTCCCTCTGAATCCGATCCCACCAGTGAATTTTCAAGAGCCCCTCCCTTCGCCGGCCTGGCATGCAGAAGATCGTCCTGCCGGGTCCTTCCAGTGCTGCGCTTCGTTTCTTTGTCCCTGCATGCCGGTGTTCCTCTGCATGCTCTCAAACTCCTCTGTGCCGCTTGTTTACAGAGCTCTTCTCAGCAGCTCCGGCAGGAGGCGGCCTGCCGCGTCCGCCATCTGGTCTATGCGGTGAATGCGGGCGATGTTCCTGCCGTAAATTCTTTCTGCGTCTTTGAGGTTCATCGTGGGGCCGAGGAAAATTGCCGCGGTCAGAATCCCGCGCGCCTCATTTTCCAGGACCGCGCGCCTTGCGTCCTCCACCGCGGCCCTTCCCTCATAGGGGAAGTGCAGGATGCCGCCCGCTTCGGGAATCCCTGTACTGTCGTTCGGTCCCGCGTCCGTGAGAATCAGAAGAATGCGCCGCGCTGCTTCTCCGCGCACTGCGCCCTGAGCGGGAAAACAGGGTTCCTCGGCCGCCGCGCGGAGCGCGAGCCCGTCCCTGTTCCAGCCGGCAGCGAAATAGTTCAGAATCCGCGCCGAGTCCCGCTCCTCTCTCCGCTTCAGGATCTGAAGAACCGTGAAGCCGCGCACGCTCCTGAACGCTGTGACAGAGCAGGAAATCCCCGCCAGACGAAAGCTCTCCGCCAGCACATAGCCCTGCGCCGCGACATTTTCCTGCATATCCATGCGGGAGGCGGAGGCGTCAAGGAGTATCTCCACCGAGAGATCCGGCTGCTGCTCCCGCTCTTCCTTCCGGAACACGCCGGAATCCCGGAGCACAGGAAGGCGCCACACGCGCCTGCCGTCCAGCCTTCCGCTCCTTGATACGGCCGGATACGGAGCGGAAAGGTCCTCCAGTTCCGCGGAAAGCTTTGCCGACAGCCGCTTTGCAGTGCTTTGTATGAGCTCCTCATTCTCCGTCACAAAGTTCCGGTTCAGAGTCTGCTGACGTGCCGCGGCGTCTGCGATCCGCCTCGACTCAAGGTTCCGGGAGATTTCCTGGCGGCTCGCTCCCCGCTCTCTGCCTGCAGGGCGCACGTGTCTCACGCCATCCGTGATCCAGAGATGGCATCCCTCGTGGAGGCCGCGGCAGAGCTCCCGCTCCATGTCCGTGCGCTCCCTTTCGCGGAGAATGCTTCTCCCGAAGCACGCCTCGATGTAGGCCCGGTCGGACTGCTCCTTCTCCCTTCCTCCTGTCTCCGCCGGAGCATCGTTCCGGCCTGCCACCGTCACAGTCCCCTTCTGGCCACGGTCCGAGCGGAGCTCAAGATGCTGCTCCCGCTCCATTCTTCTGTGAAAGAGGTTCTCGAGAACCGCCGCAGTCCTGGCGCTGAAATGGAAGTGAATGGCGCCGCTCTCTCTTCCGCCGCCCCAGTGAAAATACCTGCGGAGGATTCCGTCGAGACGTCCGATCAGCGCATCCGTGTCGGCATCGGCCCCGATCATCAGCTCCTCCGCGAGCTTTTTCCTCCGCGGGGTGAGAATCGGAAGGCGGCGCCCCGAGACACCCGCCCAGCGGTAGTTCTCCTCATCGAGAATCCTCTTGTTTTTCGCCATCCACTGCTGGCGGTTCATGCTCTTCTGCGCCGCAAAGTATTCCTCCGCGCAGGCCTTCCGAAGCTCCTTGAGGACCGGACGGTGGGGCAGCTCCTTCTCATAGACCGAATTTTCTATGCCGAGCCACACAATTCCGTCAAAGGCATCCCGCCGCACGCTCTCTGCGTAGGAAAGGAAAAATTTTTCGAGCTTTTCCCGGTCAAAGTACTTCGCGGCGAGGCCGATGACGATGTTTCTGTAGAGATCCGGCGATCCATCCGGCCGGTACGCAAGAAACGGCGGATCGAACCCATAGTTCTCCGCCGCCGCCCAGACCTGGTTCATGGCTCTTTTTTTCTGCTTCATGAAAAGATTCTGCTCCGGTCCAGCGCGCGGGGAATCCTGGATTCCATGAGATCACCGATGAGCTTTCTCTCAAAGGGATCAAACGTCTTGTCCCGCACGCACATATCGAGCGCGTCTCCCGCGGAAAGTCCCGCGCGGATCAGACCGAGCGCGTCGATCAGACCGCGGAGATCCACCGCGCGCTCCGAGATCTCAGCGCTCTCCGCCTTCTTCTCGAGATCCATGAAAAGGGCAGTGAACTGTCCGCGGTATTTCGGAGAGAGGTCCGGAAAACGGCTGAAAAGCAGCTTTTCGAGATTCTCACCGGAAATCACCGGCATGCTCAGCACCGCAAACCTGGAAGTCAGCGCCTCATTGAGCTCTCTCGTTCCCGCATACCCGTAATTCATGGTCGCGAGGAAGCGCGCCGCGCCGTGGATCGGAATCCGCTCATATCCCGGAATTTCAATCACGCGTCGGAAATCAAGAGATGCGTGAAGAACCGCGAGTGCCTCATTCTTCGCCATGTTGATCTCATCCAGAATCGCAAAGCCGCCGCACCGGGCGCACTCCGTGACGGGTCCCGGGCGGAAGACGACCTTTTCCCCGTTGAATGTATCCGCTCCGATTAAGTAGGAAGCGTCCATGCTGACATGAAAGGAAATGTTCCAGCCAGGGCGCCCGAACAGCTCACAGAGATTCTCCGAGAGAACGTTCTTCCCGGTCGCCTTCGGCCCCGCGAGGAGAAGATTTTTCCCGCAGAGAAGCGCCGCAATGGCCTTGTTCCAGATCTCTCTTCCGTAGTAGACGAAGCCGCCGGAGCGCTCCCGGGACCGGAGGCGGTCCCCAAATTCCTCCGGCACCGGATACTCCGCGCGGAATCTCTTCACGCCCTCTGTCAGCTCCGGCTCAATTCCCTCCGTCTTCAGAAAATCGAAAATATCCGACTGACCGCTCATGGGACCTCCCTGTCCGCTGCGTAACCGTCACTGATAGTCACAGGCAAGAAACATCGGTTTGATCACTATCACTTCATCGTAGTCGCGCTGGTCCACCTGCACGGAGGCGTTCATCGCCCTCAGATCCTCCTTCAGTACTTCAAACGCCTGTTCCTCATTCTCCGCCCTTCCCTCGCGGATAATGCGGATCATACGGGTCACTGTGTAGGGGTGGGCATAGCGCGCGGGCAGGGGGAAGCCTTCCTTCGGGAGGACAGAAGCGAGCCTCTGTTCGGCCTCCCGCCACTCTCTCTCCGCCTCGTCCTTATTCTTCGCCCTGGTCGGGCTCACGCGCGAGGCAGCGAGCAGAAGGATCGCGGCGAACCCGAACAGGACAAAGTAGATCGCAAAGCCGCGCTTTTCAACAAACGCCCAGATGCCGAATGCGATCGCCGCGGCGCCGGCGGCCGTGAGGAGCAGGGCAAGGGGTCTGTAGTACGGGTTTGTGAACTGCGCCATGCGCTTCTGCTTCGCCTTTCTTGCCATGGTATCGCAGAGAGACTGGTGTTCCTTCAGAAACCACTCCGCCTTCTCAAGCCTCTCCTTTGCCGCGGCGGCCTCAGGGGAGAGCTTCTTCAGATAGCGCGTCTCCTCCCTGGCCGCTGCCTCGCGGAGCTTCGCCTCACTTCTTTCGCTGTGGCGCGGAATAGATGGAAAGCGCTTCTCCATCTGCTTAAGAAATGCATCCACCTGGCGCTCGTCCTTGAAGCTGCACTGTTTTTCCCGTCCGTCCCCGTAGATCACCACGAGATAGGAAAGGGACCCGAAAATTCCCTTTCCCGAAAAGCCGCCCCGGCTCATCGCAACTCTCTTGAAAACGCGCCGCACCGCGCTGACCGGGATATAGAAGCGTCTGGAAAAGACCGGGCCGCTTAAGTACAGCGCCTTTTTCCCGATCGCGCAGGGACCGATGGAAAGACTCTCCTTCCGGTCCCGAATCAGCTCCTGCCTCGGCAGGGTGAATTCCTGGCTCAATGCACTGGGAAGCATGACAGATCTCCTCTCGTCTTTACACCGCGCCGGCGCACTTCATGCCGTGCCGGCTGGTTCTATTATAGCGCATGCGGCAAACGGATTCTCCCGCTTCTGCCGCGCAGCCCCTCCTCTCCGGACGCGGAAATATTCTTCCGGAGAGAGATTCGCTGCTGACACATTCCGTCAAAAAAGGTTCCGGCAGGGAAAACCTGCCGGAACCTTCTGAAATCAGGAGACTTAAGCCGCTGCGCCAGCAGCCCCCGCCTTCCTCGTGCTGCGGAGGAAAATGCAGAGGAAGAGCACCGCTACGATGATTCCGACCGGATACGCAACCATTGTGTTGTACTTCAGCGCCGGGATCATGCCCAGGCACTCCGGGGCCATCGTGAAGTACGTCGCGGAGACCGCACTCATGAAGGTTGCGGGAACCGCGGTAATCCAGTAATTCTTCTTCTCCTTGAAGAGATACATGGAAGCCGCCCAGAGAACGATCATGGCGAGTGTCTGGTTGGTCCAGGAGAAGTATCTCCAGATCACTGCGTAGCTGAACAGCTTGAAGGACTGACCGAAGCCTAAGAATGCGCCGACGCCGAGAACCGGAATGCAGAGCTTTAAGCGGTTTGCAGCGTTGTCCTGCTTCATGCCGATCCAGTCCGCAAGGGTAAGTCTCGCGGAACGGAATGCCGTATCGCCGGAAGTGATCGGACAGGCGATGACACCGAGCATTGCGAGAGCGATGCCGATGCCGCCCATCGTCTGCTTGCAGACATCATAGATTGCAGCGGACTGTCCGTCCTTCAGGATCTCTGCGAGCCCGGAGTTCACGAGCACACCCGCTTCATTGGCCGTCTTTGCGTAGATGGAGCATCCCGCAGCGGCCCAGATCAGGGCGATCACACCCTCGCTGGTCATTGCGCCGTAAAAGACGAAGTGGCCCTGCTTCTCGCTCTTCAGGCAGCGCGCCATCAGAGGAGACTGCGTGGAATGGAATCCGGAAATAGCACCGCAGGCGACGGTGATGAACATGAAGGACCAGATCGGGGGGCCCGACGGATGCATGTTGTAGAAGTGGCTCCAGATCTCGGGAGTCGCAAAGCCGTGCGTCGGGATGCCGATCGCGACACCGATCGCCATGATGATGAGGCAGATGCCGAAGATCGGGTAAATCTTGCCGATGATCTTGTCGATGGAGATAAAGGTCGCGACAAAGTAGTAAATCAGGATCACAGCCAGCCAGAACGCAGACTGTGTGACAACGCCTGAAGCGCCGCTGTTCTTGAACAGTGTGACCAGAAGTCCCGCCGGGCCGACCGCGAAGACGGTGCCGACCATGACGAGAAGCACCACCGAGAAGGCTCTCATGATGTTCTTCATCGTCATGCCGAGGTAATCGCCCGTGACCTCCGAGATCGACTGGCCATTATTCCGCTCGGAAAGCATGCCGGAGAAGTAATCGTGGACGCCCCCGGCGAAGATCGTGCCGAAGGTGATCCAGAGAAACACGACCGGGCCCCACAGAGCGCCCTGCATCGCGCCGAAGATCGGGCCCAGGCCGGCGATGTTCAGAAGCTGAATCATGAACAGCTTCCACTGCGGAAGAACCACGTAATCGACCCCGTCGTTGATCCGGACCGCCGGGGTCTCCCGGTCATCCGGGCCGAAGGTGCTGTCCACCAGTTTGCCATAGGTGAAGTAGCCGACAATCAACAGAAGCAGACAGATAATAAAGCTGATCATAAAAAGAATCCCCCTTTCTCTGGAAAACGGAATATGAATGCAGCTTTGGAGCTTCGAAAGGAAATGCGGCAGACGCATACTCCCTCCCGCTCTGCTTCGTTGATTCTATTTTAGACGCTTTTACTCTGACTGGCGATATAAAATAACTATAATTTTTTATATTTATTTTATACTTTAACCTGTTTTTTTAGACTTCCTCATGATTTTACCCAGAATAAAATTCAACAGGCTGCGCTTTCAGGTAAATATAGACATATTCAAGAAATATGACTGGAATAAGACGAATGCATCCTCTTCCGCTCATTTTCCGACGCGCTCCCTCAGAAATTTCACGATGTCAGATCCCTTCGGAGGACATCCCGGGAGGGTCTCCTGAAATCCCGCTGTACACCGTCCGACGCCGATCTTTCCTGTCTTTCCCTGAAACCCCTGGCCGATGCAGATCTTTTCCTTCCAGGTCCGCGGGAGCTCCCCGCTCTCCGACAGACGGTTCAGGGCGTAAATCAGCTGTCCGTAGCAGGCGGAGCAGGCATTGTCCGCCGAGGTGTAAGCCGCCAGCCGCTCTACGCGGCCTGTCTTCGGGAAGGAAACTTCTTTTTCCGCATCCTTGTTCAGGTAGTGGAACACCGCCGTGTCCGGATCCGCGCTCCCGACCCCCAGACGCTCCGCGAGACGGATATATTCGATGGAGCGCGCCTCATAGCCCAGACAGTTTGCGGCGTATGCGTCACAGAGAACCGGATCCCGGAATCCCAGGACGCGGTTCATCGTGACCGGGTTGCCGCCCTCCTCAAAGTCCAGATCCCCGCAGAGATTGTCCACGAGGATGAAATCGTTGTGAATGATCGTGTTCAGATGTGCGATCGGCTTGTGAAGGCCTAACGTGTGGAAGCGCCTCTTCTCCCGGTTCGGGATGAGCCCCTTTCCGTTCTTCAGCGCGCAGGTGACCTCCGTCTGGCAGTGGCCCTTCAGAACCGGGACATTGATAAGATAGTCCGTCCGCAGCGCCTCCTCACAGACCTCGATCTGCATTCCGGCGCCATCCACCTTCCTTGTGGAATCCTTCTGCAGATCAATGAACGGGACGCCGTGCCTCTCACAGATTTCAAGAATCCCTGAAACTCTCACTGCCTCTTCCGTCCGCGCCCCGACCCAGGAGCCCTCCATCACCCGCAGGTTCTGAAATCCATTTTCCCTGAGATAGCTGAGAATTCCGTCAATCAGCTCCGGATGCGTGGTCGCGCCGGAGTCCGCGGTCTTTGCGACAACAAGGTTCGGCTTGATCCCGATCCGCTTTGAGCGGTCCCCGATCTCTTCCGCAACGCCGGCGGCACGGAGAACTTCCCGCGCCATCTCCCTGTAATTTCTTCCCTGAATCACGAATACATCTCTTCTGTCCACTTTCCTGTCCCTCCGGGTTTTCTGTACCTGATATCCACTCTGCCACTGCACCGCCGCTCTCACAGACCATACAGCGCGCCGTACTTCTCCGTTAAGTACTGCAGGAAGTCCTCCGCCGTGAAGGAGCGCCCCGTGATGTTCCGGATCCAGGTTTTCGGGTCCTCCCGGTCCGCCGAGAAGAACACGTGCTCCGCCATCCAGCTGTTTACCTTCCCGAGATTCCCCGAGCGGACCGCGTTCTCCACGCTGAGGTCCTCCTTCATGCGGCGATAATACATGGCATTGTAGAAATTTCCGAGCGCATAGGCCGGGAAGTAGCCGAATCCCGACGCCCAGTGCACATCCTGCAGCACGCCCTCCCGGTCATTTTCCGGGCGGATGCCGAGATACTTTTCATACAGGCTGTTCCAGAGCTCCGGCAGCTCTCCGATCGCTGCGGTGCCGCCGATGATCCTTTTCTCGATTTCATACCGGATGATGATGTGCAGCGTATAGGTGAACTCGTCCGCCTCCGTGCGGATGAGAGACGGCGTGACAGCATTCACCGCCTCATAGAGCTCCCTCTCGGAGACTCCCTCCATCGTCTCCGGGTAGATCAGGTGAATAAATGCCTCGCTCCGGCCGATGATGTTCTCATAGAAGCGCGACACGGACTCATGCTGGCCCATGGTCTTGTTCATCCGGATGTGATGCGTGTAGTTCTCCTCCGGCTGCAGCTGTTCAAACAGCGCGTGGCCGCCCTCATGGATCACCGAGTACATGCTCGAGGCAAATGCCGTCGGATGGAAATGTGTCGTGATGCGCGCGTCGTCATACCACAGGCCGTCCGTGAACGGATGCTCTGTGAGGGCCCACGCGCTTCTCGTCATGTCGAGGCCGATGACGGAGCAGAGATAGTCCGTCATCCTCCGCTGCTCTTCGTCCGTGACGCGGCGGCGGAGAAAATCCGTGCGGATTTTTTTCCGGCTCCCCTTGATCTTCTCAAGCATCGGGAGCAGGACCTCGAGGCAGCGTCCGAAGCACGCATCAAGCTCCCCGGCGGTCATGCCGCGCTCATAGTCGTCCAGGAGATTGTCGTAGGTGTCCGGGAGACGCTCCTCCCGGAGAGCAGTCTCCTCCAGCGAGAGGTCCCGGATCTTTTCAAGAGACGGCGCAAAAATTGAGAAGTCCGATGTCTTCTTCGCGCGGAGCCAGTCGAGAAATGCCTGATTTCTCACGTCGGAAAATTGTTTTCTCTTTTCCGGGGAGAGGTTCTTTTCCTTGAGATAATTCCGGTGCAGCGTCTCCGCGAGAACCGCATCGAACTCCGAAAGCTCGCCGCGGTGCCGGAAGAGAGTCTCTGCGGCGCGGACGAAGCTCTCGTTTTTCCGGAGCTTGAACGACTGATTTTCAAGATAGGAAATGACGTTTGACTGCTCTGCCATCGCCTTCTCCGGGCAGATCGTCTCAAGGTCATAATTCAGCACGGAGACCGCGTGATCGCAGGTCTCCGCCTCGGTGAGTGTTCTGTTCACGAGATCCAGCGCGGCCTCTGTGTCCGCGGAAAGCTTATTCGTCATGGGAGTCCCTCCGTAAGCTGCACGTTCCTGTTTCCGGCCTTTCTTTAAGGTCCAGGCAGTCCCCTCCTCCGGGCTGTCCCCTTGACAAAAGAGCAATCACCTCGACATTCGGCGTCTGCGGAAAGAGGTCCACGGCCGATGCCCGCTCCAGGCGGTATCCCGCCTCACGGAGTGTCAGAAGATTCCCGGCGAGGCTCGTCGCCTTGCAGGAAATATACACGATCCGCGGCACACCGTAGGCCGCGATCCGTTCCATCGCCTTCGGGTGGACGCCGTCCCTCGGCGGGTCCAGGATGATGGCGTCCGGCTTCCGGGGGAGAGAATCCAGAACCTTCAGGACATCTCCCGCCACAAATTCGCAGTTCGTGATGCCGTTCCGCGCCGCATTCAGCCTGGCAGCCTCCACCGCCTCCGGGACCAGCTCCACGCCGACCACATGCGAAGCGGTCCGCGCCGCGATCTGCGCGATGGTCCCGGTCCCGCTGTAGAGATCGTAAACCGTCATCCCCTCGGTACTGCCGAGATATTCCGCCGCCTTCCGGTACAGAAGCTCCGCCGCGTCCGCATTGTTCTGGAAAAAGGAGAACGGGGTGATGCGGAAGCGGAGGCCGCACAGGGTCTCCTCGAAGGCGTCTGTTCCGAACAGGATTTCCGTCCCCTGGTCGACGACCGCATCCGCCGTCGAATCCGTCACCGTGTGGAGGACACCGGTGAGCCTTCCCGCAAACGGCGCTGCCTGAAGGCGCTCCGACCATCCCCGCAGCAGCTCTCCGAAATCCCCTATTTCCGGTTCAAACGGGCCTCCCGGCGCGGGTTCCCGGTAGCCCGCGCCGCTCGTCGTCACGAGATCAATCAGGATCTCCCCGCTGTGGCGCCCGCGCCGGACGAGAAGATAGCGGAGGTAGCCGTCGTGCCGCAGCTTGTGATAGAAGGGCGTCTTCTTCTCCCGGAAATAGGCGAGCGTCTCACGGACTGCCACGTTAAAATCCTCATGAACCAGCCGGCAGTGCTCCGCCGCCACGATATCAAAGTGACTGTCCCTCTTGTGGAGGCCGAGCATGAGCTCCCCGCCGCGCTCCCCGTCGCCGAAGGTGTACTCCATCTTCAGCCTGTAGCCCTCTTCCTCCGGACTCGGCGTGAGGCCCTCCCAGGTGAAATCATCCGGTGTCATGCGGTGCAGGAGCTCCGTGATGAGCTTTTCCTTTAACGAAAGCTGCGCGCTGTACGGGACCGTCTGGTACAGACAGCCGCCGCAGAGATCCGCGTTCGGGCAGGGATCAGAAGCGGTCTCGATCGGAGACGGGGCCTCTGTCCCGAGAAGAATACCCTCCGCGCTCCCGTTCCGCTTCTTGCGGATCCTGTATCTGACGGTCCGCCCCGGGACCGCGTGTTTCAGGTGCACTGTCCCGTCCTCCCGGACCACCACGCCGCGGTCCGGGAAAGAGACGCGCTCAATGATGCCCACTCCCACTTCGCCTTTTTTCATGCTCTCTCCATTAAAAAACGATCCTCGCGATAAAAAGAAAGCCCAGACGCGGCTCCTTGCTCCTGCCGCATCTGGTGCTCTCTGACAGTCCTGCTTTCGTCACTCCTCTGCTTTTTCCCCGGCAGCCTCTTCCTTTTCCGTCTTTTCTTCCTTCTTCTCGGACTTCACGTCCTCCGCGTCGAAGTCATCGTCGAAGTCGTCGTCAAAGTCGTCCTCGAAGTCATCCAGATAATCCGGATGCAGGAATCTGTAAATCACATACGCGATTCCGGCAGCGGCCGCGATCACGCCGATCACCGCAAGGACGATCAGAAGAACCTGCTCCTTGTCTCTCTTTTTGTACTTTTCATTCAGTGCATCGACCAGTTCATTCAGTTTTAAAAGTGCGCCGAGATTGTCCATTCTGCCCTCCTCGCGAAAATATCTCTGCCTGCAGCTTCACTATACCATATTGCCCGGGCATGGTCAAAGCATTTGCCCGGGGCAGCACACTTCCGCGGTGCCGCTCATCCGATTTTCTCAAGCTTTGCGAAGCCGGCGAACATCTTCCGCACGCCGTGGCTCCCGAAATCCACTGTCACCTCGAAGTCCCGCGCGCCCTCCTCAACCCTTAGGACCGTTCCCTCGCCGAACTTCATGTGCTTCACGCGGTCGCCCGGACCGTACTCCAGGTGGTCGGCCTTCACGATCCGGAATTCCTTCCCGAACGCCGCGGGTTTCGGCGCCGCACGGCGGAAGCTCTCCGCCTCCCCCGGCCCGTCGAAATGCCATGAGGTCCGCTGCGGTCTCTCCGTGTAGTCCTTCCGCTCCTTCAGGCTGTCCGGGATCTCGCGGACAAACATGGATTCGTTTGAGAAGCGGGTCTCGCCATTCACCATGCGCCTGGCCGCCCCCGTCATCGTGAGCCTCTCCCTCGCGCGGGTGATGCCGACATAGCAGAGACGGCGCTCCTCCTCCAGCTCCTTCGGATCATCGAGACTCCGCATGCCAGGAAAAAGCCCGTCCTCCATGCCGGTCATATAGACCTCGTCAAATTCAAGGCCCTTCGCTGCGTGGAGCGTCATGAGGGTCACCTTCTCCGCGCCGGTGTCCATGCGGTCAATGTCGGCGACGAGGGACACCTCCTCCAGGAAGCGGTCCAGCGCCGGGAGGTCCGGGGAAGCAGACTCATCCTCCGGTTCCTCTGCGGCTCCGGTGTCATTTTCAAAGGCGGCAGCCTTGTTTAAAAGCTCCTCGAGGTTCTGTCTCCGCGCCTCCGCCTCGACCGGATCGTCGTTCGCGAGGTCCTCGAGATAACCGCTCTTGTCCAGCATCTCGCGGATCAGCTCCGTGAGCGGGAGGCTCCGGCTTCTTTCCCTGAGACTCTCGATCAGATCTGTGAACTTCCGGATCTTTCCGCCGGACCTGCCGAGGATGCCGGTCTTCTCCGCGTCCAGAAGGGCATCGTAAAAGGACAGACCATTTGCGGCCGCAAATTCCATCACCTTCTGTGCGGTCGCATCCCCGATCCCTCTCTTCGGGACATTCAGGATCCGTCTGCAGGCGAGATCGTCCCGGCCGTTTGCGATGGTCTTAAGGTACGCGAGCGCGTCCTTCACCTCTTTCCTCTGGTAGAAATTCACGCCGCCGATCAGTTGATAGGGGATTCCAAGCGTGACGAAGCGCTCCTCTAGCGCGCGGGACTGCGCGTTTGTCCGGTAGAGCACCGCAAAACGGCTGTAGCGCCCGTCCGACGCTCTCTGCCGGATCTCCTCCGCGATGTGCTCCGCCTCGTCTGACGCATTCTCAAAGCGGAACACGTGGATTTTTTCTCCCGCGTCCCTTCTTGTCCAGAGGTGCTTCTCCTTCCGGCCGAGATTGTTCCGGATGACCTCATTTGCCGCGCTCAGAATGTTTCCCTTCGAGCGGTAGTTCTCCTCGAGCTTCACGACGTGCGCGCCCGGAAAGGTCTTCTCAAAATTCAGGATATTATAGATATTCGCGCCTCGGAAGCGGTAGATGGACTGGTCATCGTCCCCGACCACACAGAGATTCCCGTCCTTTCCCGCAAGCAGCTCGATGAGCGCAAACTGCGCCGTGTTCGTGTCCTGGTACTCATCCACCATGATGTAGCGGAAGCGGCGCCGATAGAGATCCAGCACATCCGGACAGGTGCGGAAGAGCTCCACCGTCATCGTGAGAAGATCGTCGAAGTCAAGGGCGTCATTGCCCGCGAGCTTCTCCTGATAGCGGTGATAGCAGTCCGCTGTCCTCTCCTCGTAATACCCGGATGCCTCCCTGGAGAACTGCGCCGGCGTCCTGAGCTCGTTCTTCGCGGAGCTCACGG
This sequence comes from uncultured Lachnospiraceae bacterium, assembly GCA_902766175.1. Lineage (GTDB taxonomy): Bacteria > Bacillota > Clostridia > Lachnospirales > Lachnospiraceae > Moryella. The sequence goes on from CACXCJ010000050.1 coordinate 27,955, forward strand.
CGGCGAGAATGGAGCGCTCCCGGAAGGTCTTCGGATCGAGATTCAGCTCCTTCAGCACCTGCTTCATGAGCGCGCGCTGATCGTCCGTGTCATAGATCGTAAAATGGCTGTCGTAACCGAGGCGGTCTATAAACCTCCGGAGAATGCGGACGCAGGTGGCGTGAAATGTTGCGACCCAGATCTGGTCCGACTCCTCGCTCACAAGCTGCCCGACGCGTCTCTTCATCTCTCCCGCCGCCTTGTTCGTAAAGGTGATCGCCAGGATATTCCGCGGGGAAACCTGCTTCTCACGGATCAGGTACGCGATGCGGTGGGTGATGACGCGGGTCTTCCCGGACCCGGCCCCTGCAAGAACGAGCTCCGGTCCCTCCGTGCAGAGCACCGCCTCCCGCTGCTTCTCATTCAGGGTGCTGCAGATCTCCTCCATCCAAAGTCCCTCCGAATTTATATTCCTCGAGCAGAAAAGGCCTGCTCCCTAGTGCGCCCGGAAAAGAAAGCCGCCCGGATCAGCGGTCCGGGCGGATGCCTTCGTCATTTCCTTATACTCTCTGTCATTTGCAGCCTGTCCGGTGCCGTTGCCTCAGCCTGTCGTTTGCAGCCTGCCCGGTGCCGTTGCCTCAGCCTGTCGTTTGCAGCCTGCCCGGTGCCGTTACCTCAGCCTGTCGTTCCCGCTCACTGCGCGGATCAGGCGGAACACCTGTTCTGACGTGTCCGCGAGATTTGCAGCCGCATTCTCCTTCTTCATCGCGTCCTCCAGCGTCACGACGCTTCGAAGAACAGGGAAGAACGCATGAATCCCGTGCTCGTTGCACACCGTCGCGTCCTTCGTGACGCTCCCGGAGAAGCCGATCACAGGAATTCCGTACTTTGCGGCCGCCTTCGCGACCCCGCTCGGCGCCTTGCCCATCGCAGTCTGGCGGTCCATTCTTCCCTCGCCCGTCACGGCAATGTCGGCATCCCTTATGTAGTCCTCAAAATGCGTCACATCGAGGACGATGTCTATTCCAGGCTCGAGCGTCGAGTGAAAGAATGTCCGGAACGCAAACCCCAGACCGCCCGCCGCGCCGGTGCCCGGGAACTCCCGGTCCGCATCCGGATACACCTTCCTGGTGATCTCGGCGAAGCGCATGATCCAGCGGTCCATGATCTCTATCAGCTCCGGTGTCGCGCCCTTCTGCGGCCCGAAAATCGCGCTGCAGCCGAGCGGTCCGCAGAGCGGGTTGTCCACATCACACGCGATCCTGAAGCGGCTCTCCTTGAGCTCCGGCACGGCGTGCTCCGCGGAAATTGCCGCAGCGTGCTCAAGTCCCCGCCCGAACATGGAAACCGGCTTTCCGGACGCATCCGTGATCTCAAAGCCGAGTGCCTCCAGCATGCCGATACCGCAGTCATTTGTCGCGCAGCCGCCGATCCCGACGATGAAATTTCTCGCGCCTCTCTTCAGCGCGTCCCGGATCATCTCCCCCACGCCGTAAGTCGTTGTGTTCAGGGGATTCCGCTTCTCCGGCGGGACAATCGGCAGTCCGGCCGCCTGTGCGATTTCCATCACCGCTGTCCTGGAGCTCGGAATGATGCCGTAGACACAGTCCACCTTCTCCCCGAGCGGCCCTGTCACGCGGATCGGAACTTCCTCGCCGTTCATTCCGGCAATCAGTGCCTCCACAGTCCCCTCGCCGCCGTCTGCCAGCGGACGGACGACTACCTCGGCATCCGGATAAGCGCGGAGAATTCCTTTCTTTGCCGCCTCTCCCGCCTCCAGCGAGCTGAGGCTTCCCTTAAATGAGTCGATTGCTGCGACTGCCTTCATAGGATGTAACCCCCTGATCATCTTTTAATTTTCCGGCTTTTTATTTCTTCTTTCCATTTTCGCCGGGGCCCTGCGAGAGTTTCGGCGCGTTCTTCTGCGCTCCCAGGCGCTCAAACGCAAGCGTGAATCCATCGCTTCCGAAATTCAGACTTCTGTTCACCCGGCTGATCGTCGCCGTAGACGCGCCGGTCCGGTCCGCGATCTCAAGATACGTCCTCTTTTCCCGCAGCATGGAAGCCACCTCGAAGCGCTGGGAAAAAGCGAGCATCTCATTGACCGTGCACAGGTCCTCAAAAAACTGGTAGCATTCCTCGGTCGTGCGGAGTGTCAGGACCGCCCTGAAGAGATAATCCATCGCCGAGGAATGAAGCTTATCGTTCATGAATACCCTCCCTGCCTCTGACTGCAGGCGCAAGCACTCAGAAGTGCACGCGCCTGACTGTCTTAGTTTATCACAGGAAAGCAGTCCAGTAAAGAAGCCGGATTGCCAGCGGACGCGCTTTGTATTATAATCTTTCTGCCCGCAGGCCCTGGAAATGCGGGGAAAATCGGGCCACAGGAGTGGGAATGTCAAATTATTACTATTACAGAAGTTCACAGAGAGGTCTCGGGAGAATCCGCAGAAGACGCAGGAGAGAGCCGCGTTTCCCGTTTTTGATTCTCCTGCTCCTTCTCATCCTGATCGCAGCAATTCTTGTTCTGGGAAAGAACACAGGACTTTTCGTTCCCGGAAGGGCGACCGCATCAGACGCATCGGAGAGCAGCGCGGAAGAGACCGGGTCTCTTCCGGAGGAAACCACGCGGAGCGCCGCAGAGGAGATCCTCAGGCGGGCAGACCGCCTGGCGGCGCAGTACGACTATGACGCCGCATCGGCCCTTATAGAGAGCGATGCATCGGCCGCCTCCTCCGACGCCGGAAAAGCCGCGCTTGCCCGCTATGCCGAGGCAAAGGAAGGCCTCGTTCCCCAGAAGATCTCCGACATCCCGCACGTCTTTTTCCACACGCTGATCATAGACACCTCGAAGGCGTTCGACGGGGACTCCCGTGCGGACGGCTACAACGACGTGATGACGACAAAGTCGGAATTTCTCAAGATCATGGAGTCCATGTATGAGCGGGGATTCGTCCTCGTCTCGCTTCACGACATCGCCCACGAGGTGGACGATACGGAGAGCGGCGGGAAAAAAATGGCTTCCGGCGAAATTCTCCTCCCGGAAGGAAAGAAGCCCTTTGTCCTCTCGCAGGACGATGTCTGCTACTATGAGTACATGGAGGGAGACGGCTTCGCAAAGGACCTGATCATCGATACGGACGGGAGAATCCGGAACGAAATGGTCATGGATGACGGCACCGTGTCCGTCGGATCCTACGACGTGGTTCCGCTTCTGGACGATTTCGTGGAGGAGCACCCGGACTTCTCCTACCGCGGCACGAAGGGATGCCTCGCCGTGACCGGATACAACGGTGTGTTCGGCTACCGGACAGATACGGATTACGAGGGAAAGAACCCGAACATCGAGCAGGACCGCGAGACCGTCCGGAAACTCGCCGAGGCGCTCCGGGAGGACGGCTGGGAAATTGCCTCCCACAGCTGGGGGCACCGCGATTACGCGACCATCTCGGACGAGGAATTCGAGGCGGACACACAGAAATGGCAGGACCGCGTCGCCCCGCTGATCGGCGGCTCCGATATCATGATTTATCCCTTCGGGGCGGATGTGGGCGACTGGCATCCGTACACCTCGGACAACGCGCGCTTTGAGCGTCTCTATTCCGAGGGCTTCCGCTACTTCTGCAATGTTGACTCGACGCAGAATTTTGTGCAGCTCGGAGAGGATTACCTGCGCCAGGGGCGGCGGAATCTGGATGGCTACCGCATGTGGCAGGACAAGACGGTGAAAAACCGGACGAGCGAATTCTTCGATGTCGATGAGGTCTTCGATCCGGCACGCCCGACCCCTGTCCCGGATTATAAGGGCGGGTGACTGCCCTGTTCAGTCCCCGTAATTTCCCTGTAGACCTCCCCTGCGGTGTGACAGATGACTGAGGCGCCGCGCGATTTCAGGACATCCTCGGAGCGGAATCCCCAGGTCACAGCGATGCACTCCATGCCGGAATTCTTCGCGGTCTGCAGGTCAATTTCCGTGTCCCCGATGTAAACCGCACTTTCCGCGGGGATCCCCATCTTCCGGAGGGCGAAAAGCGTCATGTCCGGCGCGGGCTTTCTCCGGATTCCCGGCTGCTCCCCTGCGGCAGCATCGAAGAGGCCGTTGAAAAGATCCTTCACCAGCGTGTGCACCGCCTCATCCGACTTGTTGGACACCACAGCGGTTTTTACTCCGGCGTCCCGAAGCTTCCGGATCAGCTCCGGAATTCCGTCGTAGGGGCGCGTCTTGATCTGGCAGTGCGACGCGTAGTGCGGCGCGTAGAGTGCATGGATCCTCCGGACCTCCTCCGGGTCCACGCCGTACACCGACGGATTCACGGACTCACCGATGTTCTCGATTCCCTCCATCGGCGCCCCGTTCTCCACGCTCAGTGCGCGGGAAATCGCGGTCTGAATCGCGCTCCCATAGAAATGCCGGACCTGATCCGCCGCAAAGTTTCCGCGGTGCCCGGCCTCCCTCAGGGCCCAGTTCAGGGAATCCGTGAGATCCTCCAGTGTGTTCAGAATTGTGCCGTCCATGTCAAAAACGGCGGCTCTGTACTTCATGGCTGCTCCTTTTTTGCTGCGGCCGCTTCTCCTCATTCCAGAAAAATGCCACGGTCTCTCTCTCAGAGAAACCGCGGCCATCCGGTCACGAGAAAGTCGCGACCTCCTTGATCGGGCTCGTGAGGGCGACCTCCTCTGCATAGAGCACCGGCCCCTCACCGCCATATTCCTTACGGTTTTCGCTCTTTAATTTCGCGCGGATCTTCACCCAGTCGCCGCTCCGGATCGCGTCCGCCCCCTTGTAGCTGCACAGGAACCCGCAGAACTGGATGTCCGCCTCGCAGCAGGTCATGATTCTCCTTCCGGGGATGAAGACGCCCGCGGGGGCATCCTTCGGCTTCATGATCTGCGCGGTGAACTCGACCTCCTTGCCGTCGTAGCGCCTGCTCCGGTCCATCGCATCCACATAGAATGTCGCGAACATGTCCTTGTCGATCTTCAGGAGGTCCGCGTTGATGTCGTACGGGAGATCAATGTTGAAATCCCCGCGGATCTCCTCGCCGTTTTTCCCCTCGTAGACAATCTCGGCGCCCGGTGCCATCGCCTTCAGCGACAGGTGGTACTTGCCGAGCTTTTCCTCCGGGATGCCGTCCGCGCGGTTGCAGATCACAAGCTCGGAATTCCGGAGCATGGGTCCCATGAAGGCGCGCATGTTTTTCAGGTAGAGATCCAGTGTCGAGGTGTCGACAATCGTGATCTGCTGGTTCAGGAACCACTCCTCCGGGAGCTCCAGTTCGTTCTGCATCCACGTGCCGTTCCATTCGATCAGGACGCGCTCCGGCTTATACTCCTCCTGCAGCTTGTGCAGCTGTTCCTTCGTGCACTCCTTCTCGCTCTCAAAAAAGATGCCGGCCGTGCGCGTCCGCTGGAGGAACTTGTCGTCGTACTGTTCCTCCCCGTCCTCGCAGACGATGAGGAGCGTCCTGCCCTCCGTCTGAAAGTACGGCTGCACCATCGTGAACTTCAGGAACTGTGTCTTGCCCGCCTCCAGAAATCCGTTGATCAGGAATACCGGCGTGCGGTTGTCGTTCTCGTCGTAATCGTCTGCCATGGCTTATCCCCTGAATGTCTTCTGCAGCTCATCCTGCCTGAGGTTTGCCCCGATGACGCAGACCTTGCCGGTGTAATCCGGCAGCCCCTTCCGGATCTGGACCTCACCCGGAACCACGTCGAAGTAGAGCCACTCGGTCTTCTCCCCGGTCGGGATCATTCCCTTGCAGCGGACCACGGTGCCGAATACCTCGCTGTTTGCGATGCGGTCCAGAATGCCGGCGAGCTTCTCCTCGCTCATGCCGGGCACCTGCTCCTGCCCCCAGCTGTCAAAAATCTCATCCGCATCGTGCTCTCCCGGATGATGGTGGTGATGGTGATGATGGTGGCCGCAGGAGCAGTGATCGTGGTCGTGATCCTCATGGTCGTGGTCCCCGTGCTCATGATCGTGGTCCTCGTGCTCGTGGTCCCCGTGCTCATGATCGTGGTCCTCGTGCTCGTGATCCTCTTCCTCCTCTTCCTCCTCCGCGGCGACCTGCGCGAGGAGCTCGGCCTTCAGGTCTACCGGCTGTTCCAGGATTTCAAGGAGCTTCGGGCCGGACAGCAGGGCGATCGGGGTGGTGATGATCCGGGCGGTCGGGTTCACGGTGCGGATCATGTCCACCGCCTGGTTTATGACCTCCTGCGGAGCGACATCCGTTCGGGAGAGGACGATCGTTGTCGCAAACTGCACCTGGTTATTGAAGAACTCCCCGAAGTTCTTCATGTAGAGCCGGCACTTCTTTACATCGACAATCGTGACGGCGGAGTTATTCTCCACGTCCAGATCCTTCTCGACGTCCGAGACCGCGCGCATGATATCGGAGAGCTTTCCGACGCCGCTCGGCTCGATAATGATGCGGTCCGGCGCGTACTTTGTGAGAACCTCCTTCAGAGAGGTCGCAAAATCGCCGACGAGGGAGCAGCAGATGCAGCCGGAATTCATCTCGCGGATCTCGATGCCGGAATCCTTCAGGAAACCGCCGTCAATCCCGATCTCCCCGAACTCGTTCTCAATCAGAACGACCTTCTCGCCCGCAACCGCATCCTTCAGGAGCTTGCGGATAAACGTCGTCTTTCCAGCTCCGAGGAAACCGGAAATAATATCAACCTTTGTCTTCGCCATTTTTATTCCTTTCCTTTCGGCCCGGCACTTCTGCGCCGGGGTACGTGTTCTGTATCAAGTATATCACTGCTGTAAATACCGGAGTTTCTACAAATTTCTGCCGGAGTACGGATCTCCGGCGGTGCGCGGAAGGCGCTTCAGCACTTCTCCGGCGAGAAGACCGATCGCGAGACCGGTGAGCGTCCCCGCGGCGAGCAGCACTGGAAAGTACCAGAGCAGCGAGGCATTCTCCACCACGAGCGAGGCCACGAAAAGCTGGCCCAGATTGTGGGTCACTCCGCCGATCACACTCACCCCGGTTCTCCCGAACCTGCCGCTCCTCCTGGAGAGCAGCATGCAGAGATAGCTCGCAGCGCCGCCCGCGAGGGAGTACAGGAGGGAGGACATGTTCCCGAAGGTGAAACCGACCAGAAAAATCCGCGCAAGGGAGACCGCGGCCGCCTCCCGCTCCCCCATCCGGTAGAGACAGACTATGGTCACGAGATTTGCGAGCCCCAGCTTCACGCCCGGAATTCCGACCGGAACCGGGATCAGAAATTCCACGTATCCGAGAATCATGGCCAGGGCGACGGCCATCCCGAAGAGCGCAACCCGCCGGCCTGGATTCTCCTTTTTTCTTCTCTTCATCTGGTGTTCAGAAAATAAGGGAAGGCACAGCCGCATGCGCCGTGCCCTCCTGCAAGATCGAGATCAGTCGATGTTCACGCCCGCGATCCTCACGTTGACTTCAAGGACCTTGAGGCCGGTCATGTTTTCGATCGCGTTCATCACCCGCTCCTGAACCTTTGCGCTGACCTCCGGGATGTTGTAGCTGTACCGGATGTTCAGGGACAGATCCACGGTCACGCGTCCCTCGGTGATATCCACCTTCACGCCGCGGGACAGGTTCTTGTTTCCGAGCTTCGGGATGAGGCTCTTCGTGATGTTGCCCGCCATGGAGTCGACGCCCTCCACCTCCGTCGCCGCGAGACCGGCGATGACTGCGACGACATCGTCCGCGATGCAGACCTCCCCAATCTTTCCGGGCTTCTGCTCCTCTGCTCCGGAAAATTCCTTCGCGCTCTCCGGGGCATTTTCTGTCTTTTCCTTCAGAAGCTCCTGTCCTTCAGGCTTCTTTTCCTCTGTACCGCTCTTGGCGGTTCTCTCTTCGCTCTCCATGTCGAATTCTCCTTCCGTCAGGAATCGCTGGCTCGATTATAGCAGAACATGCGGCCGCTGCAAAGTTCTCCCGCGCGGAACCGCTCTGTATCGGTTCCGCCACGCCGGTGCACAGGAATGAAGGGTTCTCCGCGGCTCGATCTTAAGAGGCCCCTCACTTGTGATACGGCGCGCCCGTCCGGATCCGGAAAGCCCGGTAGATCTGCTCAAGAAGTATGACCCGCATCAGCTGGTGCGGAAACGTGAGATCCGAAAAACTGACCCGCACGTCCGCGCGCCGGAGGACCTCCTCCGAGAGGCCCAGGGAACCGCCGATCACGAAGGTCAGATTCCCGCGTCCCCGTATCTCCCACTCCGACAGCGCCTCGGCGAACTGTTCCGAGGAACAGCGGCTGCCGCGGAGATCTGCTGCAATGAGAAAGGTGCGGTCCCCTGCCTTCTCGAGGATTCTTGCCCCCTCCTTCCGGAGAATCAGATTCCTCTCCGTCTCCGAGAGCTTCTCCGGCGTCCTCTCGTCCTTCACCTCAATCACTTCCGGTCTGCAGTAGGCCGTGAGGCGCTTCAAGTACTCCGCGCAGGCGTCGCGCCAGTACCTCTCCTTCAGCGCACCGACTCCGATCACCGTGAGATTCATTCCGACGCCCGGAAGTAATACCCGACGCCCCACTTTGTGTGAACGTAATGCGGGTCGCTCGGGGACGGCTCGATCTTTTCCCTGAGCCGCCGCACGTGAACATCCACCGTCCGCACGTCCCCGGCCTCCTGCGGCTTGTTTCTCCAGACCGCAGCGAGAAGCTTCTCCCGGCTGTACACCTTGTCCGGGTTCGAGGCGAGGAGCTCCAGAATGTCAAACTCCTTTGCGGTCAGGTTCACCTCTCTGTTCCCGAGGAAGACGCGGTGTCCGTCGAGATCAATTCTGAGGTTTCCCGCCTTCAGGACATGCTCCTCCTCCGCCCTGGCGCTGTTCTTCTGGTTCCTCCGGAGGATCGCCTTGATTCTGGCCTTCACCTCGAGAATATTGAACGGTTTCGTGATGTAGTCGTCCGCGCCGTACTCAAGCCCCAGGATCTTGTCCATGTCGCCCGCCTTCGCGGTCAGCATGATGATCGGCACCTCGGAGAACTCGCGGATGCTCTGGCATACCTCCATGCCGTCCTTCTTCGGGAGCATCACATCCAGGAGGATAATGTCATACTCATTTTCCTTCGCCTTGCTGAGCGCCTCCTCCCCGTCATAGGCGCAGTCCACCTTCATTCCGTCCTGCTCCAGGCTGAACCGGATTCCCTTGACGATGAGCTTCTCATCGTCAACCACCAGAACTTTTGTCATTCTCTCTCCCTGCCGCTTCAATCCACGCGGATTCTGTCCTTCATCCGCGAAAAAGCCTTTTCCTTGATGCCAGGAACATTCATGATGTCCTCCGGCACGCGGAAGCTTCCGTGCTCTTCCCTGTAGGCGATGATTTTCTCAGCCTTTTTCTCCCCGATTCCGGGGAGCGTGCAGAGCAGCGCGCTGTCCGCGGTGTTGATATTCACCGCCGCGCTTACAGTCTCAGTGCCGCCTTCCTCAGCCCCGGCGGCCGATGCAGCCCCTGTGCTGCTCCCGCCGGACAGCGCACCCTTTCCGGATGCCGCGTTCTCCCCGCCGCTGCTCCCGGCGCCGCCTGTCTCCGCGGGATTTCCGCTGTGGTAAGGCGCCTGAAGGGAGAGCCCTGCCTCCTTAGCTTCCTCCTCGGACGGCACCCGGATCATCTCCCCGTCGAAGACCCGCTCCGCGAGATTCAGCGCGGTGCGTGACGCCCTCTCCGTAAAGCCGCCTGCCGCTTCCACGGCGTCCGCAATCCGGCTCCCGTCCGGGAGGGCGTAGGTATACGGGGTGACCACCTCACCGCAGACAAACACCAGAAGCTCCGGTGCGGACGTCTCCGGGACCGGGTCCTCTGTCTTTGCCTCCGTCTGGGCCGCGGGTGTCTCCGGAAGCCCTTCAGGCTCCGGCGCCGGCCGCAGCTCCCCGGCAGCGGATGCATCCGCTTCCTCCGAGGACGCGTTTTCCCGCGCGGTCTCCTCTGCCGCGCCGGCTTCCACCCTCTCTTCGACCAGGGAATCCGGCACAGAACCTCCCGCGGCGGTCTGGGCGCTCCAGGTAAGTCCCGCTGCGAGTACTGCCGCCGCCGGAAGCATCCGGCGGAGCAGGCGCGCTCTCTTTCTGAAAAAACCACTGTTTCTGATACTCTTCAAGGCAGCCTCCCTCTCGGTGAGCTGCCGGGCCTGCAGATAAATATTTTAACCGACTTTTCGCGCGAATACAAGCAGAGACACGCTTCCCCCTGTGACCGCGGGCCGCTCGTGATTGGCGCTCCGCCGCCGCAGAGGGAAAAGGATGAAAAAAATGCGCGGTCCGCGCCCGGCAGGGACTGGCCCCGCCGCATTCCGCGGATCCGCGCAGAAAACAGATTCAGGAATTTCCTGCCAGACGCATCTTCTCGTGCTTCCGGACTGCCGCCAGGAGCAGGTGCTTCGCCAGCACCGCCGTCGTCACGCTTCCGATTCCGCCCGGAACCGGCGTCACGGCGCGGGCCTTCTTCTCCACGGCCTCGGAGTCCACGTCCCCGCAGAGCTTCCCGTCCACGACGTTCAGTCCGACATCGATCACAAGGGCGTTCGGCGCAACATCCCCCGCCTTGATTAAGTGCGGCCGCCCCGCGCAGGACACGAGGATCTCCGCCCTCCTGCACTCCTCCGGTAGGTCCGCCGTCTTTGTGTGGCAGATCGAGACTGTCGCGTTCTCGCTCAGAAGAAGCATCGCGACCGGCCGGCCCACGACCATGCTCCGGCCCACAACGACCGCCTTCTTCTGATTCGGCGTGAAGCCGTATGCGTGGATGGTCTCCATGACCGCCTCCGCGGTGCACGGCGCAAAGCCGAGCGGGTCCCCCATGAAGACCTTCGCGACGTTCGTCGGCGTGATGCCGTCGAGATCCTTCTCCGGATCGATCACTGCCGTCGCGCGGTCCGGATTAATCTGGTCCGGCAGCGGCTCGAGAAGCAGAATGCCGTCGATCTCCGGATCATCGCTCACGCCCCTCAGGGCCTTCAGAAACGCCTCCTCGCTTATGCTGCTGTCGAACGCAAATACCTTCGTCTTTAGTCCGAACGCCGCCATCTTTTTCGTCGCACCGCGCTCGTATGCAATCTGCGGCGGCTGCGCGCCGACGCGGACAATCGCGAGCGTCGGGACGTATCCGTCCAGGAGACTTAAGAGGCAGTCGGCCTCCGCGCGGATTTTGTTTGAGACCAGCTCTCCCCTGAGAAACATCACTGCGCCTCCAGCGCCAAAAGCGCGCGCGAAAGCCGCGCCACCGCCTCGTCCGCATCCGCCCTCGTGATGATGAGCGGCGGAATGACGCGGATAATGTTTTCTCCCGCGTTGATGAGGACGAGATGCTCTTCCGTCAGGGCCTTCCGAATCACCGGCGCCACCGGGACGTCGAACTCGACTCCGAGGATCAGACCGCGGCCTCGGACATCCGTGATATGCCGGTTCTCTTTCTTTAATTCGAGGAGCTTTCCGCGGACGTACTCTCCCATCTCGTTCACGTTGTCGAGAATGTGGTCCCGCTCAAAGATCGTGAGGACCGCATCCGCCGCTGCGCACACAAACGGATTTCCGCCGTAGGTGGTGCCGTGATCGCCGGGTCCCATCGCGGAGTCCGCCTTCCCGGAGGTGAGAAACGCGCCGATCGGAACGCCATTTCCGAGCGCCTTCGCGCACGTCATGACATCCGGCTTCACGCCGCTGTACTGCCACGCGAAATACTTTCCGGAGCGGCCCATGCCGCACTGGATCTCATCGAAGATGAGAATCAGGTCGTGCTCGTCGGCGATCTCCCGGAGCCCCTTCAGGAACTCGTCGGACGCGGGGTAGATGCCGCCCTCCCCCTGAATCGGCTCCACGATGATTCCGCAGGTTTTCTCCGACACAAGGCTTCTGACCGACGCAAGGTCATTGAATTCTGCGAACTTCACGCCCGGAATCAGAGGCTCAAACGGCGCCCGGTAGGCTTTCTTCCCGGTCACGGAGAGCGCCCCCATGCTGCGCCCGTGGAAGGAGTGCTCCATGGCGATGATCTCAAAGGCGCTGCTCTGTCCGCCGTGTTTTGTAAAAGCGTACTTCCGCGCGATCTTCAGCGCCCCCTCAATTGCCTCGGTGCCGGAGTTCGTGAAAAAGACGCGGTCCATGCCGCTCACCTTCAGGAGCTTCTCCGAGGCACTGATCGCCGGCGGATTGTAGAAGTAGTTCGAGATGTGCAGGAGCTTGTCCACCTGCGCCTTCAGCGCCTCATCATACCCCGGATAATGATAGCCGAGGCCGTTCACGGCGATCCCCGCGAAGAAATCGAGGTACTCTGTTCCCTCCGTGTCATAGAGATGCACGCCGTCCCCGTGATCGAACACCACCGGGTAGCGGTTGTAAGCCTTGAAGAGGAGCTGCTCCGCCTCGCAGATCTCCTCCTTCATCAGGTCAGTCCTCTGCATGATAGAACGCCTCCTCCGAGTCCTTCCGGATCGCGGTTCCGATTCCCTTGTTCGTAAAGATTTCCAGAAGCAGGCAGTGCGGCAGCCGTCCGTCCAGGATGTGGACGCGGTTCACGCCTCCATCCACTGCCGCGACACAGTTCGAGAGCTTCGGAAGCATGCCGCCGCCGATAATGCCGCTCTCAATCAGCTTGTGCGCCTCCTTCACCGTCATCTCCGAGATCAGCGTGCTCTTGTCATTAAAGTCGCGGTACACGCCCTCGACATCCGTGAGGAACGCGAGCTTCTCCGCCTTCAGTGCGCTCGCAATGGCGCAGGCGGCATCATCCGCGTTGATATTGAAGGTCTGGAAGGACTTGTCGAAGCCGATCGGGCAGACGATGGGAAGGTAATCGTCATTCAGGAGATCGTAGATAATCTTCGGATCCACCTTCGTGATCTTCCCGACAAAGCCGTAGTCCTGACCGTTGATATAGTTCTTCTCCACCTGGAGAAGCCCTCCGTCCTTGCCGCTGATGCCGCAGGCCTTTACGCCGAGCGAATTCACAAGCTGCACAAGGCTCTTGTTCACGCGGTTCAGGACCATCTCGGCAATCTCCATGGTGTCCGCATCCGTGACCCTCAGGCCGTTCACAAACTGCGGCTCCTTTCCGGATTTCCGCACCCAGGTGCTGATTTCCTTTCCGCCGCCGTGCACGATCACCGGCTTGAATCCGACGAGCTTCAAGAGAACGACATCCTGGATGACCTGCTTCTTCAGGTTCTCATCCAGCATTGCCGCGCCGCCGTATTTCACGACAATGATCTTCCGATTGAAGCGCTGAATATAAGGAAGCGCCTCGATCAGCGTTTCCGCCTTCTGCATGATAATAGGATCTGCTGCCATCTCGTTCCTCCGTTTTCCCCCGTAAACTGTCAGCTGCTGCTCCTGCATGTTCCGCTTCTTCCGCCGGCAGGACGCGGAAACCGAACAGTCTCCTCTTCGGACTGCACTATTGTAGCACAGCCTGGCGCCGTGTGGGCAGGATTACACAAAAACACAGTTTCTAATAATGATACATTTTCTTGCAATAATATGCAAGCATTATTTTTTAGTTTCACTTGCTTTTTGGATACCCTTGCCGTATATTTATGAGAGCAAACGAACGCCGGTCCGGCATTCTGCTTCCGGGCCGCTGACAGACAGGCGCTGTTTCAAATTTCTATCACTGAAGGGGGATATTTCCATGAAGAAGAAGGAAAAGGTTGTTCTCGCGTACTCCGGCGGGCTTGACACCACCGCGATCATTCCGTGGCTGAAGGAGCATTTCGACTACGACGTGATCTGTTGCTGCATCGACTGCGGTCAGGAGGAGGAGCTGGATCACCTCGAGGAGCGCGCAAAGTACTGCGGCGCCTCCAAGCTGTATATTCTCGATGTGAACGATGAGTTCGCAGAGGACTACATCATGCCCTGCGTCAAGGCAGACGCCGTGTATGAGAACAAGTACCTCCTCGGCACCAGCATGGCGCGCCCGCTGATCGCAAAGAAGTTAGTCGAGATCGCGCGGAAGGAGAAGGCGGTCGCGATCTGCCACGGCGCAACCGGAAAGGGAAATGACCAGATCCGCTTCGAGCTCGGCATCAAGGCCCTCGCACCGGACATCAAGATCATTGCTCCGTGGCGCATGACCGATATCTGGAAGTTCCAGTCCCGCCAGGACGAGATCGACTACTGCCGCTCCAAGGGAATTGATCTCCCGTTCGACG
>CACXCJ010000051.1 GCA_902766175.1 uncultured Lachnospiraceae bacterium
GCTCACTGCCGGGCCGTACAGGGGACTGTCTCGCGCGGGCACCGCAAGCTGGACCGCACAGAAACCGGCAGCTTTCCTCCTGGCCCCGCACACTGTGCACTGCACTTGCGCCTTCCCGCCTCGGCCTACGAAAAACATACGAGGGGCCCGCTTCTGCGCTTTCACGCCATGCGGGCCCCTCGTATGTTTCCCGGACCTTTTACACGTAATTGCAGACTCTCGCGATCGCGGTCTCGACAAAGCCGAGCGCCTCTGCCTTGGTCTGTCTGCCGTCCGCCGTCTGCCGGACAAGCTCATAGAGCTCTGCGCCAAGCTCCCTCAGCGTCTTTGTACCGTAGATTAACGGGGACGCGTCGAAGTCAAGATTGTCCCGCATCTTCTCATACGTGAGCTTGTTTCCCGTAATTTTGATCACCGGCGCGATCGGATTCCCTGTGGGCGAACCGCGCCCCGTGGAAAAAACGACGACCTGCGCCCCTCCGGCCACCATCGCCGCGACGGAGGACGGGTCATTTCCCGGGGTGTCCATGATGACAAGCCCCTCCCGAGGCCTCACCTGCTTTGCGTAGTCGTAAACTGCGCTGACCGGCGCGTGCCCGCCCTTGTGGATGCAGCCGAGGGACTTCTCCTCCAGTGTCGTGATCCCTCCCTCTTTATTTCCCGGAGAGGGGTTCCCCTCCCGTATCTCCTCGCCGAAAAGCTGCAGGGCTCTCTCATAGCGGCTCACGATTTCAAGAACCCGGTCGTGCACCTCCTTCGAGACGGCGCGGTCTGCAAGCATGAACTCTGCGCCGATGAACTCCGTCGTTTCACTGAGAATCGACGCGGCGCCGTCCGCGACCAGGAGATCGCTCAGCTCCCCGATCACAGGGTTCGCTGCAAGTCCGCTCGTGGGATCAGAGCCGCCGCACTCCGTCCCGAGAATAAGCTCTGACATCGGGAACTCCTCCCGCTGGAGAAGAGACGCCTCCTGCACCAGCTCCCGGGCGTAATTCAGCGCCAGCTCCGCAGCCTTCACCGTTCCTCCGGCTTCCTGGATGATCACCTGAAAGAGAGGCTTGTTCGTCCGCTCCCGGATCGCCTTCACCACAAGATCCATCTGGCAGTTCTCACACCCGAGCGAGATGACGACCGTCCCGAAGACATTCGGATTTGCCGCGTATCCCGCCATAACATCCATGGTGAGCTGCTGATCTGACGCCACCTGCGAGCAGCCGTTCTGGTTGTGAAATGTGACCGTCCCGTTTACCTGCTCCGATACGATCCGCGCCGTATCCGACGCGCAGACGCTCGCCGGCAGAATCAGGACGTGGTTTCGGATGCCGACGCGCCCGTCCGGGCGCCTGTATCCCCTGAATGTCATCTCAGCGCTTCTCCTTCCGGCTGATCACGTTGTGCACATGAACATGCTCGCCCTTGTGAATATCACATGCCGCGATGCCGATGTACTGCCCGTACTTGATGACCGGAGTTCCCTCCGGGATCTCCCGGCAGGCCGCCTTGTGGTAAATCGTGATATCGTCCGCCGCCGGAAAGGAAATGCGCTTTCCCTCCAGCGTGTACTCGACCGCATCGCCCTTTTTAATCGGCGCAATCGCAACAACGACATTGTCCGCAGGATCTACAATCAGCGCGTTCTGCATTCAACTCCCCTTTCGAAGATACCCCGGTCAGCGCCGCACCGCCCGTGGAACACACGCCGCGGCGAAGCTCTGGCGCCCGTGCCTTCTTTCTCAGAACAGATTTCCCTCTTCATCAAAATGAAGCTCATAGGGGTCAGAAAGGATCTCGAGATCCGGGTTCTTCTCGGCGAGCGGGAGCATCCCCTCGGAGATCTCGATCTCATCGATTTTCGCCGTGTTTTTGATGCGTATCATCTTCTTGTGCTCCTGATCCTCCGCCTCCGGGCAGCAGCAGAGCGCGAGCTGAAGCGCCTCGCGGTCATTGTCCATGATCATCGGAATCTTCATGAGGTGCAGAAATGTATTCGTCACGGCGGTGGGGTATGTCATCTCGAGCTTCGTCTTGTTCACGAGGCGGCGCGTCGTGACATCTGCGAGCCCCACACCCTGTGCGTTTCCGTGCGTCTCGTCCGTGAGGTCCAGAATGACGACCTTCTCCGCGTCGATCCCGCCCGAGCAGAGCTTCGGCGTGACAAAGCGCCCGGATACATTCGGGTCCATGCCGTCGCCGCTGATGTTTTTCCCGATCTGGTCAATCACGAGAACATCGCAGTCATCAAACAGCAGATGCGCAATCGTCTTGTAGGAGAGGTCCCGCAGCTTCGGCTCCTCGTCAGGGATCTCCTGTGAAGACAGCCCCCGGATCAGATACGGCTGGTCATAGGCATTCTCCACCACGGCGATGCCGCCCAGCACCGGCGCGTCTTTCAGGATCGCGCGGCCGTACTCCTCAATCAGCTCATGGAAAATGTCCGCCCTCTGGCTGTGGAGATCGTGCGCGCCCACCTGCTTGCCGAGGCCGATCGCCATCATCTTCATGAGCCCGCTCTCGTACCTTCCGCGGAAGGAGGTGTGCGGCTTGATCCGGTTAAAGAGGAGGATGCCGTCCGCCCCCGCTGCCGCCCTGTCGATGTGGACCGGAAGGTGCCGGACCGCGGTGGTCCCGATCTGCACGGTGTCCATGCAGCTCACGAGCCCGCACCCCATCGTCTCTTCCGTGACACCGTAGTCCGCGAGAATCTGCCGCTGCCCCTCCGCCGTCGCGCCGCCATGGCTCCCCATCGCCGCGACAAGGAAGGGAATTGCTCCCCGTTCCTTCACGAAATCGACGATCGCCCGCACCATGACCGCATAGTGGCTGATGCCGCGGCTCCCGCAGGTGATTGCGATCCGCATGCCCGGCTGGATCCGGGAGGCGATGGCCTCCCGTCTCAGCTCAGCCTGAATCGTCTCCGCGATTTTTTCGTCCGGGACGTGTGTGTCATCAAATTTCTGGTGCACCTTCACCATGCGTGGGATGGGAGTATCCTTGATCAGATCTGTGACAATTTTCATAAAAATCCTCCCGGAAAACGGTTTTTATTTTCCATTTTATCACAAATCTGCCGCGCGGAAAGCCATTCTCCGTCATATCAGGAGACATATTTAACATATCTACGCCGGATTTTCTCAAAAGCCGGATCGCTCTGCTCCCTCTGCCTCTTCCCCGGCGCACTCTCTGAGAAGCTGTATTTCTTTTCTGTAGCCGTCCAGCTCATTCGGTGTCTCGAGGATCATTGGCAGGTGCCGCAGCAGCGGGTGCCGCACAATGCTGATAAAAGTCTCGAGACCCAGACTCCCCTCGCCGATCTTTTCGTGCCGGTCCTTCCGGCTTCCCATCGGATTCCTGCTGTCGTTCACGTGGAGCGCCTTCAGGCGCCCGATGCCGATCACCCTGTCAAACTCCCGAAGCACGCCGTCCAGATCTCCGGCGATGTCATATCCCGCGTCATAGACGTGACAAGTATCGAGGCAGACCCCGAGCCGCGAATCAGCGCCAGCCCTGTCAAGAATCTCTGCAATTTCCTCAAACGACCGCCCGACCTCCGATCCCTTCCCGGCCATGGTCTCAAGGAGAATCGTCACCGGAGGAGGCGCGCCGCCTTCCGGAAGCCCGGAAAGAAGTTCCCGCAGGCTCTCCGCGATCAGGCGGATTCCGGTCTCCGCTCCCTGCTTCACGTGGCTCCCCGGATGGAAATTGTAGTAATTCCCGGGGAGATACAGCATTCTCCTCAGATCGTCTGCCATGGTCCGCCGCGCAAAATCGCGGATCTCCTCTCTGTCGGAGCAGAGATTCAGCGTGTACGGCGCGTGCGCGACGATCGGCGCGAAGTGATGGCGCTTCATGTAATCCCGGAGGGCTTCCGCATCCACCGCATCGAGCGGCTTCGCATTTCCGCCGCGCGGATTCCTCGTAAAAAAGGCAAAGGTATCCGCACCGATCGCGTGTGCCTCCTCCCCCATGTGGAGAAATCCCTTTGCGCTCGATAAGTGGCAGCCGATGTGAAGCCGCTCCGTTCTCTCCCGCGGCATCATTCCGGCACACTGCCGACCGCCGCCGTGCCGCCTGTGGAGGAAGGCGCACCGGTTCCGATCACCGCGCCCGCTGACGTACCGGCCGCATCGGATGCACCGGATCCCGAAGCGGCACTGTCTCCGCCCGCTGACGACTCCTCCGCCGGGAACACATAGGTCCCGCAGAGCTCGGAAATGAGGTCCGGAAGCAGCTTCTGATTCTGCTGCCAGATCTCCTCAATCTGTGTCTCCGGCACCGGAGAGGTTCCGAGGCCCACCTCGAGCGTGATATTCGGAATGCCCTTCTTCACATCGAGCCAGTCCTTGAAGCTGCATCCGTCCTGCTCCGTCGTGTCCTGCGCAGCGGTGTCCCCGCCGACCAGCTGGTAGCCGGTGTCAATCCGCGCAATTTTTCCGAGAATCTGGTCCCTTGAGAGAACCTCATTGGAAAGCCCCGTGTTCTTCCAGTAGATGCACTGCCCCTGCGCGTGGTAATTCACGACCTCCGTAAAATTCCCCTGATTCACCAGGTTCACAAGTGCCTTTGTCTCGGCCTCGGATTCTGCGGACGGTCCCTTGTAGAGATCACTCGCGGGCTTGTCCCGGAGATCATTCAGGCTGCTCCAGCCCGGCATGTCAAAGTTCCGGTTGATGTCGACGCCGTTCGCGTTGTTCTTCCATTTGTTCAGGTACCATGTGTACTTGTTCTGATCCGTGAGAAGTCCCCAGTCCGCCCAGCTGCTGATGATGTCCGTGACCTTCTGTTTCACGGAGCTGTTCTGCAGGCCGTCGATGCCGGACTGGGAAATGCAGACGCCGTCCGGATTCAGCATCGGGATGAACTCGACCGAGACACTGTCAAGTCCCGCATCTCCCGCGGCCTTCCGGTCCAGGAGGTCCTTCGCCTCCCGCATGATGAGCGGGGTCGTGATGTACTCGCGCCCGTGCATGGCGCCGACCACGAGAATCTTTTTTGAAGCGGACTGGTTTCCGATCGTGACAGAATAAATAGTGCGGCCGTCCGCCGTGGTTCCGATGGAGCCTGTTGTGACGCCTGAATAATCAGATGCGAGGCGGGTGATGTCGGACTGCAGGGCCTTATACGTGTACATCTCCGTCCCGAGAAACTGATACGAAGCGGAAGCAGTGTTCGTGCGGGTCGAATGGCCGATCACCGCCGCAAAGGCCGTCTGTTCCGGGAAGAAACCGATCCCTGCGGCCGATGCGGCCACGCACACCGCAGCCGCGAGCGCCGTGACGCGCCGGAATCCCCGGGTTCTAAAAATGGAAAGCTTCATGGCAGATCCTCCGAATGGAATGCTGAACTTTGTCACTTTTCCATTATAGCGGCCATTTCCGGCGCCCCACTTTACAGTTTTCTGAACATGCGCTTACAGTAATTTTCTGAGCGCCGCCCCCGGCGTCTTTCCACGCGACAGCGTCAGCACTGCGTAGGTCGGGATCCGGGATGCCTGCTTCGGCCTCAGGGCACTTCCCGGATTCACGATCAGCACGTTTTTCTCCGGATGCGGATCTATGTCCGGCACGTGCGTGTGTCCGTACAGCGCGACGTCGGCTCCGCGCTTCACCGCCTCCTCCAGAAGCGTCACCTTCCGCTCCTCCCAGACCACGTGGAAGCGGTTCCCGTGCACGGCCCAGATCAGATCGGTCCCGGCGTGAACCAGAATCTCCTGCGGAAAACCCCGCGAATCGTCGCAGTTTCCACACACGGCAGCGACCGTCACCGGAAACCTGCGCGCATTCACCGCCTTCTCAGGATTCCCCTGGGAATCCCCGCAGTGAATCACGAGGTCCACCGGGTACTCCTTTTCCAGCGCGCTGTTCAGCAGGTCATTGGCGCCGTGCGTGTCCGAGATCACGAGAATCTTGTATTCCGGCTGTTCCGGAAGGGTGAACTCCGTCACCTGGCCGTTCCCTTTCCTCTGGATTCCGCTCATTTTCAATTCCACCTCCATGATGTCTCTCCAGGTCCTATTTTCCACCGTGTGCTTCCTCGCGGCAACAGGATTTTTCCCTCCCTGCCTCCGCTCTGCCGGAAAGTACCTGCCGCGCCGGAAAGTGCCTGCC
>CACXCJ010000052.1 GCA_902766175.1 uncultured Lachnospiraceae bacterium
CCCCGGCTGCATCGCGGCCACAGCGGCATCTGCCTCCGCTCCCGTCACGTGATAGTCAGAGATGAACTTCACCGGTTTCCCGAGCTTCTCTGCGAGGCTCACCGCCACCGGCGCCAGGGACTCGCCCTCGTTCGGCCCCTTCTTCACCTTTCCGAGGTGAGAGCAGAGAATCACCCTTGCGCCCTCACTCATGAGCTTTCTGATGGTGGGCAGCGCCGCATTGATTCTCGTCTCATCCGTGATTTTCCCGTCCTTCAGCGGGACGTTGAAATCGCAGCGGACCAGCACCCTTCTTCCCTTCAGGTTCTTCAGATCATCCACAGTCTTTTTGTTCAGCATCTGCAATCTCCTTTTCTCCGGGGCCGCCGGATTTTCTGACTGCCGGTTCCAAGAGCGCCCGGATCGGCGCCCTGAAGCGCCGCGCGCGCACCTGAAGCCTTTTCACGTGCGGGCACCGCGCGGGCTGCGGCCTCCGCTCTCATTGTAGCATGTTTTAACCGCTTCTCCCGAAAACTTGTGAGGAAAGCCTCCGCATATAAAAGCGGGGACCCGGTCCAAAGGCCGGACCCCCGCGGAGTCTTTCCTGTCTGAAGCATTCTGAATTACTTGAGCTGAGCGAAGTACTTGATGGTGCGGACCATCTGGCTCGTGTAGGAGTTCTCGTTGTCGTACCAGGAGACGACCTGTACCAGCGTGTCGCCGTTCTCCATCGGGAGAATCTTGGTCTGGGTCGCGTCGAAGATGGAGCCCGCCGTGCTGTTGATGATATCGGAGGAGACGATCTCATCGGTGTTGTACTCGAAGGACTCGGTCTCTTCCTTCTTCATCTGCGCATTGACCTGCTCCACTGTGACGCTTCCGGTGACAACCGCGTCAAGGATGGTGGTGGAACCAGTCGCGACCGGAACACGCTGTGCCGCGCCGTTCAGCTTGCCGCTCAGCTCCGGGAGCACCAGGCCGATTGCCTTTGCCGCGCCGGAGGAAGCCGGGGTAATGTTCTGCGCTGCTGCTCTGGAGCGGCGGAGATTGCCCTTTCTCTGCGGTCCGTCGAGGATCATCTGGTCGCCGGTGTAGGCGTGGATCGTCGTCATGAAGCCGGACTTGATCGGGGAGAGGTCGTTCAGGGCCTTTGCCATCGGTGCGAGGCAGTTCGTGGTGCAGGAAGCTGCGGAGATGATCTGATCCTCAGCGGTCAGTGTCTTGTGGTTCACGTTGTAGACGATGGTCTTCAGGTCATTGCCCGCCGGCGCGGAGATGACGACGTGCTTTGCGCCCGCGTTGATGTGCGCCATGGACTTCTCCTTCGAGGTGTAGAAGCCGGTGCACTCGAGAACGACATCGACATCCAGCTCCTTCCACGGAAGGTTCGCAGCGTCCTTCTCTGCGTAGATCGTGATCTTCTTTCCGTTTACGATGATGGAATTCTCACCGGCCTCAACGGTCCCGTTGAATCTGCCGTGCGTCGTATCATACTTTAAAAGATATGCAAGCATCTCCGGGCTGGTCAGATCATTGATTGCAACAATCTCATATCCATCCGCCACAAACATCTGGCGGAACGCAAGACGGCCGATGCGTCCGAATCCGTTAATCGCTACTCTTACCATTGTTTTACCTCCTGCGTCACTCTCTCGCGACTTCTCCATCAAGTAGATATCCGCTCACTTTTCGTTAAATATTAATCAATCTTTTGACATTCTAATGGAGTACAGGAAAAAATGCAAGCCAAATTATTCCGTCTCCTGGACGATATATTCCGCAATATTTTCCGCGTGATCGGAGATTCTTTCGAGATTATCGATAATTTCAATAAAAATTATGCCGGCAGCGGGGTCACATTCTCCACGTGAGAGTCTTTCTATGTGCCGCTCCTTCTGATCGTCCCGCAGCATGTCGACGCGGTCCTCGTAGCGGCTCACATTCTTCGCGTGCGCGAGACTGTTCTCCGCGCGCGCATCGACCGCGTTTTTAAAGGCATTCAGCACGGCGTCCGTGATCTCCCGGAGATCCGACTGTCCTGTCGCGGAGAGGCGCAGGTTTCGCTTTATGAGGAGCTGCACCTGCTCCGTGATGTTCTCCGCGTGATCGCCGGTCCGCTCGATATCCGTCAGGGAGTTGAAGAGATCCGCGACGAGAAGCTTCTGGGATTCACTCAGGGGAAGCGTGTTCGCGCGGATCAGGTAGTCCGTGAGCTCCTTGTTCATGCGGTTGATGCGGTCCTCCACCACAAAGACCTGCTCAATCTCCTTCTCGTCCCTGCTGAAGCAGACCGAACAGGCGCGCTGCACATTTTCGAGCGCCATGCGGCCCATCGTGACCACCTCGTTCCTGAGCGCCTCCACCGCGACGGAGGGCTGCTCAAAGATACGCGGATCCAGATGGGTGATGGTCTCCTCCTGCTTCTGCTGCCTCTCCTCCTTTCCGGGAATGACGATCCCGGAGAGCGTGACGAGCTTGTCCGCGAACGGATAGAGGATCACCGTCATTGTGATGTTGAAGCCCGTGTGGAACAGGGAAATTTCGACCGGGGTGATGTAGTGATGCGCGATATCCGGAAGCAGCGTGAACACGACGAATCCGCCTATGCCGAAGAGAATCGCACCGATCACATTGAAGGAGAGATTCATGACTGCGGCGCGCCTTGCGTTCCGGTTTCCGCCGATCGCAGAGAGCAGGGCGGTCACGCAGGAACCGATATTTTCCCCGAGGGTGATGAAGACAGCGGCATTCGTCGTGACGAGGCCGTTTACGGCGAGTGTCTGCAGAATACCGACCGAGACCGAGGAGCTCTGAAGGAGCGCCGTGATCACGGCGCCTGCGAGGACGCCGAGAAGCGGGTTCCGCCCGAGCGTCGTGAAGACCGTGGGGAAGATGGGGGCGTCCGTGTAGAGCGAGATGGCCTCCGACATGAACTTAAGGCCCTGGAACAGAAGGCCGATGCCGAGAATGATTTCGGCGGTGGTCTTCTTCTTCTGAGATTTCGCGAACATGATGATGACCGCGCCGATTGCGATGAGAAGCGGCGCGTAGAACTCCGGATTCAGCATCTTCATCGAGTCGCCGATCTGCGAGAGCGAGACGATCCAGGCCGTGATCGTCGTGCCGATGTTCGCGCCCATGATGACACCGACCGCCTGAGAGAGCGTCATGAGGCCGGCGCTGACAAAGCCGACCACCATGACCGTGGTCGCACCGGAGCTCTGAATGATCGCTGTGATCAGCGCGCCGATGAGAACCCCGACCGCGCGGTTTCCCGTGAGCATCCCGAGAATGTTCTTCATCCGGTTCCCCGCCGACTTCTGCATGCCGTCCGCCATGACGTTCATGCCGTAGAGGAACATTCCCAGGCCACCGGCAAATATAAACCAGTTCGATATGGTATCCTGCATTTTTCTCCTGTCCGCCCGCCGGCGGATTCAAACCAGCCGCCGACTGTGGAAGTTCCACCGCATTTCCACACGGGCTCTGCGTACATGCTTTGCGTACACGCTCTGCGTTCATGCTCTGCGTACTTACTCTGCGCACTTGCTTTGCGTACACGCTCTGCGTATCTGCTCCGGGCACACGCTTTAAACAGTTTTTCGCTTCTTTTTACCTGCTCTTTACATATGTGCAGTATAACATTCCATCGCGGACAGACCAACAGAAATTTTTGAGGACCGCTGCCGAAAAACGCTCCCTCTCATTTATCTCTCTACTTTTGATTAAACAGGCAAACGAAAGTTAGATACATAATCCATCTCTTTTTTCCTCTGATACGATACACTGAACCAGAGTTCATTTATCTGCTCCGATCCGGTTTTCCTTCCCCATGCCCTCTCCCGGCCTCCCGCTGTTTCGCGGGCTCCTTTACTTTCAGCCCTGCCGCAGCTAAAATCAGATTCAGAGAAGAAAATATAAGAGAACGGGAGATCTCCCGAAGACGCCTGAGGACCGAAACCGCCTGAGGAACGCAGCCGAGGGAGAGGGACGAGGAAACAGACCGGTTCCCTTTTACTGGCGATTCTGTGCCGCCCGGAAAACGGATGCCCGTCTCAAAGAAAGGAACAGCGATGCTCTGCGACTGCCACGTACACACCAACTTTTCCACCGACAGCGAAACCGATCCCGAGCAGCAGCTCGCGCGCGCGGCGGCTCTCCGCATGCCGGAGCTCTGCATCACGGACCACGAGGATTATGACGCGGTCTCCGTCGGGGACGGGGAGCGCCTCACCTTCCTGCTTGACTTTGATTCCTACCTCAATTTCATGGAGGATCTCAGGAGAAAATGGGCGGACCGGATCCGCCTGAACCTGGGCGTGGAATTCGGCCTTCAGATGCGCATCCGGGACTTTGCGGAAGAATTCCGTGAAAAATACTGGGACCGCTTCGATTACGTGATCGGTTCAAGCCACTTCATCGACGGGCTGGACGTCTACTACCCGGCGTATTTTCTCCTGAATCCGGACCCGGACCGGAGAGCCGCGGAGCGGGAGCGCTACCGCCATTACTTTGAGAAGACGCTGGAGCGCGTGCGCTCCTTCGACTGCTTCGACGCACTCGGGCATCTCGACTTCGTGATCCGCTACGGCCCCTTCAAGAACAGATACTATGACCTGAAAACCTACGGGGACCTGATCGACCCGATCCTTCTGGAGCTGATCCGGAAGGACAAGGCGCTGGAGGTCAACACCGGCGGATACAAGTACGGCATGGGAGAGCCGAATCCCGGATGGGACATCATCCGGCGCTACCGCGCGCTCGGAGGGAGCCTCATCACCATCGGGAGCGACGCGCATGTCCCGGGGTATGTCGGATACGAGTTTGAAAAAACCGCATCCCTCCTGAAGGAATGCGGTTTCCATGAGTATGCGGTTTATCACCGTCACGAGCCGGTCCTGATGCCGCTCTGATCTGCGGCGGACGCAGCATCTATTTTACTTCCGTTTAATACGGCTTCTGTGAGTTCATCTCCCACATAAACCAGCTTCAGGGAGAAGAACGGCATGTCCGTGAGCAGATAGCGGAGAAAGATGCGGTCGCCCGCCCAGAGATTCAGCCCCATGACATCCTCGACCGGAATCCACTCCGCGACGCCCTCGTCGCAGTCCCGCTCCTCGCCCGTGAAGTCGTCCGAGGTAAAGAGGTGCATGAACTCCGTTCCGCGCGGGCTCTTGTCAGACACGAAGGTGATGATGCCGCGGTATTTCCATGTGCGGAGTGTGAACCCGGTCTCCTCCTTCACTTCCCGGCAGAGACAGTCCTCCGGGCTCTCTCCCTCCTCGAACTTGCCGCCGATTCCGACCCACTTTCCCTCGTTGAGGTCCGCCTTCTTCTTCACGCGGTGAAGCATCAGGTACTTTCTGTTCCGCTCAAGATAGCAGAGTGTTGTGCTGAACATCTCTCTCCTCCGGCTCCCTGCAGACATCCACCCACGCGGCAAAGCCGGAGCACTTCTCAAGCTCCGGAATCGAGAGCCGCACCGCGCTGTGATCATCTCCCACGGCAGGGTAGACCGTCTCATAGCGTCTCAGGCTCTCATCGAGATACACCTTCACGCCGGGATTCACCCCGAACGGGCACACGCCGCCCGGAGCGTGGCCGATGAGAGGCTCCACCTCCTCGCGCCGGATCATCCGGGCTTTCGTGTGGAAGGTCTCCTTGTATTTATGGTTGTCGATTTTCGCCGTTCCCTCCGCGAGAATCAGGATCGGCTGTCCGTCTGCGATCAGGGACAGCGTCTTCGCAATCATTCCCGGAAGAACGCCCAGCGCCTCGGCGGCCAGTTCCACCGTCGCACTGGATTCCCCGGTCACAATGACTCTGTCTCCGAACCCCTTTTTCTCGAGATCCGCCTTCGCCCTTGCAAATGACATGGCCTTGAAAATCCCCCGGCACCTTACATCATCGCCCAGCCGTGCGTGAGGCGGATCGTCTGCCCGGTCAGGGCACCCTGGTCCTTCGCGAGAAAGGCAAGTGTGTTGGCGACATCCTCCACGGTTGTGAAAACGCCGTCCACGGTGTCACGCAGCATGATATTCCTCACCACTTCCTCCTCGCTGATCCCGAGGGATGCCGCCTGCTCCGGGATCTGCTTCTCGACGAGCGGGGTCTTGATGAAGCTCGGGCAGATCGTGTACGTGTAGATCTTGTAGTCCGCGCCCTCCCGCGCGATCGACTTCGCGAGACCCGCGACGCCGTGCTTCACGAAATTGTACGGCTCCTTTAATTTCGAGCCCACAAAGCTCTGGACAGAACCCGTGAAGACGATGCGGCCGCCCTCCCCGGACGCCTTCATGCGCCGGTACGCCGCGCGGGACACGAGAAACGCGCCGTCTGCGTGCACGGACATCATCTTCTTCCAGTCCTCGAACGGATAGTCCTCGAACGGATGCACAATCTGGATGCCCGCATTTGACATGGCGAGATCGCAGGAGCCGTAGGTCTCCGTCATCCTGTCAAATCCGGCCTCGACCTCCTCCTCGCTTCCGACATTCATCCGGACCGCAATCGCGGAGCCTCCCTCGCCCTGAATCTGCTCTGCGACCTTCTGCGCCGCCTCGAGATTCAAGTCAGCGACCACGGTTCCATACCCTTCGCGCGCCATGCGGAGCGCGCACGCCCTGCCGATGCCGGAGCCGGCTCCGGTAATCAGTGCGGATTTCATCTTCATGCTGGCCTCCTCCTTAATTTAAAAAAGATACTCTGCAGCTGTTCAGGGCCTTTCCCCGGACAAGCACAGCCTGTTCAGGAACGGCTCCGAAGCATTGTGAAAATCTCCGTATGCATCATAGCGCAGCGGCGCGCGGAATACCAGACCGCTTTGAGCGTTCCTATGAGTGAGATCCTCCTCCCAGCATTTGCAGGCTGCAGCTGACTCTGCATTTGCAGGCCGCAGCGGTCTCTGCATACACATACAGCAGAAGGGACCGGCATCGATCAGATGCCGGCCCCTTTTAAAAAGCGGAGGACATGGGATTCGAACCCACGCACCGGTCACCCGGCCTAACGCATTTCGAGTGCGCCCCCTTGAACCGCTTGGGTAATCCTCCTTTTGAAACGTATATTCCGAGTTCACAGTATAACAGAACCTCCCCGCTTTGTCACGGGAAATTTTACTGTGCGCGGATGCGATTTGTGTGCGGCCTGCGCTACCCGGACCGAGGGCTCTCCGGGAGCCCTCAGTGCCTTCCGTCCGCCGCGGCTGCCTCCGCCTCTGTTTCCGACGCACTCTCCGACGCTGCCTCTGCGGCGCTCTCCTCCTCTGTCTCTGCCGCGGCTGTCTCTCCAGCCTCCGCCGGACTTTCTTCCGCAGCTTCCGTCTCCGGCGGATACGGAGAGAGATATTCCGCCGCCGCATAGACGCGCTCGCCATTTACAAGGAGGCGGGACCACTTCGCATTTCTTCCGATCCGCTGCACGTACGCGCCGTATCTCAGCTTTCCGGCCAGCTCCCCGTCAAGTCCCGGCTTCTTCCTGAGCCGCACGCCCTCCCCGATGCAGTAGACCATCTCGTCGCAGTGCTCAAACCGGAAGCCGTTCACAATGTCCGTTCCGGCGGAGGCTCCTGAAGGCGAGGCTTTCAGCGGGGCATTCCCGTTTCTCCCCGCTGCGGCTGTCTGTCCGGCTTCCTGCTCCGTCCCTGCGGCGGAGAGAACCGTGCTTCTGGGCGCATCCGCCTTTTTCCCGCAGGCCTGCAGAAACAGAACCCCAAGGCAGAGGGATGCCGCGATCCACGTCAGCATTCTTCCGCAGGTCCGCCTGCCTGTCGTTCTTCCGTTCCCCTTCTGCCCGCTGATTGTCCGCGGAACAATTCTTCTTTTCATGGTTCCTTACTCTGTCCGCCGCTGTTCTGCACGGTCTCGCTCTGAGAAGCCGCGGAATTTCCCGGCTCGCTGCCGCTTCCGGTTCCGCTGCCGCTTCCGGAGGCAGGGCTGCTGTTTCCCGTCCCGCTGCCGCTTCCGGAGGCAGGGCTGCTGCTTCCGGTTCCGCTGTCCGCCCCTGAAGAAGCGCCGGCGCCTGCGTCCCCGTTCCTTCCGAAGCTGAAGCTGTCGCTCGGGCGGATGTCCGCGCGATACATCGCCTTCGGAAGAATGAGGTCTGGTTTCTCCTTCTTCTCCTCCCTCGGCTTCTCCGGCGCACCGCGCTCTATCCGGCCCTGCGGCGCAGCGGAGGACTGCTCCTGCGGCTCTTCCCCTTCTGCTCTCCCGGCACTGCCGGAACCCTCTTCCGCTCCCGCATCTTCTCTCTCTGCGGGATCATATCCGGAAGCTTCGGCATCCGCACCGCCGCCTTCCGCCGGACTGCTCTCCCGGCCGCTGTCAGGAAGTGCTCCGCCAGTCCAGGGATTGAAGCCGTACCCCGCTCCGGTCCCGGCGTCCGGTGTCTTCGGTGTCGGAACCGGCCCGCCGGATCCGGCACTTCCCCGGCCGCCGCCGGAACCAGCGTCCCCGCCGGGGACTTCTCCTTCCCCGGCATCCGACGCGCTGTGCGGCGCATCGTGCGTCTCCCCTTCAGCGTCCGGCGCCTTCCGGCTGCCGCCGGGTTCCCGGTCCCTCCCCGCTCCGGCGAAATTTCCGCTCCTTTCCAGGGAGAGCACACGAAACACGCGGGAGAGAAGGTAAACCGAATAGACCGCGCCGAGGAGCACTGCCTCCATAAAGAGCAGCCCGAACGCGGAGAGAATGGTCTCCACGACGAGCGGCAGGGTCCTGGCGTAAACAGAGAGGCCGAAAATGCTGCCAAACCGGAGGGGCAGCTGCTCCCGCCGCGAGAAAACCGACGCAAACAGGGCGATTATGAGCGCCCAGAAGAAGAAGGACAGAAACTTCATAAGGAACAGCAGCAGGCAGCCGACCGCAATCACGAGACGCACCCACGGCACGAGGCCGTACAGATCCTCCTTGGAGAGGCTCAGATTTTTGTGATCCGCGAACCGGATCACCCCGCTCCGCCTGGCGGCGAGATCATTCCCGGCGGACACCTTGAACACGATCTCATCCGCATTGCCCGCGACCACCACATCGTTCAGCGCCTCGAGCGTCCGGAATTCCCGCGAGTCCGCATCGACCACATTGGAGGGATCCGTGTCGATGCTGATGTAGACCGACCCTTCCGCGTAGTGGATCGGCTCCGGGAGGGAGAGTTTTCCCCCCGACAGGCTGAACTCCGGCACGTACTTTCGGATGGCGCCGGTCACGCCGCCGAAATTCACTTCCAGCATGGACACCGGCACCAGGACCGTGACCGCGAGGTTCAGAAGCACAAGCAGCAGGGCGTACAGAAAGATGCGTCCCCTGCGCCGCTGAAGATACTTCGGGTAATACCGGTACTGGTAAAGCGCATTCACAAAATCACGAATCATGTTTCACTCCTGAGAGAGGCCGCACCGAAGGTCTCCGGATTCTCCCCTGCGAGACGGAGAAACTCGTCCTCGGAGAGGACCGGAACGCCGAGCTCCCGCGCCTTCCGGTTCTTCGTCGAATTGGACTGCGTGTCGTTGTTGATGAGGCAGCTCGTCTTCCCGCTCACCGACCCGGATGCCCTGCCGCCGCGCGCCTCGATGTACTCCTTCAGCGCCTCCCGGTTCCGGAAGCGGTTCAGGCTCCCTGTGATGACAAAGGTCTTTCCCTGAAAGAGATCCGCCTGTCCCTCCGGCCCCGCAGCAGGCCTCTCGATCGTGACCTTCTTCAGAAGATCCTCCACCTGGCGCACATTTTCCGCTTTGTCAAAGAACTCCCGCACCGCCCTCGCAAGCACCGCCCCGATTCCCTCGATGCCGGTGAGCTCCTCCTCCGAGGCATTCCGGAACGCGTCAAAATCGCCGCGGAAATACCGGGTCAGCATCTTCGCGTTCTGAAGGCCGATTCCCGGAATGCCGAGCGCGTACACAAAACGGGTCATATCCGGGTTCCGCGCGCCCTCCACAGCGGAAATCAGGTTGTCCGCGGACTTCTCTCCAAAGCCCTCCATCTGCGCGATCTCGCTCCGATGCTGCTCCAGGTCAAAGAGATCCGCGTACTCGTGGATAAAGCCCGCGCCGATGAACTTCTCGAGAGTCGCCTCCGAGAGCCCGTCGATGTTCAGCGCGTCGCGGCTCGTCATGAGGGCGAAGCTCTTGATCTTCTTGATGACGCAGTCCGGATTCGGGCAGACTAACGTCTCGACATCATTTTCCCGTCGGATCTCCGTCGGCGCTCCGCACACCGGACAGCGCGCCGGAGGCTCCGCCGCACCGCTCTTCGTCAGGTTGTCCGCGATCTGCGGGATGATCATGTTCGCCTTGTAGACCGTGATCCGGTCGCCGACACCGAGCTTCATGGCGCGGACGATGCTGACATTGTGCACGCTCGCCCGGCTCACCGTGGTGCCCTCGAGCTCCACGGGGTCGAACACTGCCACCGGATTTATGAGCCCCGTTCTCGACGGGCTCCACTCGATCTCCCGGAGCGTGGTCTCCGCCGTCTCATCGCTCCACTTGAACGCAATGGAGTTCCGCGGGAATTTCGCCGTCGTGCCGAGCGAATCGCCGTAGGCGATATCGTCAAAGAGAAGGACCAGGCCATCCGACGGGAAATCATTCTCTGGGATCCGGGCCTCGAACCGCTTTACCTCCTCCGGCAGCGTGTCGGAGGTCACCATGACGTGCTGCACCACGTCAAACCCCTGCTGCGAGAGCCAGTCAAACTGCGCCGCATGAGAGTTCTTGAAATCCACGCCGTCCGCCCGGACCAGCATGAACGCGTAGAAGTACACACCGCGCTCTGCCGTGATCCGGGGATCCAGCTGCCGGACCGAGCCCGCGCAGAGATTCCGCGGATTCTTGTACTTCGCGTCCGCGCCGCTGATGGAGCGGTTGATGCGCTCAAAGTCAGAGTAGCGCATGAGCGCTTCCCCGCGGAGAATCAGGTTTCCCTGGAACGGAATGCGGATCGGCACGTTCCGGAACACCTTCGCGTTCCCCGTGATCACCTCGCCAATGATGCCGTTCCCGCGCGTCACGGCCTTTTTCAGCTCTCCGCCTTCATACGTGAGGACCACCGTGATCCCGTCGAGCTTCCAGGAGAGTATGGTTCTCTGGCTCCCCATCCATGCCACGAGATCCTCGACGCTCTTCGTCTTGTCGAGAGACAGCATGGGCCGCGCGTGGCGCTCCCGCGGAAGCTCCGAGACGAGATCGTATCCGACCTGCTGCGTCGGAGAGCCGGAGAGAATCGTGCCGGTCTCCTTTTCCAGCGCGAGAAGCTCATCATAGAGCCTGTCGTACTCGAAGTTGCTCATGATCTCGCGGCTCTCCTGGTAGTACGCCCTGGAGGCACTTCGGAGCGTCTCGATGAGTTCCTTCATGCGGGCGGTCTTTACATCCGCACCGCCCTGTGAAATTTTCTCCCCGCTCATGGCTTATCCTCTTTTGTGGCTCTGTCCGCGGCCGCCGCCGTAAGAGGAACCGGAGCCCCTGCGCCTGTAACCGCTGTCTCCGCCGGATGCGCGGCCGGGACCATAGCTCTTCCTTCCGCCGTATCCGTGTGCATCCTTCTTTTCACCGCTCCTGCTGCGGAAGAAATCCCGCTGGCGCTCCCGGTAGCTGTCCTCCCGCCGCTTCTCCGCACCGGAAATCCGGACTGCGCCGTGTGCACCGGACGCGCGGCGTCTCTCCGCGCCGGCAGAGGCTTCCTCGTCCGCTCCTCCGCCATCCCGCGCCGGACTCTCCTTCTTCAGCATCGAGAGAAGCGTCTTCTTCTCCTCCTGCGTGACATTTCTCCAGGTACCGGACTTCAGGCTCCCGAGCCGGATATTCATGATCCGCGTCCGCTCAAGCCGCACGACGTGGAAGCCGAGCGCCTCGCACATGCGGCGGATCTGGCGGTTCAGTCCCTGCGTCAGAACAATCGTAAAGGACGTCCGGTCCACCGGCACCACCCTGCAGGGGCGGGTCGTGATCTGCAGCTCATCGAGATGGACCCCGCGCCGCATGTGGTCGATGAAGCCGTCCGTCAGTGCCCTGTCCACCTTCACGAGATACTCCTTCTCGTGATAATTCGCCCCTCGGAGAATCTCATTCACGAGCTCTCCCTCGTTCGTCAGGAGAATGAGCCCCTCCGAGTCCTTGTCCAGGCGGCCGATCGGAAAAATCCGCTCAGGATAGTCCACGAGCTCAACGATATTTTCCGCGTGATCCTTGTCCGAGGTCGTGCACACGATGCCCGCGGGCTTATTCACGGCGATCAGGATCTGCTTTCTTCCGGCCATGCCGTCCACGGTGCCCAGGTCCTTCCCCTTCACCCGCACGTGCTCTCCCGGCCCCACCATGGTGCCCAGAACTGCTGTCTCCCCGTCGACCGTGACCTCGCCGGCCTCGATGAGGCGGTCCGCCTCTCTCCTCGAGCAGTAGCCGGCCGCGCTTAAGAATTTGTTGATCCGCATCGATGCGGAACTGGATTCCGTCATAAATTCCTCCGAAGAACTTTCAATGGCTGCGGCGCTCTCTCCCGGAAGCCGCCGCTGGTGCGCGGATCTCTGCCCGCCCGCACTGATCACGCGCTCTGTCTGATTGTATCCTCCGCCAGCCGCTTTACATCCTTCATAAGATCAGCATCGCATCCCCGAAGGAGAAGAAGCGGTAGCGCTCCTGAACTGCGACATTGTACGCGTGAAGGATCTGCTCCCGCCCCGCGAGCGCGCTCACCAGCATGATGAGCGTCGACTCCGGCAGGTGAAAATTGGTGATGAGACAGTCGAGGACCTTGAAGCGGTATCCCGGGTAAATGTAGATGCTTGTCCAGGCGCTCTTTGCGTGGACAATGCCGTCCTCGTCCGCTGCGGATTCGACCGTCCTGCAGCTCGTGGTCCCGACGCAGATCACGCGCCCGCCCGACGCCTTTGTGCGGTTGATGCGGTCCGCCGCGTCCTGTGTCACGATGTAGAACTCCGAGTGCATCTTGTGCTTCTCGATCTCGTTTTCCTTCACCGGGCGGAACGTCCCGAGGCCCACGTGCAGCGTCACGTGGACAATGTCGACGCCCATCTGTCTGATTTGTTCGAGGAGCTCCTTCGTGAAGTGAAGTCCCGCCGTCGGCGCCGCGGCGCTCCCGTCGTGCTCCGCGTAGACCGTCTGATAGCGGTTTTTGTCCTTTAACTGGTGTTTGATGTAGGGCGGCAGAGGCATCTGCCCGAGCCTGTCCAGAATCTCCTCAAAGATTCCCTCGTACTCGAACTGAATGAAGCGGTTTCCGTCCTCGGTCTTGTCGATCACCGTACCCCTCAGGAGCCCGTCCCCGAAGCTTATCACGGTTCCGACGGGACACTTCTTTCCCGGCTTCACCAGGGTCTCCCAGACATTGTTCTCCTTCCGGGTGAGGAGCAGGACCTCGATCTTTGCGCCGGTCTCCTCCTTTGCGCCGATGAGGCGCGCCGGGATCACCTTCGTGTCGTTGATCACGAGGCAGTCCCCGGGACGGAGGTAGTTCACGATCTCCCGGAAGTGCCGGTGCTCGATCTCTCCCGTGTTCCTGTGAAGCACCATGAGACGCGACGCCGCGCGGTCCTCCAGCGGATCCTGCGCGATCAGCTCCTGCGGGAGATTGTAGTTAAAATCAGATAATTCCATTGCGCTCCGTTCCTTCCGCGCCGCCCGGGCGCTCTCTATTGACTTGCAGGCGGATCTCCTGAGCGGAACTCCGCCCCCGATGCAGCTTCTGCGCCGCATCGTCCTCCGCGTACCGGCTCCCGGCCGCCTCAGGGCTCTGCGCCGCCTTCCCCGGCAGCGTCGGTCTCCGCGGCGCCGCCTTCTCCTGTGGCTGCTGACTCCGAAGCAGCGGAGTCAGGGCTCGTCTCTGCGCTGTCCGTCTCTGTTTCTCCGCCGGAGGATTCGTCCGCGCCTGTTCCGGCTGCGTCTGTACTGCTCTCCGCGGCCTCGGTATCCGCCTCCGCACTGCTGTTTCCTATCTGCACCACCGCCTCGGAGACACTCTCCGCCTCGGTGGACGCAGGCGCCGTCTCCGGCTCGCTGCCGCCGACCTTCAGCCGCTCGTAGAGGGAACCGAGCCGCGCGTCACTCACAATCGCCTTTGCGAGCTCCGTCCGCTGCTCCCGGTTCATGGCGGTGACCTTTTCGGATCCGTCCGCCGCGCTGACTGCCTCCCTTTCCGCCTCGCTCAGCGTGCTGTCCTCCTTCATGTGGAGGCTTCCGTCCTCTCCGCGCGCGACATAGGTCCGGAAGAGCATCGGCGCCGGGATCTCGATCTTCTTAAACCACCCGTCCGTGCGGATGTAGACAATCCACGAGTCCTCCTCAACGCCCGGAAGCACGTAGTTCACTGTGTTCTCGAAGGAGTCGTAGAGCTTCCGCTCCGTGTCAAGCTGCGTCTTCAGCTTCTCAAGCTCCGTATCGTCCGTGATGCGGAAAATTTCCGCGACGGTGTCCGCATCGCCCGAGGCGCGCGCCGTAAGGTAACGCGCGACGAGCTCATTCACCTCCTCGTCGCTGCAGCGCTCGGGATCCGCGTTCGCGTAATCGTACGGAGCGCGCGTCTCCTGTGCTGTCTGCTCCGCCTCCTCCCCCGCAGCCTGTCCGGATTCCTGCAGGGATTCCGTCTCCTGTTCCGCAGCCTCCCGGCCGGTCTTTTTTCTGGCGGGCAGATCCGAAATCACAATCACGAGGATCAGAATCACCGCGATGATCGGCAGAATTAAAAAGCGGAGGAGCTTCATGAACTGAAGCTCATCCATCCCGAAGATTTTTCGATTCTTCTCGTATCTCACCGGATTTCCTCCCGAAAAGTCTCTGACAGGGCGGATTTTCCAGACGGAACACTCCCGCCATATCAGCGTACCTATTCTAGCAAATGGGGGCTGAAAAAGCAACGAAGCGGGCACGGCAGCCGCTTCTGGCGGCGCACTTTTCCGCGCTTTTCCTTTCAAGCGCCCTGCGGCCGTGATAAACTTGAGGGAAATCCCTCAGGAGGACAGAAGAGAAATGAACCAGAAAAGACACATCTCCGCGGCCGCGGCGCTGCTCTGCGGCGCGCTTCTGCTGAACGCCCTCGGAACCGCGTCCTGCGGGGAGACATCCGAGACCCCAGCCCGCGGGGAGACATCCGAGGCCGCAGCCACACGGGAGATCATTGTGGATGCGCCTGTCGGGACAGAGCCTGCCGGCGCTGCCTCCGCCCCCGCTTCCGCCGCGTCCTCCGGGGACAGGGCTTCTTCCGGCCACACTGCCTCCCCGGAGGATCCGGATTCCGGCGCCTCTTCTTCCGTCCGCCTCGCTTTCTGCGGCGACATCTACCTCTCGAACTATGTTCTCGGCGCGTACGATGCAGCCGGCGCAGTCTCCGGGATTCTGGACGAGCGTCTCCTTGCCGCCGGAAAGGACGCGGATCTTTTCATCGCGAATGAGGAATTTCCGTTCGGGACCGCCGGCGAAGCGGCGCCGGACAAGCAGTTCACCTTCCGCGTGGACCCCGGGCGGTGCCGCATCTTAAAGGAGCTCGGCGTGGACCTCGTGACCCTGGCGAACAACCACACGCTGGACTACGGCCGCGCATGCCTCTCCGAGACCTTTGACACGCTGGAGCAGAACGGGATCGCCTACATGGGCGCAGGCGCGGACATCGCCCGCGCAGAAAAGCTCATGACCTGCGAGGTAAATGGCGTGAAGCTCGGCTTTCTCGCGGCATCCCGCGTGATTCCGGACTACAGCTGGAACGCCTCTGAAACTGCCTCCGGGCTCCTGACCGCATACGACCCGGCCCGGCTTCTCGCCGCCGTCCGCGCGGCGGAAGCGGAGTGCGGCTTCACGGCCGTCTATCTTCACTGGGGCATTGAGCGGCACACCGAACCGGAAAGCTACCAGACGGAGCTCGCGGAGCAGCTGATTGACGCCGGCGCGGACCTAGTGATCGGCTCCCACCCGCACGTCCTGCAGCCGATCCGCTTCTACCGCGGCGTGCCGATCGTATACAGCCTCGGGAACTACCTCTTCGGCTCCTCCATCCCGTCGACCGAGCTTCTCCTGGCCGATGTCACTCCGGACGGCTCCGTCTCTGTCTCCGTCATCCCGGCCGCCGGAAGCGGAGGGCGGACCGTCTCCACCGGCGCGGCCGAAGCCGTGACGCCGTGATCCCCGGATCTGTGCGCCCGGCTCCGGCAGGGCAGGCAGCTTCCGCACCTGCCCCGAAATCGAGTCCTGCGGCCGCGTCGAAATCGAGCCTTGCAGTCCGGCCGAAAATCGTGTATGATGTGTGTTGCGTCAAATGTGCCTGTAGCGCAGCTGGATAGCGTGTCAGACTCCGACTCTGAAGGTCGTGGGTTCGAATCCCATCAGGCACACGAAGCAGATGAGAAGCGGAGGCTGTCCGTTCACTTGAACGGACAGCCTCCGCTTCTGTATTTTTCCGCCGGCACCTCACTGCGACAGGAGCCAGCTGCGGACCGCGTTCAGCTTATAGCCGTAGTCAAATGCCGCCATGTGCTCGGAGACCTTAGCATCTCCGTACATCGAGAGAACAGAGCCCTCCTTCCACGTCACGAAGTTGGCCGCATTTCCCTCGGAGAGGATCGCGGACACCGCATCCTCAAGCTCCTGCTTCGTGTCCGCCGAATCCGCAAGACGCGCGTCGAGATCGGAGACCTCCGAGTACGCGACCCCGTCCTTCTTGAGCATCTCCTTCACCTCCGTCTGTCCTCCCGTGGCGGAGGTATCGCCCGCGGAGGTGATGTAAAGGAACTTCACATTCTCGATTCCCTTTAATTCCGAGATGTCCCACTGCCCGTCAACAATCAGGACCGCCGCATAGAGGTCCGGATTCTTCGCCGCCGTGAGAAGCGTGGTCATCGCACCCATCGACTGCCCGGTTCCGTAGATCCGGTCCGGGTTGGCGCCGTACTTCTGCGTGACCGCCCTCACAAGCCGCGGGACGAGGTCGACATAATCGGTCGTCTGGTAGCCGTTGTGATCATCCAGGATCACCTCCGGAAAAACCGGCGTCACGACAATGCACGGGGTCTCCTTCTGCACCGCGTCCGTGGCCCAGACAATACCGCCCCAGCCCTGCGTCAGGGAATACTCCATCGATTTTCCCGCGGTCGTGGCATCCCCGATGAAAAAGACAATGGGAAGTGTGCCGTCCTTCTCATAGCCCTCCGGGACATAGATGTTATAGGGAACCGAGAGGCCGGTCTCCTGATCCCCGTACGTATCCTGCGAAAAAGAAGCGGCCGTCTCGGAGATCATCTCCTGAAGCTCCGCGTCCGCGGACTTATCCGGGCCGGTTCCCCCGTTACTCATCTCTGCCAGGAGGTGCAGACCCTGTCCGTTCCCGCTTTCGGATTCCGCACCAGAATTTTCTCCCGCGGCAGTGCTCTCTGCCGTCTGCCCCTCCGCAGCAGCTGTCTCCGCCGGCTTCTCCCCGGCGGCTGCCTTCTCTCCCGCTGCGTCCGTCCCGGCTGTGCCGGCTGCCGCTGTCTCCTCTGCCGTCTGCGCCGCCGTGGTCGCTGTCCCGGCAGCCGCCGCGCCACCGCACGAAGCGAGCGAGACGGCGAGGAGCGCCGCTGAAATCAGGACAAGGAAGAATTTCCTCCGGGATCCTGTGCGGAAGCTCGTGTGAAGGTCCGAGTGAAGCTCTGTGTGAAGTTTCATATACGCATCACCTCCGAATGCTGATTTGCCGGAAGCCGGTCAGGGAAGCCTGTCCCCCGTGCCGGTCTCTGCGGGGCATCTCCGGCCCCGGCCAGAAAAGGTTCTTCCCGGCCATGTACAGAAAAAGCTGCCTGGAAACAGGAGCTCTCCTGCTTCCAGGCAACAGACTACACCAGATTTCATTTTTGAGTGAAGTGAACATTCTGTGAAGCCGATCGCTTTCACAGAATCTTCACAGCTGTTTCCCGCGGCCTCTCACGAAAGCTTCACAGCTTCGCGCCGCGTCCTTTTCCCCTTCCGCCCTGATCGCTGTCCACGTGCCGGCGCCGCGTGCTTCTCCGGTAGCTCACGTGGGAGGCGGCGGCCGCCGCCTTGTCCGCCTCCTTCCGGCTACCGGGGTCGTTCAGCATCCTCAGGACCTCGCCCATGCGGTCGCGGAGCCGCGCGGCCTCCTCGAAGTTCAGCTCTGCCGCGGCCTGCCGCATCTTTTTCTCGAGCTCCTTCGAGAGCTTCCGGAGCTCCTCATCGCTCATCGACTCCGGGTCCTTCTTCCAGGTTTTGTCATCCTCGATCACGGCCTTTGTCATCGTGATGACGTCACGCACCGCCTTTTTGATCGTGGTCGGCGTGATGCCGTGCGCCTCGTTGTATGCCTTCTGGATCTCTCTCCTCCGGTTCGTCTCGTCGATGGCCCGCTTCATGGAATCCGTCATGACGTCCGCGTACATGATGACGTGTCCCTCTGCGTTTCTCGCCGCACGGCCGATCGTCTGGATGAGAGACGTCTCGCTTCTCAAAAAGCCCTCCTTGTCCGCGTCCAGAATCGCGACGAGAGAGATCTCCGGGATGTCCAGGCCTTCCCTCAGGAGGTTGATGCCGACCAGCACATCAAATTCATCGAGACGCATGGCGCGGATGATCTGCGCCCTCTCGAGCGTGTCGATGTCGGAGTGGAGGTAACGCACGCGGATGCCGGTCTGCCGCATGTAATCCGTCAGGTCCTCCGCCATCCGCTTCGTGAGCGTCGTGATGAGAACCTTGTTGTGCTTCTTCGTCTCCTTGTTCACCTCGCTGATCAGGTCATCGATCTGGCCGTTCACCGGCCGGACAGAGATCTCCGGGTCCAGAAGCCCCGTCGGGCGGATGATCTGCTCTGCCCTGAGCATCTCGTGCTCCGCCTCGTAGACGGAGGGCGTCGCGGAGACAAACATCATCTGGTCGATCCGCTGCTCGAACTCCCCGAAGTTCAGCGGCCGGTTGTCCATGGCGCTCGGCAGGCGGAACCCGTAGTCGATCAGGGTCTTCTTCCGCGAGTAGTTTCCGTTGAACATGCCCCCGATCTGCGGGATCGTGATGTGGCTCTCGTCGATGATCGTCAGGTAGTCGTCCGGAAAGTAGTCCATGAGCGTGAACGGCGGGTCCCCGGCCTTCTGTCCCGTCAGAAAGCGCGTGTAGTTTTCGATGCCGGAGCAGAAGCCGGTCTCCCGCATCATCTCGACATCGTAGTGCGTCCTCTCATCGATCCGCTGCGCCTCGATCAGCTTATCCTCGGACTTAAAGTACTTCACGCGCGCATCGCACTCCTTCAGAATCTCCGTGCAGGCGCGCTCCATCTTTTCCTTCGGCACGACATAGTGAGACGCCGGGTAGACGGAGATGTGCAGAAGCTCCGCCGTCGGCGTCCCCGTGAGGACATCGATCTCCGTGATCCGGTCCACCTCGTCCCCGAAGAACTCGACGCGGTATGCAATTTTATCCTGGTCTGCCGGGAAGATCTCGAGTGTGTCGCCGCGCACGCGGAAGGTCCCGCGGTGAAAATCCATGTCGTTTCTCGTATACTGAATGTCGATCAGCTTCGAGATCACCTCATCGCGGTCTCTCTCCTGCCCCGGTCTGAGCGACACCATCATGTCCTTGTAGTCGACGGGGCTGCCGAGACCATAGATGCAGGAGACGCTCGCCACGACGATGACATCGTTCCGCTCCAGGAGGGAGCTTGTCGCAGAGTTCCGAAGCTTGTCGATCTCGTCATTGATCGCGGAGTCCTTCTCGATGTACGTGTCCGTCTGCGGCACGTAGGCCTCCGGCTGGTAGTAGTCGTAGTAGGAGACGAAGTACTCGACGGCATTTTCCGGGAAGAATTCCTTCATCTCGCTGTAGAGCTGCGCCGCGAGCGTCTTGTTGTGGGAAATGATGAGCGTCGGCTTCTGAAGCGCCTGGATCACATTTGCCATCGTGAAGGTCTTTCCGGAGCCGGTGACACCGACCAGCGTCTCAAACTGGTTGCCGGCCTGAAAGCCCTGCACCAGTTTTTCGATCGCCTGGGGCTGATCCCCGGTCGGCTGATACTCCGAATGCAGTTTAAATTCCATTTCGCGAAGCGCGTCTCCTCTCTGTGTCCCGCCGTCTCACACTTCCGCTGCTTTCCGGATTCCGGCCCGCTGCACTTCCAGCGCCGCCCGGATGCTGCCCGCCGGTTTCTTCTCCTGCGCCGAGGCGGCCAGCGAACGCGTGCGTCACGGACGAGTCCGCGAATCCCGGCGCTTCCTGCAGGGAACGCACGTCCGCGCCTCCCTCGACAAGCCTGGCCGCGAAGCTGTTTCTTAAAATCTGCGGGGTAATGCTGCCCCGGATTCCGGCCTTTGCGCCGTAGTAGCGGATGATCTTCCAGAATCCCTGGCGGCTCATAGGCTGCCCGCTGATATTCAGGAACAGAACCCCGCTGTCGCTCTCCTTCAGAAGGAGCGGTCTCGCCTCATCGAGGTAGCGCCGGAGCGCGCCCTCCGTCTCCTTTCCGAATGTGATGTTCCGCATCCTCCCGCCTCTCGTGCATGTCACGGAGCATCCCGGAAAATCGACGTCAAAAATACTTAAGAGAATGATCTCCGACACCCGGAGGCCGGTTGCGCAGAGGAGCTCCAGCATCGCCCGGTCGCGGAGCTTTTTCGCGCCCTCTCCCTCTGTCTCCTTCAGGAGACGGCGCACCTCCGTGCCTGTCAGAACGGTCGGCGCCTTCTTCTCCACCCTGGGCGCGTGAAGCCTTGCGGCCGGATCCTCTGCG
Organism: uncultured Lachnospiraceae bacterium; assembly: GCA_902766175.1. Classification (GTDB taxonomy): domain Bacteria; phylum Bacillota; class Clostridia; order Lachnospirales; family Lachnospiraceae; genus Moryella. The sequence goes on from CACXCJ010000052.1 coordinate 20,679, forward strand.
ATGCGGCCGGCCGCCTTCTCATATGCGAAAAATGCCTTCGTCGATGCGACGACGCGGGACACGGTGGTCGTCGCACGACCCTGCTTTCCGAGCCAGAGGACGTAGGTCCTGAGAAGCGTGTCGGTCACCTGGTCCGGCACCTCAATCCCCTCCGCCGAGAGCCACTCCGCAAGCTGACGGAGGTCCCTTCGGTAGGACACAAGTGTATTCTCCGCCATGTGGCGGCTGTTTCTCAAGAACTCAGCGAACCGGCCCAGTTCCTCTTCCATCTCTTTCCCCCTGTGTCATAAACATCCCGCGCCGGCGCCTTCAGAATCCGGCCGCCCGGAATACTCCGCGGCGGCGTCTCCATCTCCGCGGCTGCCCGGCACTTTTTATGACAACTGAATTTCAGTATATCCGGAATATCCCGTTAAATCAAACGCCCGCGGGGCGCCATTCAGGCCGCTCCGCGGGCGTTTTCAGGGTTCTGCCACAAGATATCGGAAATAAAAGTCTTCTGCAGCGGATATCTTGACGTTCCGCGCTCAGAAATTTTTTCGCGCGCCTCACGCGCCTCCGCCTTCCCTCGGACTGTCCCGGAGAAAGAGGATTTTTCTCTCGTCCATCCTCAGAAGAAGCGGCATGCCGTTTTTTTCAAGCTGCTCCGCCTCCGCGCGGTTCACGGACCAGACCGGGGAGTCCGCGCCATCCGGCACCCGGAGAAAAAAGCTTTCTCCCGAGGGCGTCTCGAGGGCGCCGGTCTGCCTGAGGAAAAGCGCATCCTGCGGGTGGTCTCCGCTGATACGGCTGGCTGCGCGTCCGGCAGCGCCCGCACCTTCCGCGCAGCCGCCGCGGCCGTCATTCTCCGCCTGCTCCGCAGACACCGGAATCCAGTCCTCCTCCCGGTAGCCGATGCAGTTGAAGTCCTCCGGGAGCACGCGCTCCGTCCGCACGGTGAGGCCCCAGGAGGGCGCCGCGAACTCGTGGTCCGAGAGACGGACCGCGTCGGAAAAATTCCGGCAGCCGGTCAGAACCGCGGCCGCCTTTGCCCTCGGATTCCGGAAGACGTCCGCTGTCCTTCCCGCCGTCACCGCGCGCCCCTGGTCCAGCACCACGAGATCCTCCGCAAAGCGGTAGATCTCCTCGCTGCTGTGGGACACGAGAATCACAGTTCCCTGATAGTCCTCGAAGAGCCGCGCGGTCTCCTCCATGACCTGATGACGGAGGAAAATATCCAGCGCGGAGAAGGGCTCATCCAGAAGCACCGCGTCCGGGGAGCAGGCCATGATCCGCGCGAGCGCGGCTCTCTGCTGCTGGCCGCCGGAGAGCTCGTCCGGGAAGCGCCTCTCGAGGCCCTCGAGCGAGAACTTCCGGAGCATCTGCATGGCCCGCTCGGTACGTTCCTCCCGCGGGAGGTGGCGGATTCCCACCTCGACATTTCCCAGCACCGACATGTTCGGGAAAAGCGCGTAGTTCTGAAAGAGGTAGCCGATGCGCCGCTTCTTCGGCGGCTCATTGCGCCGCTCTGCCGAGGAAAAGAGGGTCCGGCCGTCCAGGATAATCTCCCCAGAATCCGGCTTCACAATCCCCGCGATGCTTTTTAACGTCATCGACTTTCCGCAGCCCGACGCGCCGAGGATGCCAATCCGCTTTCTCTCCGAGGAAAAGGCGGCGTCAAGCGAAAAGTCCCCGAAGGACTTGTGGATTTCCACGTGAATGCTCATCTCCCCGCCTCCGCTCTCTTTCTTCTCTCCCTGCCCTCCAGAAGATTCAGGCAGAGGAGGACGACGGCGGAGATCGCCAGGTTCACGAGAACCCAGCGGAGCGCCCCGGCCTCATCGTTCGTCCGCCAGAGCTGATAGACCGTCGTCGAGATGGTCGCCGTCTTTCCCGGTGTGTAGCCGATCAGCATGGAGGTCGCGCCGTACTCCCCCAGCGCACGCGCAAAGGCGAGAACCGTCCCGGCGAGAATTCCCTGGCGGCAGTACGGCATGCGGATCCTCCAGAAAATGAAGAAATCGGAGAGGCCGAGCGTCTGCGCCGCGTAGGATAAGTTCTCGTCGAAGCTCTCGAACGCGCCGCGCGCCGTCCTGTACATGAGGGGGAATGATACCAGGGCCGCGGCCGCGATGCCGCCCCGCCAGTTCATGACGAGCGGAAGCCCGATCTCCGCCAGGAATTTTCCCGCCGGGTGCCGCGCGCCGAAGAGGAGAAGCAGAAACCACCCGCAGACCGTCGGCGGCAGCACCAGGGGAAGCGTGAGGACGACATCCAGCACGCCCTTTACAGCTCTCGGCAGCCGCGCGATCTCAAATGCGAGAAAAATTCCGAGAAAAAAGACGATCACACTGCTCACTGCCGCGATGCGGAGCGAGTTCCACAGTGGGTACCAGTCCATCCGCTTCCTCCCGTGAAAAGCTGCAGTTCAAAGATGATGCAGAAGCGCTCTTCCTCCGGCGCTGCGGCGCATGCCGTTCTGCCGCCGCGCATTCTGCCGGTACGGCGGGGCACACTCCGTCAGTTCAGTGCCGTAAAGCCGACGCTCTCAAAGATCTCTCCTGCCTCACTGCCCTCAAGATACGTGAGAAATGCCTTCGCCTCCTCCGGGTGAGCCGCCGTCTTCAGGACCGCCGCCGGGTAGATGACCTGGCCGCACATCTCCTTTGTCGCCGAGTCCACCGTCTCGAGTCCCGCGGAGAAAGCATCCGTCGCGTAGATCACGCCGCAGTCAACAGAGGCCTCCTTCACCTGCGTGGTGACCTCCTTCACGTTCGAGCCGTAGGTGATCTTTCCTTCCTTTGCGAGCGCCTCCTCGTCAAGACCGTAGTAGGCGAGAATCTTCTGCGTGTACTGCCCGACCGGGACGTCGCTGTTTCCCATCGCGAGAAGCACGTCCCCGCTCTTCAGGAGATCCGCCAGGGCGTCGAAGCTCTCGATCTTCTTCGGATTTCCGTCCGGGACCGCAAGCGTCACCTTGTTCTCAAGGAGGTCGGCGCGCGTATCGTGGTCGACGATATCCACCTTGTCGGGGTTCGCGGTTTCATCTGCGGCGGCATCCAGCGCATTCATCTGCTTCGGGCTCGCGGAGACGAAGAGATCGCAGTCCGCGCCCTCCTGGATCTGCTTCTGCAGCGTGCCCGAGGAATCAAAGTTGTATGTGATCGTGATGTCCGGATTCGCCGCCTCATAGAGGTCCTTGATCTGGTTCATCGTCTCCGTCATGGACGCCGCCGCGAAGACGATGAGCTCCGTCTTCTCCCCGGAGGAAGCGCTCTCCGCTTTTGTGCTCTCCGCCTCAGAGGATGCCGCTTCCGTGCTCTCTGCAGCGGACGATGCCGCCGTGGTCTCCGCCGCCGCCGATGCCGCCGTGGTCCCTGCCGCCTGACCGGAGCCGCCGCATCCTGCCATTCCTGCTGCGAGAATCCCCGCAAGCACTGCCGCCGCCGTCTTCTTCAAGCTGTTTCCTGCCTTTCTCATTTTCTTTTCTCCTCCTTCATTTCAGGTGCTGCGCACTTCCACTGCCGCTGCCGCACTGTCCGGCAGCACTACCGTGTTATATTTTTTTATAATACGGTTTTTAATAAAAAAATGCAACAGCAGATCGAAATTCGAAATTTTCCGCGCTGTCACTTGCTGCACAGGCGCAAAAAGACCTGCGGACGCTTGCAGCAGGCCGATCCCGTAGGCAGAGAGGAAATCGCGGCAATTTCCTCTCACCCGTCCGCGGTCCCCCGGAGAACGCCGAGGCCGTGCTTAAGGGCCGGCAGGACGATCTCCAGGTCCTCCCGGCAGGCCTTCGGGCTCCCGGGGAGGTTGAGGATGAGCGTCTTTTTCCGGATTCCGGCCCGCTGGCGGCTCAGCATCGCATGCGGCGTGATCGGAAGAGATTTCACGAGAATGGCCTGTGTAATGCCGTCCGCCATCCGGTCGCAGACCTCGACCGTCGCCTCCGGCGTCTCGTCCCGCTCCCCGAAGCCGGTCCCTCCGGTTGTGAAAACGACATTCACCTGCCGCTGATCCGCAAGGCGCCGGAGCTCCCTCGAGAGCCTCTCCCGTCCGTCCGGCAGCAGCAGGCTCTCGACGATATCATAGCCCTCCCTCTCCAGGATCTCCCGGATCACAGGGCCGCTCTTGTCCTCATAGACGCCGGCCGACGCGCGGTCACTCAGCGTGATCACTGCCGCCGTAAACGGCCTCTCCGGGTCCGCCGGAAGAACCGTGACCAGATCTCCCGGGCGCACCGACCCGCCCTTCAGGACCCTCGCAAAGATCCCCTCCCGCGGCATGATGCAGTCGCCGACCTTCTGAAAGATCGCACAGTGGCTGTGACAGTCCTTTCCGATCTGGGTGACCTCGAGCAGGCACGCTCCGACAGAGAGGCGCGTCCCGACCGGAAGGCCGCGGAGGTCGATGCCGCTCACGACGAGATTTTCCCCGAACGCGCCGAATCCGACCTCCGCTCCCCGCGCGCGGAACTCCTCGATTTTCTCCGCGGAGAGGAGACTCACCTGCCGGTGCCAGTGCCCCGCGTGGGCATCGCCCGAGAGGCCCCAGTCCGCCTGAAGCAGAACCTTCTCCTCCGGAACCTTCTGGGTTCCCTTCTCATGACTCATACAGACTGCAAGAATCTTTCCCGTTTCCATCCTGCTCTTCTCCTGCCTGGCATTCCGATCCGAACTGCCTTCTCTGTCCTCGCTGTCTTCTCTGTCTCTTCGCTGCATCCTCCGGGCACGGCGCCTGCCTCAAGCTCTCCGGCGCGCCTTCGCCGCCTCCGCGGCGCATCATCCGCCGATCTGGCTCATGCCCCTCTCCTCTGTGACGCCTCCGTCCCTGCCGAAGCAGTGCTGTGCGGGTTTCTCCAGCACCGCGCGGGAAATCTCCCCCGAAAGGCGCGTAAGCAGATCTTCCGCTCCATCTCCTGAGGCTGCCGCGCTCTCCGCAAAAGCCGCATCCGCCCCTGCGGCCGGCTTCCCTGCGGCAGCGCTTCCTGCGCTGCAGTCCTCCGCCGCACGGTTCAGGAGGGGCCTCAGATCCACAGTGTCCCCGTAGCAGAGACAGGGCTTCAGAAGCCCCTGGGACGTCAGGCGGATCCGGTTGCACGAGGCGCAGAATTTCCCGTGAATCGCGCTGATAAACCCGACGCTTACGGGGAAGCCCGGAATCCGGTAATATCTCGCGGGGCCGTTTCCGTGCACCCGCGTGTCCGGCTCCATGCCCGGAAACTCCCTTTCCAGCTCTGAAAGAAGCGCTTCCCCGCTGAACCCCGGCAGCGTCCTTCCGAATCCGATCGGCATAAGCTCGATGAAACGGACATCCACCGACAAGTCCCGCGCAAGGGAGAGGACGTCCCGCCACTCCTCCGAATCCCCGCCCGAGAGAAGAACCGTGTTGAGCTTCACCGGGATCCTGGAATCCTGAGCCGCGCGGATTCCAGCGAGTACCTTCTCCAGCTCCCCGCCGCCGGTGATCTGCCGGAAGCGCTCCGGGTCCGCCGTATCCAGGGACACGTTCACGGCGTCAAGCCCCGCCTCTCTCAAGGCGGCGGCATTTTCCGCGAGAAGAATGCCGTTTGTCGTCATCGTCACCTGCTGGACGCCCGGGAGACTCCTCAGGCGCCTCACAAATCCGATGCAGCCCTTCCGCACGAGCGGCTCTCCGCCCGTCACCTTGAATTTCGTGATTCCGATCCTCGTGCACGCCTCGGCGATGAGAAGGATCTGCTCATAGGTGAGGATCCGGCTCATCGGGACCTTCTCGATTCCATCCGGCATGCAGTAGCGGCAGCGCAGGTTGCAGCGGTCTGTGATGGAAATCCGCAGGTAGTCAATTTTCCGTCCGTACCGGTCCTGCATCCGTCTGCCCCCTCTCCTTTAATTTCACGTGTACCTCTCCGTCCATTTTCGTGTACTTCCGCCGGTCAAAGGACTCGAGAAGCATCTGGGAATACTTCCGCGAGGTGTGAAGAAGATCCCGGTACTCCGCCAGCGTGATCTGCCCGTCCCGGTCCAGCTTCCGGTAGAGCACGTCAAGCACGTGCTCCCAGTGCTCCGGCGCCATGTAGGCCGTGGCATCGACCCGGACAAGTCTGCCCCTCTTCGCGAGATCCGAGAGGATCTGCCGGATCTGTCTCGGATTCCGGTATCCCGCAGCGAGCTTTTCCGTGTACGGGACCTCAAAGCCCGCTCTCCGGTAGACCTCAAGAAGCCCCTCCGCGATCCTGGCAATTTCCGCATCCGGCGTCGTGTCGATGCCGTAGAGCATGACGCCGCCGTTTGAAATCTGGAGAATTTTCCGCTTCGTGAGCTCGCTTAAGATAAGCTCCTGCTGGTTTTTCCGGATCGCAAAGCGGCTGCTCAGGCGGTTAAAGAACTCCGCTCTGTCCATCTGCCGGATCACGGAATTCTCCTCATGAAATTTTTGAAGGAGCTTTTCCGACTGCGAGGCGATGACCTTCCAGAAATCCATGTGAATGAAGCGGTCCGTCCCGATCTGGATGGCGCGCTTACTCTCCTTCAGCTCGAGAAGCAGGCTCCTGGTCCGCTCCTCCGTAAGATTCAGCCGGACGGAGAGCTCCTTCACGGAAGGAATCCGGTCGCTGTACTCCCTTAATTCCTCCTCTGCTTTCTCCTCCTCGCTCCCGCTCTCCCGTAGAGAGAGACTGTGGATGACGGCCTCCTGGTTTCTCCTGTGCTTTTTCGCGTCCACCTCGAGAAACTCCCCGCCGCCAAAGGACTCCACGGGAGAGTAGAAGAGGACAATGAAGCGGTCGCCCTTCCGCACCGCGACGGGTTTTTCAAAGCGGAACTGCACGTACGCCTCTTCCCCCGCAGAAATCTCGTCCCGGTCGAGGAGCACCGCCTTGCAGCTCGTTCCCGCCGCACCAAAGCTCAGGTGCACGCGGCTGTTGTTTTTTAACGTGCGCGCCGTGTCCGGAAAAAGACGCACCTTTGCATCCAGCATGAGGGACGGAAGGAGCTTTCCGGGGCGCGCGAGCACATCTCCCCGGTTGATTTCCTCCTTCCCGATATCCGCCAGATTCAGGGCCGTCCGCTGCCCGGCAGGCGCCTCCGTTTCCTGCTCCCCGTAGCTCTGAATCGAGCGCACGCGGACCAGCCGCTCCTCCGGATAGAGCATCAGCTCGTCCCCGGCCGCAAGGGAGCCCTCCGTCTGTGTCCCCGACACAACGGTGCCGATCCCCTTCAGCGTAAAGACCCGGTCCACCGGAAGGAAAAACGCGTCCGGATCCTCCCGGCGCACTGCCGTCTCCCGGACCGCATCGAGAATCAGGTTCTTAAGCTCCGGGATGTTTTCTCCCGTGAGCGCGGAGACAGAGATCCGCGGTGCCTTCTCGAGAAAGCTCCCCCTCACCAGCTCGTCCGTCTCCTCCTGTGCCATGCGGGAGAGCTCTGCGTCCGCGAGGTCCTTTTTGGTAAAGACGATGATCCCTCTCCGGATGCCGAGCATTTTTAAAATATTAAAGTGTTCCCGCGTCTGGGGCATGACGCCCTCATCCAGGGCAATGATGAGGAGCACGAGGTCAATGCCGCCGATCCCGGCCAGCATGTTCCGGATAAACCGCTCGTGCCCCGGCACGTCGATGATCCCGATCCGGAGGCCCCTCTCGTTCGGGAGGCTCGCAAACCCGTTCTCGATTGTGATGCCTCTCCGTTTTTCCTCCGCCAGCCGGTCCGTGTCCGTCCCGGTCAGGGCCTTGATGAGGCAGGTCTTCCCGTGATCCACGTGGCCTGCTGTTCCGATGATACAGTTCCGCATATTTCTCAGTCCTCGTCAGAATCCAGATGCGCCTGCGCGCCTCCGTGCTCTTCCAGCGCCGCCCGGTACTCCGCAGGTGTGTTGATATTCTGAAGCATCCGCGCGTACGGGGAATCCGGTTCCAGCGGAACATAGAGCGTGTCGAGCTCCCCAAAGGCCGCGCGCGGGCGGTAAATTCCCGCCCGAATCATCTCCCGGAAGACAGGAAGCGCCCTTTTTCCGTAGACTGCCGCAAGAACGTCCGGTCTCCCGGAAAGCACCGGAACAATGCAGTCAGGGTACTTTCCCCTCTCAAGCCGCCTCTTCTCTCCGCCTTCGATCAGCATCCGGTAGAAGCCGGCCTCAAGATACGGCATGTCGCACGCGGCGGTGAGAAGGTACGGTGTCTCACACGCGGAAAGTCCCGCTTCCAGTCCGGAGACCGGCCCCAGCCCGGGATGGATGTCCCGCACCACGATGCACCCTGCCTTCTCCCCGCGGAAGGATTCTCCGTAGGAAATATAGATTTTCTCCGAGACCTTCCGCATTTCCCGGATCAGGCGGTCCATGAAGGTCTCCCCGCAGAGCTTCAGATCTCCCTTGTAACGCCCCTCCATGCGGCAGTTTTTCCCACCCGCAAGGATCAGCGCATCCGCCCGGAAAAATCGCCCGGATCCTTTTTTTCTTTCTGCGTCATCCGCCCTGAAACCGCTCATAGAAGCGCCTGAACTTTCTCACAGAAGCGCCCGGAGCTTCCTCACAGAAGCGCCCGGAAATCCTCCGCGATCCGCTCGGAATCCCCGTCCAGCAGCGTCCGGACAGAGATCCAGAGTCTCTCCTGGCGCAGGAACGACACCAGCGGATACCTCGCGTTTCGAAGCGCTGCCTCAAGTTCCGTCTCATCCTTTATGTTCCCGGACGGCACTGCGACACGGACCGTCACCGCATAGCCCGGCAGGTCTGTCAGCGGAGCGGTGCCGCCGCCGGTCCTGTCAGAGCACGGCTCCGCCGAGAGGAGCAGCCTCCCGGACGGGTCCGCTTCCCGCAGCATTCCAAGGAGTCTCTCCGCCTTCTCCCTGAGGACCTCCTCCGGCTCCGCGATCATGGCGAGCGTCGGAATATTCTGCACGGCACCGGAAGGATCCCGGTACTCCTCGAGCGTCGCCTCCACTGCAGCGAGCGTCATCTTGTCCACGCGGAGCACGCGGTAGAGGGGGTGATGCTTCATCTTCCCGACAAGCTCCGCCTTCCCCGCAATAATTCCCGCCTGTGCGCCGCCGAGGAGCTTGTCCGCGCTGAACGTCACGAGATCCGCGCCCTCTCTCAGGACCTCGGGGATCCGCGGCTCATCGACGCCGTATCTCTCAAGCCCCGCGAAGACGCCGCTTCCGAGGTCATAGAGAAACGGGATTCCCGCTTCCCGCGAAAGCGCCGCGAGCTCGGCAGCTCCCGCGGCCTCCGTGTATCCCTCGACCCGGTAATTGCCCGCGTGAACCTTGAGAACGGCGCCCGTGTTCTCCCCGAGTGCCCTCCGGTAGTCCGAAATCCGTGTGCAGTTCGTGGAGCCGACCTCCCGGAGCACGGCTCCGCTCTCGCCGCAGATTTCCGGAATCCGGAACGACCCGCCGATCTCCGCGAGCTCCCCGCGCGAAATGAGGACCTCCTTCCCCCGGGCAAGTGCCGAGAGCGAGAGAAAAATCGCCGCGGCGTTGTTATTCACTGCGATTGCGTCCTCCGCACCGCAGAGCAGCCGGAGAAGCTTCGAGATGTGCGCCTGGCGGGAGTTCCGGCCTCCCCTTGTGAGATCATACTCCAGATCGGTGTAGTGCGACGCTGCGTCCCGGACGGCTTCCAGCGCGCGGAGGGAGAGCGGCGCACGGCCGAGATTCGTATGCAGAATGACGCCCGTCCCGTTGATCACCGGCCGGAGAGCGGGCGTGCAGCCCCCTTCCAGGCTCCGGAGTGCTTCGCGGAGGATGTCGTCCGCCGCGGGAATTTCGTCTCTCTCCCCCGCCAGAATCTCCCGCCGGATTTTCCCCGTAACGGAACGCAGGGCATCCGCGACGGATCCCCTGCCCCACCTTGCAGCTGCCCCGGCAGCCTCCTCTTTTCCAAGCAGAACATCCATTTTCGGAATCTCTGCCAGAAGCTTCTGCCTCATTTTCTGTTCCCCTGTCCCGTGATTCCTGAACGACTTCTCCTGCATCAGCGGAGGGGATGGGGATCGAACCCATCCAGGAAGCTGCTAACTCCCCGCAACGGTTTTGAAGACCGCGAAGCACACCAGCGCTTATCCGCCTCCGAAAGGCATCCCCGCGGGAAGTCCGCAGGGATGCGCTTGTCTCATTATAACCGATTCCGCTCCGACAAAAAACTCAGGGCGGTCCTCAGATCAGTTTTTTTTCACCGCAGAACACTTCAAAGGACTCCGCTCCCGCCCGTCCGGCAAGCAGAAGCCCGAAGGCGGATGCGAACTCCACCGCCTCGGCGGTCGGAAGCGCCTTTCCGGCAAGAACCGGGAAACCCGCGCGGAGCGCCTTCTCCACCATGTCCACCGGAAGGCGCCCGCTCAGGTAAACCTCGCACTCTGCCGGAGGAATGCCGTGCAGGATTGCGTAGCCTGCGGCCTTGTCCAGCGCGTTATGTCTGCCGATATCCTCACAGAGATAGAGCACTTTCCCGGACCGGCTCAGGATGCAGCTGTGGATCGAATGCGTCGCAAGATAGAGCGGCTGCTCCACCCGGAAGGTGTCCGCGAGATGAAAGAGCCACTCCCGGCGGATTTTCCGGGCGCAGACCGGTGCCATGGTTCTCTGCGCCGTCTTCGTCCTGCGCTCTGCCTCCGCCAGGAATTCCTGCCCGGCACCTGTGATCTTGAGAGAGGCAAGGTCCGACGCGCGGGAGATGAATCCGGAAGTCAGGAGCCACCCGGCCGCAAGCGCCGGAAGATCTGCTCCCGTGCAGACGAGACGCGTCATGCGCTTTCCATCGAGCACAATCCGGAGCGCCTGTTCCTTCAGGAGCAGCGCCTCTCCCGCCCGGTCCTCTCCCGTTCTCCTTATGACGCGGACCAAAAGTCCGCCGGTGAGACTCCCGTCCTCAGTCAGATCCCTGATTTCCGGGGCCGGATCTCTGTCCTCCGGCCACTGGAAAACTTCCTCACTCATTTCCGTACCTTTTTCGCAAGCGTATCTCTTGCCACGGCCCTCGCCCGATCCGTTTCCTCTACGGTGAGCTTCCGCACCTTCACCGCACACACCTTGTATTCCGGCGTCGCGGAGATATTGTCCAGTGCGTCGTGCGTGAGCCAGTTTGCACCGGCCCTCAGGTAGTGGAACGGCATCCAGACATCGCCCGGTCTCGTCTTGCCGGAAACTCTTGCGCGCGCGAAAATCTCGGCTCTCCGGGAGGCGATTCCGATCATCTCCCCGTCGGTGATTCCGTATTTCTCCGCGTCAGCCGTGTTCATCTCGATGAAAGCCTCCGGCGCGATCTCGTTGATGCCCTCCGTCTTGTCCGTCATGGCACAGGCATTGTAGTGGTACAGGATGCGCCCAGTCATGAGGAGCAGCGGGAATCCGTCATCCGGCAGCTCACAGGACGCCCGGTATGCGGCCGGCCGGAAGAGGCCCTTTCCGCGCGCGAACTTTCCCACGTGCATGATTCTCGTTCCCGGGTGATCCTTTCCGGTGCACGGCCACTGAAGCCCGCGCCCGCCGACCTCCTCGCTGTCCAGCCTCTCGTGGCTGATGCCGGCAAAGGACGGCGTCACAGACGCGATCTCGTCCATGATCTCCGCGGAGGTCAGGGACGGCTGATGATAGCCCATCCGGTTCATGATCTCCGTGAAGATCTCCGTGTCAGGCTTCGTGTCCCCGGCGATCTCCACCGCCTTCCGCACGCGCTGCACGCGGCGCTCCGTGTTGGTGAAGGTTCCCTCCTTCTCCGCGTAGGAGCGTCCCGGAAGTATCACGTCCGCGTATTTTGCGGTCTCCGTCATGAACAGCTCGTCGATCACGAAGAAGTCGAGCGACTTTAACGCCTCAATCACATGGTTTGTGTCCGGGTCCGTCCGGACCGGATCCTCTCCGAAAATGAACAGGCCCTTGATGTCTCCGGTGATCATCCGGTCAAAGCACTGGGTCGCCTTCACACCCGGTCTCGGGTTCAGCTTCGTGCCCCAGGCCTTCTCAAACTTCTCGAGCACCTTCGGGTCCGAGAGACGCTGGTAGCCCGGGAATTTCTCCGGGTCAGCACCCATGTCGCACGCGCCCTGGACGTTGTTCTGTCCGCGGATCGGGTTCACGCCCGTTCCGGGCCGCCCGATCATGCCGCACATCATGGCGAGGTCCGCGAGAGACATGACGCCCTCCGTGCCGCTGGAGTGCTCCGTCACGCCGAGGCAGTAGAGAATCGCGGCGTTTCCGGCGGTCGCATAAAGTCTCGCCGCCTCCCTGAGCTGATCCGGGTCGACACCGCAGATTTCCGCGGCCTTCTCCGCCGTATACGGCTCGACCGCCTTCCTCATCTCCTCAATGTTCTCGGTGCGCTCCTCAATAAATTTCTGATCCTGCAGTCCCTCCTCCAGGATCACATGCATCATTCCGTTGATAAGGG